>NZ_KB714602.1:316281-536009 GCF_000349545.1 Leucobacter sp. UCD-THU
CCTGCCGCTGTCAAAACCCGTTCGAAAAGACGGGCTGAGGTGGGGTGCGGTGCTGGCTCAGGCGGCCGCGGCGAGGGCGTCGAAGAGCAGCGCCGTCGAGGCGCTGCCCGGATCGATGTGCCCGGCCGAACGCTCTCCGAGGTAGCTCGCACGGCCCTTGCGGGCGACGAGCGGCTCGGTCGCGTCGCGACCCTCTGCCGCAGCGGCGCTCGCCGCGGCGAGGGCGTCGGCGAGCGAGCCCGAGGCCGCCGCCGCGTCGTACGCGTCGAGCGCGGGCAGCATGGCGTCGATCATGGTCTTGTCGCCGGGCCCGGCCTTGCCGCGCTGCAGGATCCCCTCGTAGCCCGCCCGCAGCGCCGCGCCCAGCGCTGCGGCGTCGAGCTCGGGCACGGCCCCGGCGCTCGCGCCCATGCGCAGGAAGAAGGTGCCGTAGAGCGGCCCGCTCGCGCCGCCCACCGACGAGACGAGCGTCATGCCCGTCGTCTTCAGCAGGGCGTCGGCGGTGGCTGCGGGATCCTGCCCGATCTTGTCGACCACGGCCGCCATGCCGCGGGCCATGTTGGCCCCGTGGTCGGCGTCGCCGATGGCGGAGTCGAGCTCGGTGAGGTACTCGCGCTGCTCGGTGACGCGATCGGCGAAGCCCGTGAGCCAGCGGGTGAGGGTGTCGACGGTGATGGTGTTCGTCATGATGCCTTCCTGGGGTGACGGTGCGGGGCCGCGCGGCGGCCTGCGGCGGTGCGGGCTCGCGCGGTTACGCGAGCCAGCGCAGACCGGGAGTGCGCACGGGCGCGTCCCAGAGCCGCAGGATCTCGTCGTCGGCGGCGAGCAGCGTGACCGAGCAGCCGGCCATGTCGAGGGACGTGATGTAGTCGCCCACGAGGGTGCGTGCCACCTCGACGCCGGCCTGCTCGAGCAGCTCGGCGACCTCCCCGTACATGAGGTGCAGCTCGCTGAGCGGCGTGCCGCCCATGCCGTTGAGCATGACGATCACCGGCTCGCCCGTGAAGTCGCGGTCGGCGAGGATCGGTTCGACCAGCTGCGCCGCGATCTCGGAGGCCGGGGCGAGCGGAACGCGCTTGCGGCCGGGCTCGCCGTGGATGCCGACGCCCATCTCGATCTCGTCCTCCGGCAGGTCGAAGGTGGGCTTCCCCGCGGCGGGCACGGTGCAGCTGGTGAGCGCCATGCCCATCGAGCGCCCGCGCTCGTTGAGCTTCTCGGCGAGCGCGGTGACGGCGGCGAGATCCCGCCCCTCCTCGGCGGCTGCGCCCACGATCTTCTCCATGAGCACCGTGAGGCCCACCCCGCGGCGGCCCGCGGTGTAGAGCGAGTCCTGCACCGCGACGTCGTCGGCGACCACCACTGTCGCGACCTCCACCCCGCTCTCGGCCGCCGCGATCTCGGCCGCCATCTCGAAGTTCATCACGTCGCCCGTGTAGTTCTTGACGATGTGCAGCACGCCGGCGCCGCGGTCGGCGGCCTTCGTCGCCGCGACGACCTGATCGGGGGTGGGCGACGTGAACATCTCGCCGGCGCACGCGGCGTCGAGCATGCCGAGGCCCACGAAGCCGCCGTGCAGAGGCTCGTGCCCCGATCCGCCGCCCGAGAGCAGCGCGACCTTGCCCTGGTCCTTCGGCTCGCTGCGATAGATCACCCGGTGCTCGTGGTCGACGTCGAGTTCGGGGTGGGCCTTCGCGAGGCCCTTGAGCGCGTCGGCGAGAACGTCCGCCGGATCGTTGATGAGCTTCTTCATGACTGCAACCTCCACGTCGAGATGGGATGAGTGTTCAAGCTGATCGCGGCGGATGCTGCGAGACGACCGCGCGGTCGAGCTCGCCTTCGAACTTCCGTCGACACTGCCGATACTCGTGGATCGCGCCGGGGCTGTCAATGGCGGGCAGCGCTCGGTCGGCGATCCGGCTTCGGTGAGGCGTATCGCCGGGTTTCGGTCTCACCGAAGGCGGATCCCTCACCCGAGCCGCGGGTGAAATCGGGTGCGAAGGCGGTCATCCGGCTTCCCCGCGAGGGTCCCCGGCCGGTACAAAGGGGTGAGGGCTCCGACGCCCGCCCGGGAGGGGACACGAAGATGGATGGATCCGGCATGCTCCGCATCACGGGGCGCTTCGTGCGCACCGACCTCGACTGCATCGGCGAAACCGCCGGTCCGGCCTCCGCGCCCGAGGCGATGCTCGTCGAGCACGGGCGCATCGTCGCCGTCGGCTCGCAAGACGAAGTGCCCGCACCCGCCGCCGCCCGCCGCATCGACCTCGGCGAGGGCTGGGCGATCCCGGGCCTCATCGAACCGCACGGCCACCCCTCCGAAGCCGCGCAGCTGCTGGGCGGCGACGTCATCGACATCCGTCCCGTCACACTCGAGAGCGCCGACGCCGTGTGGGGCGCGGTCAAGCGCGCGCTCGCGGCCGAACCCCGCCCCGAGCGCGTGCTCGCCAACGGCTGGGATCCCCTGCTGCAGCGCGGGCTCGTACCGCCCAGCATCGTAGACCTCGACGCGATCGCCGGCGACATCCCGCTCGTCATCGTGCACAACTCGCTGCACTCGGCGTACTTCAACACCGCCGCGGCCCGCGAGGCCGGCGTCGACCGCGGCACCCCCGACCCCGCGGGCGCCTCATACGGCCGCGACGCGTCGGGCGAGCTCACCGGCGTCGCCTACGAGGCCGCCGCGGTGATGCGGATCGCCGGCCCCGTCATGGCCGCCGTTCGACAGCAGCTGCCGCAGCGCATGGCCGAGCATCTCGCCGAGGTGCGCCGGCGCGGCATCACCACGGTCGCCGACCTCACCTGGACCGGAGAGCTCGGGCCGCTGTTCGACGGGCTGCGCGACGCCGGGCGCCTGCCCGTGCGCGTGCGCGGCTACGAGATGTCGCGCCCCGGGGCGCGGGCGACCAGGCCCCTCGACAACGGCGACGCCCGCGTGCGGCAGACCGGCGTCAAGGTGTGGAGCGACGGCTCGCCCTGGGTGGGCAACATCGCCACGTCGTTCCCGTACCTCGACACCGAGGCGACCCGCGGCATCGGCCTCGAGCCCGGCCACATCGGGCGCGCGAACTACACCACCGAGCAGCTCATCGACATCGGATCGCAGTACGCGGGCGACGGCTGGCAGCTCGCCTGCCACTCCCACGGCGACGTCGCCGTCGACAGCACCCTCGACGCCTACGAGCACCTGATCAGGGACTTCGCGCTGCGCGACCACCGCTTCCGCATCGAGCACTGCGGACTCATGACCCCCGCCCAGTTCCGCCGCGCCGCCGACCTCGGCGTCACCGTGAGCCTCTTCGTCGACCACATCACCTACTGGGGCGACGTGCTCGTCGACGACCTCTTCGGCGAGCGGGGCGCGAGCTGGGCCGACGCGGGCGCGGCGTTCGCCGCCGGCCACCGCGCCACCTTCCACAACGACGGCACGGTGACGCCCTACGAGCCCCTGCGCAACATGGCCGTCGCCGAGACCCGCACCTCGCGCACCGGCAGGCGCCTCGACGGCGGTACGGCCGTCACCCGGCTCGACGCGCTGCGCGCCCACACCGCGAACGCCGCCTGGCAGCTGCGCAGCGAGCACGAGGTCGGGGCGCTCACGCCCGGCCTGCGCGCCGACTTCGCGGTGCTCGACGTCGATCCGCGCACGGCGCAGCCCGAGGCCCTCGCCGAGGCGCGCGTGCTCGCGAGCGCGGTCGACGGGGAGATCGAGTAGGGCGCGGGGCGGGGCGCAGCGCGGCCGAGGCGCGGTGAGGCGCTGCGAGCACCGCGGGATCGCGCGCGCCGGGGCCCGCCGGGAGGCCGCACCCCGCTAGAGCAGACCGACCTGACGCGCCCGCAGCAGCGCGTCGGCGCGGCACGACACCTGCAGCTTGCGGTAGATGCTGCGCGTCTGCGACTTGATCGTGTTCGCCGAGACGTGCAGCGACGCCGCGATCTCCTCGATCGAGGCGTCGCTCGCGAGCTCGACCAGCACCAGCGACTCGCGCTTCGAGAGCTTCTCGAACGCCTCGGTCTCGGTCTCGAACGGCGTGCTCACCGGCTCGATCCACATGCCGTCGGGCACGAGCGTGCGCAGCACCCGCAGGTCGGCGGCCGGCACCCACGAGAGGGGCAGCCGGTTGTTCGTGCGGTCGAGCGCGTAGAGCGCCTGTTCCAGCAGCGTGGCGGCGTACCCCGCGTTGCCGAGGCGCGCGTGGGCGGCCGCGCTCAGCAGCAGGTGCTGGGCCTGATGCGCCGGGTACAGCGCCGAGGGCTCGAGGTCTCCGAGCAGCGCCACCGCGTCCTCGGGCTGCGACGAGAGCAGCGCCAGCCGGGCCCGGGCGAGCACGGTCACCGGTTCCTCGCCCCGGTGGCCCAGCACCGCCCTGGCGCGCAGCAGATCCCCCGTCGCCAGCAGCAGGTCGGCGTGCAGCGTGCGCAGCTCCTCGGCCCACCCCGAGCTCAACGGGTACGAGCTCAGCGCGTCGCGCGTCGCCTCCAGCTCCTCGAGCCCGCGAGCCGCCTCGCCGCCGACCAGGCGCACGACGCCCCGCGTCCAGGTGATCATGGGCCACTGCTCGAACTCATCGAGCCGCTTGGCGACGGGCTGCAGCGCCCGCAGCGCCCCGCGGTGGTCGTCGCGGTTCGCGGCTGTGAGCGCGCAGGCGAGGTGCCAGTCGAGGGCGTAGAGCGAGCCCTCCCAGCCGCTCCACGGCGACGTGCCGATCATCGCGATCTCGCGTTCGGCGCCCACCAGGTCGCCGGTGTATGCGAGCGTGAAGGAGAGCACGGAGCGGGTGTGATACGGCCTGCCGGGGTGAGGGTCGCCCTCCATGCTGGCGGCGAGCTCGATCACGCGCCTGATGCCGTGGGCGAGCAGTGCCGTGATCACCAGTTGCAGGTTGCCGGCGTACAACCACGACGCGCCGTCGGAGTGATGAGCGCCGGCGACGAGGCGCACGAACTCCTCGCCCGCTCGCGACGCCTCGTCGTAGTTGCGGCTCACCCGCATGCCGCCGAACCTGGCGAGCGCGGCGAACATGCCCTCGACGCTGCCGGGGGCGGCACCGCGCCGCGACAGCTCGGTCAAGCCGATCCGCAGCAGCTGCTTGATGCGCTGGGTGGGGATGATCGCGCTCTCGCTGAGGGCGATCGAGAGCGTGATGGGCACCCCGCCTTCGCGCTTGAGCCGCTCGGCCGGGATCGGACTCAGCAACGCGATCACCTCCGCCGGTCGGAACTGGCTGAGCTCCGAGAAGTAGCGCGCGAAGTGGGGGAAGATCGCGCTGTCCATGCCGCCGTCGACGAGCAGCGCGAGCGTCTCGACGGGGTCGGCGAGCTCGCGCAACTGGTCGAACGCGATGCGGCGCACCTCGGTGATGCGCACGGGGCTGAGCTCCTGCAGCGCCCGATGGCGCAGGGCCGACGAGATGAGGGCGTGCATGAGGAACACGGGGCGGCCGCGACGCATCGTGATGCGGCCGAGACCGCGCTCCTCGAACGAGGTGATGGCGCACCAGCCGCGATCCTCGTCGTCCAGGCGCCTCGCGAGGGCCTCGTCGACCTCGGGGCACAGCGAGACGGCGAGTGCGAGCGCCTCCTCCTCGGTGTTCTCGAAGCGGGGGGTGAAATCGGTGAGCACGGCTGCGACGCCGCGCTCGATCTCGTCGAGTGCGGGGCGGCGGGAGCCGTCGGCGGAGAGCCCGTCCATCACCGAGAGCGCGAGCCGCACCGCGAGCGAGTGCCCGCGGGTCATGCGCTCGAGCACCGCGAGCTCGTTCTGGCTGGCGGGGTAGGGGAGCGCGGCCGCGAGCTGGGCGAGCTCCTCGTCGGTGAATGCGAGCTCCTCCGACCCGATGACCGTGGTGCCGATGGCCGTCGAGGTGAGGGGCGTCTCGAACCGGGTGCGCTGGCGAGTGGTGGCGATGATACGCAGCGGGGTGGCGACGCGCATGAGCGAGACCAGCTGATCCTGCAGCGCGTCGTCGGTGAGGTGCAGGTCGTCGAGCACGAGCGCCACTTGCGGCTCGGCGCGCAGCAGCGTGGAGGCGAGCAGCGAGGGCGCGTCCTCGGGGGCGATGAAGCCGCTCATGTAGCCGTCGGAGAGGTGCTGGAACACGTCGGGGGCGGCGGCGCGCAGCGCGGTGAAGGTGCGAAGCCAGAAGCTGCGGGCGTCGATGATGCCCTCGTCGAGGGTCACCCAGGCGATCGCGGTACCGCGCTGCTCGCGCACCCAGCGGGCGATGAGGGCGGTCTTGCCCGCGCCGCCCTCGGCTCGCACCACGACGACGCGCCCGCCGCCGTCGATCTTCGCGAGCAGCCGCTCGCGCCGCAGCTGGCCGGGTGAATCGGTCGGCACCGCGGCGTTGGTTCGAGGGTCACTAGGCACAGTGTCGTCCCTTTCGCAGGCGGGTGTCCGAGCAGAAGCGCCCCTCCCCGCTTCTCCGGAGGACACCGTCCAACTTCGCGTACTTCCCCCGACACCTAGCTTAACCCGAATGTTACCTGGGTGTTTCGTGGCCGTTCGCCGCATGAACACGCGCTGTGGGCGAGGCGCTCCAGCCTGCATCTGGAGCCGCATAGAGACCCTGTGATGTGCCCGATACACGCGAGCAGTACACTCGGAGCGAGATCGCACGCCGGGCATTCCCGGCCATCCATCACCTGGAGGAATCGATGAAGATTCGCTACGCAGTTCCCGTCCTCGCCGCAGCCGCTCTGCTCACGCTCACCGGCTGCGTGACCAACACGGAGGGGGAGCAGCACGAGGCCGCCGACACGTCGGGCATCCAGCCCGACGAGGCCGCGGTCGCGCTGCTGCCGGACGACATCAAGGACTCGGGCGAGCTCGTGCTCGGCACCGACGCCTCGTACCCGCCCAACGAGTACAAGGACTCCAGCGGCGAGATCGTGGGCTGGGGCGTCGACCTCGCCAGCGCCGTCGCCGCCAAGCTCGGCCTCGAGCCGGTGTGGGAGGAGGCGAGCTTCGACACCATCATCCCCAGCATCCAGGGCGGCAAGATGAACATGGGCTCCTCCTCGTTCACCGATAACGCCGAGCGTCAGAAGACCGTCGACTTCGTCAACTTCTACGAGGCGGGCGTGCTGTGGGCGGCCCCGCTCGGCGCCGAGATCGACCCGAACGACGCCTGCGGCCACAAGGTCGCCGTGCAGTCGGGCACCTTCCAGCACACCGACGAGCTGCCCGCCAAGTCGGCCGAGTGCGAGGCCGCGGGCAAGCCGGCCATCGAGATCATGCCGTTCGAAGGCCAGGCCGAGGCCACCAACGCCGTCGTGCTCGGCCAGGCCGAGGCGTTCAGCGCCGACTCGCCCGTCACCCTCGCCGCGATCGCGGCGCAGAGCGACAAGATCGGCCCCTCGGGCGAGACCTTCGACGTGGCGCCCTACGGCTACGCGCTCGCCAAGAACGCCGACGATCCGAGCACTCCGTCAGACCTCACCCAGGCGGTGCAGGCGGCGCTGCAGTCGCTCATCGACGACGGCACCTACCTCGAGATCCTCACCAAGGCCGGGGTCGAGGACGGCGCGATCGAAGAGGCGACGATCAACGCGGGTTCCTGACCCGCGATTCGTCGCTCAGGAAGGCATCGTCCTATGACAGAGCAGGCGAAGGGGGCTTCGGGCAGCGACTCGAAGCCCCAGCCGTTCTACGAATCCGAGCCCATCGAGGCCGTCAAGCTGAAGCACCCCGGGCGCATCGTCCTCGCGGTGATCCTCGCGGTGCTCGCCGTGCTGTTCATCATCGACACCGCGCAGCGACCCGCCTTCGACTGGCCCGAGGTCGGCAAGTACCTCTTCGACACCCGCATCTTCGCGGCCGCCGGCTACACCCTGCAGCTCACGGTCTACTCGATGGTCATCGCGATCATCCTGGGCGTGTCGATCGCGATCATGAGACTGTCGCCGAACCCGATCGTCAAATCGGTGGCGTGGGTGTACCTGTGGATCTTCCGCGGCACCCCGGTCTACGTGCAGCTGACGTTCTGGGGCCTGTTCGCGGTGATCTACCCGACGCTCGGCATCGGCATCCCCTTCATGGATCCCATCTTCGAGTTCGAGACCAAGGCGATCATGACGGCGTTCACGCTCGCCATCGTCGGCCTCGCACTCAACGAGGCCGCCTACATGGCCGAGATCGTGCGCGCGGGCCTGCTGTCGGTCGACAAGGGCCAGGACGAGGCGGCGGTCGCGCTGGGCCTCGGCTGGTGGCACACCATGACGCGGGTCATCCTGCCGCAGGCCATGCGGGTGATCATCCCGCCCACCGGCAACGAGGTGATCTCGATGCTGAAGACCACCTCGCTCGTGACGGCGGTGCCGTTCACGCTCGAGCTCTTCACCAAGCAGAAGGACATCGCGGCCGTCACCTACAAGCCGGTGCCGATGCTGCTCGTCGCCTCGATCTGGTACCTCGTGATCACGTCGATCCTCATGGTGGGCCAGTACTACCTCGAGAAGCACTTCGCGAAGGGCGTGGGCCAGCGGCCCGACGTGATGAAGCCGAGCCTCGAGACGGGCGCGATCACCGTCGCGGGCGACGACGAGCGCGGCTATCCGACCTACCCCGGGGCCGGCGGGGACACGATCCTGCCGCCGCACAATCGTCCAGGAGGTGGCGCATGAGCGTGCACGCGACCGACACCCCGATGGTGAGGGCCGAGGGCGTCTCGAAGTCCTACGGCTCGAACCTGGTGCTGAAGTCGATCTCGCTCGAGGTGCAGCGCGGCGAGGTGCTCTGCCTCGTCGGGCCCTCGGGCTCGGGCAAGTCGACGTTCCTGCGCTGCATCAACCACCTCGAGACCGTGAACGCCGGCCGGCTGTTCGTGGACGGCGAGATCGTGGGCTACCGCCAGAAGGACGACAAGCTCTACGAGATGCACCCTCGCGAGGCTTCGAAGCAGCGACGCGACATCGGCATGGTGTTCCAGCGATTCAACCTGTTCCCGCACATGACCGCGCTCGAGAACGTGATGCTCGCGCCGACGCTGCTGAAGAAGGGCAACCGGGCGGCGCTGAAGGCTCGGGCGATCGAGCTGCTCGCTCGGGTGGGCCTCGCGGATCGCCACGACTACTATCCCGCCCACCTGTCGGGCGGGCAGCAGCAGCGCGTCGCGATCGCCCGCGCGCTCGCGATGGAGCCGAAGCTGATGCTCTTCGACGAGCCGACCTCTGCGCTCGATCCCGAGCTCGTGGGCGAGGTGCTCGACGTGATGAAGGGGCTCGCCGAGAGCGGCATGACGATGATCGTCGTGACGCACGAGATGGGTTTCGCGCGCGAGGTCGCCGATCAGCTCGTCTTCATGGACGGCGGGGTGGTCGTCGAGGCGGGCGACCCGGCCGAGGTGCTCAGCAACCCGCAGCGGGAGCGCACGAGGGCGTTCCTCTCGAAGGTGCTGTAGGCGGCCGGCTGGGGCTGGGCTTCCGCCCGGCCTCAGCTGGGGTCAGGCGTTGACGCCGAGGTCGCGCTTGATCTTGGTGGTCGAGACCCCCTCGGTGCGGTCGAGGTAGACGACCTCGCAGTAGGGGCGCAGGATCTCGAAGCGCTCGTCGCCCTCCCAGTCGCCGCCCATCACCACGGCGTCGATCTCGTACTTCTGCACGTCGCCGATCTTCTGGTCCCACGACTGCTCTGGGATGACGAGGTCGACGTAGCGCACGGCCTCGAGCATGTTCTTGCGGGTCTCGAAGTCGTGGTAGGTCTTCTTGCCCTTGCCGGCGTTGAACTCCTCGGTCGAAGCGGCGACCACGAGGTAGTCGCCGAGATCGCGTGCGCGCTTGAGCAGCCGGATGTGCCCCCAGTGCAGGAGGTCGAAGGTGCCGTAGGTCAGGATCCGCTTCATCTCTCTATCGTAAGCCGCACGGTCCGCGTACCCTGGATGAAAGGGCTGCGGCCTCTGCGGCCCCGCGAAGAAGGAGGTCACGATGCGGATCGATGATGATCGCCGAACCCTGGACCACGAATCTGATCCCGCGCACAACGACGAGCTCGGGCACGAGTGGGTCGACGAGGGCGGGGCCTCGCACCTCGGGCCTGCCACGCACCTCGGATCGGGTCGCCCTCACGGCGACGAAGAGGAAGAGGAGTGACGGTCGAGCGGCCCGTAGGCTGAGCCCGCCCCCGGCTCCGTCAGGCGACGAGCACGAGCACGCCTGCGATCGCGGAGACGACGGCGATGAGCAGGGCGATGCCGATCAGCACGGCGTGCACGCGGTAGAACGCGGTGGGCCGCCCCTGCTCGTCGCGGGCGCGCGGATCCTTGGTGACGCGCGTCCAGAAGCGCGGCCAGACGATCACGTTGTAGACGGCGTTGAGCAGCAGCACGATGCCTGCGAAGACGATCATGCCCTCAGCCAAGGGCGTGCCGCCGGTGCGTGCTCGCGGCGGCACTCCCGGGCGCGACGCCCTCGCCGGCCCCGAGGGGTCGAGCGGCGAGCAGCTGTTCCCTCCGGTCTTCCCGAGCGCCTGAGCCGCGGTGTCCGCTCACACCCCGTCGTCTCGGGGGAGCGACTGCTGCAGCCGGAGGGCGCTCAGCTGCGCCCAGGCGATGAGCAGGGCCCGGTGGTCGCCGTCGGCCGGGCCGAGGCGCTCGCGCAACTTGCGGATGCGGTAGCGCACCGTCTGCTCGTGCACCTGGAGCCGGGCCGCGGTGCGCGAGATGCTGCACGCCTGCTCCAGCCAGCACTCGAGGGTCTCGGCGAGCGGGGCGAGGGGCGAACCCGCGTCGAGCATCTGCCGCACCTCCGGCAGCACGAGTCTGCTGTCGAGCTCGAGCTGCGACAGGCAGGCGGCGAAGAAGAGCTGGGGTCGCAGCCGGGCCACCGTGCCCACCTGCTCGGCGACGCCGGAGGCGAGGGCCGCGAGCCGCCGCGCCTCCTCGTTGGCCCGGGGGAGGCCGGTGCTGAGCGGATGCGGGTCGCTCAGGCCGACGTGGATGGCGGATCGTGCGGCTCCGTCGACCTCGGAGAGTGCGGCGACCACCCACTCGCGCACCGTCTCGACCTGTGCGGCGGGGCAGAGCGCCGTGATCTCGTTGCCGTCGGAGAAGAGCACGAGATCGGGGACGTAGGTCGCGAGGTAGCGGCCGAGGGAGGTGCGGATCTCGGCGGTGTGCACCGCGGTGCTCTGCGTGCGGGGCACCGCGCAGTGCAGCAGCACCCCGTTCGCGAGGCCCGAGGGGTCGACGATCTCGCGGTCTCCGGGTTGGGCGGCTCCGGCGATCATGCGTCGGAGCGCGGCCTCGCGCCTGGCGCCGTCGCGCGTGCTCGTCTGCCATTCGCCGAGCATCGCGTCGGCCGCGAGGTCGGCGGCCTGCCGCAGCACCCGCTCCCGCTCGGGCGGCAGCGGGCTCGCGGCGGGGTCTTCGCCGTCGGGGTCGAGCACCCAGATGGTGCCGAGGGGGATCGCTCCCGCGCGGATCGCGATGGCGGCCCGGGGGAGGAACGACCGGTAGCGTTCGAAGCGGACGATCCCGTTGGCGGCCAGCACCTCCCGGTAGCGGCGCTCGTTGACGGGCGCGTCGCCCGCGCGGCGGAAGAGGATGCCCGTGGTGCGCAGCTCGTCGATGGCCTGATCGAGCACCGATGAGTGGGCGAGGATGTCCCGCTGGTGGTTCTCGATCGCGACCGAGCCGCCGAAGACGCGGGCCACCGTGTTGGCGATCGCGAACAGCTTGTCGCCCGTCGACGGGGCGAGGGTGAGCGAGCGGGCGTTCTCTCCCAGCAGTCTCGTGATGAGCGCGTCGAACTCCCGCCAGTTCACCTCCGGTGCGAGTACGACGGCGACGAGCCCCGCCTCGCGCACGAGGCGCTCGAACGGCACCGGCACCGAACCCTCCCGGGGCACCTCGACGCCGCTCTTGAACGCGACTCCGACGCATCCCTTCCCGGCCGCGGCGCGCAGGGCTCGGAGCAGCTCGTCGGAGCGCATGGCGTCGGCGGAGACGATGCTCAGCAGGGTCCCCTCGCCGCCGGCCTCGCCGCTGCGGGCGTCGTAGATGTCGAGTGCCTGGATCAGGGGGTCGTCGGCGCCGGCGGGCGCGTCGACCTGCACGAGGTCGCTTCCGAGGCGCTGCTCGAGGGTGCTGAGCCGCACTCCGAAGCGCGGCTGCCACGCCGCCTCCCGGGAGGGCGTGCCGCCGCTCGTCGACGAGGGTTCCGCGGAAACTGATAATCGCATGACCAAAATTTACCGGATCCGACAATATATCGCGATGATCCCCCTCATAGCCTGGTGAGCGTTCCCAGTTCCCGTTCGACGACGAAGACGTGGAGGTCGCCGCGATGACGCCGCACACCCTGCCAGCGCACCTTGCACGAGTGCTCCCGATCCACAGCTCCATCGGTCGGGACGGCGAGCTCGTCGTCGGGGGCTGCTCGGTTCCGGAGCTGGCGCGGGAGTTCGGCACCCCCCTCTACGCGATCGACGAGCAGGGGCTGCGCGACACGATGCGCCGGTACCGGGAAGGGCTGTCGAATCGGTGGGAGCGCTCCCGGGTCTGCTTCGCCTCGAAATCGCTGCCCTGCGTCGCGGCGTACGCCGTCGCCCAGCAGGAGGGGCTGCTCGTCGACGTCGTGGGCGAGGGCGAACTGCGGCTCGCGCTCGCGGCCGGCGTCGAACCGGGCCGGCTCGTGCTGCACGGCAACGCCAAGAGCGAGGCGGAGCTGCGGCTCGCCAAGAGCGTCGGCGCGGGGCTCGTGGTGGTCGACAATCCCACCGACATCGACGTGCTGAGCGAGATCGAGGGCGGGCGCCAGGACGTGCTGCTCCGGGTGCTGCCCGAGATCGACGCGAACACCCACCCCTCGATCGCCACCGGAGGACGGGGATCGAAGTTCGGCCTGACCCTCGCGCAGACCCGTGAGACCGTCGAGCGGCTGCGGGACCACCCGCGCATCCGGGTGCGGGGCGTGCACGTGCACATCGGCTCCCAGATCCTCGAGACCGCTCCGTTCGTCGAAGCGCTGAGGGTCGTCGCCGGTCTCGGCGCCTTCGACATCTACAACGTGGGCGGCGGGCTGGGCGTGAACTACTCCGATGATGACGACGCGCCGACCATCGAGCAGTACCTCGACGCCGTCACCTCCGCAGCGCGCGAAGCGCTTCCGGCGACCGCCGAGCTGCTCATCGAACCGGGGAGGTCCCTGGTCGCGCGCAGCGGGGTCACGCTCTACGGCGTGCGAAACGTGAAGCACTCGAACAGCACGTTCGTCGCGGTCGACGGGGGCATGTCGGATCAGATCAACATCGCGCTCACCGACGACCGATTCACCGCGGTGATCGCGGAGCGCGTGGCCGAAACCCCCGATACGATCGCTCAGGTGGTCGGACGCCAGTGCGAATCGGGCGACCTGCTCGTCGACCGGGCGCCGCTGCCGGCGCCGCGTCGCGGCGACACCGTCGCGATCGCCGGCACCGGGGCGTACGGCTTCACGTTCGTGAACAACTACAACGGCGCCCTGCACCCCCCGATGGTCTTCTGCCTGCGGGGGGAGGCCAGCGTGGTGGTGCGCGGCCAGAGCTACGAAGACCTGATCGCCCCCCACGCGCCCGCACTCGAGTGGGCGAGGCGGCGCCCAGCCGAGGGCGGCGCTCGGCGAGGGCCGTGAACCAGACCAACCCGCAACACCCTCGAGTACACCACGACGGGACACCGAGGTCTCGTGGAACGAAAGGAACGAAAGCATGAGAACGACACGGATGACGCGCACCCTGACCGCACTGGCCGTGGGGGCGCTCGCCCTCACCGCGTGCAGTGGGGGAGGCACCGCCTCCGGCGAGACCGGCGCCGACGGGGCCGAGACCGTGCCGGGCGGTCTGCCCCTCACGGCGACCGCGCAGTTCGACGTCGAGGCCGACGAGGCCGCCGCCGCGCTGCTGCCCGACGACGTGCTCGACCGGGGGGCGATCCGCATCGCCATGGGCGTGCCATACCCGCCCTTCGTCGAGTACAACGACGCCGACGAGCTGGTCGGCGTCGACGTCGACATGGCGCTCGCGCTCGGCCAGACCCTCGGGATCGACGTCGAGGTGAACCATCAGCCGTTCGAATCGGTGATCCCCTCGCTGCAGTCCGACCGGCACGACCTGATCATGATGGGCATGAACGATTCGAAGGAGCGCCAGCAGACCCTGAACTTCATCGAGGAGATCAAGGCGGGCTTCGCGATCGTCGTCGCCAAGGGCAACCCCGAGGGCATCAACACCCTCACCGACCTCTGCGGGCACAGCGCGTCGACCCAGAAGTCGACGCTGCAGGCGGAGCTGCTCCAGCAGCTCTCCGAGGAGTGCATCGCCGATGGCAAGGAGGGGATCGACGTGCAGGCGCTGCCCGTGGCCCAGGACTCGCAGACCGCGCTGCGCGCCGGGCGCGCGCAGGCGTACATCGTCGACGCGCCGGTCGCGGCCTTCACCGCCGCGACGGCCGGCGACGGAGAGCACTTCGAGCTGGTCGAGGACCCGCAGAACCCGCAGGGCTTCAACCCCGTGTACAGCGGATTCGGCCTGCTGAAGGAGCGCACCGAGCTCACGGACGCGCTGCAGGCGGCGATGCAGAGCCTCATGGACCAGGGCGTCTACCAGCGCATCCTCGAGGAGCACGGCCTCGGTTCGCTCGCGCTCGACGAGGCGCTCGTGAACGCGGCCGACGAGTAAGAGACGGGGAGGGACAGAACATGGCACCCCCTGCTCCGAGCAGAGAGTTCGACAACGCGGTACGGCCGCTGCGGCGCCCCGGGCGGTGGATCGGTGCCGCGTTCCTCATCATCCTGCTGGTGGCGTTCGTGCAGGCGATCGCCACCAACGAGAACATCGACTTCCCCACCATCGGGGAGTACCTCTTCAACCCCAGGATCCTCTCGGGGGTGCAGCTCACCCTCGTCATCACCGTGATCTCGATGACGTGCGCCGCGCTGCTCGCGGTCATCATCGCGGCGATGCGCATGTCGGGCAACCCCGTGCTCGTCGCGTTCGCGGCGGTCTACGTCTGGGCCTTCCGCGGCACGCCGCTGCTGGTGCAGATCGTGATCTGGGGCTACTTCGGCCTGATATTCGACAAGATCACCGTCGGCGTCCCCTTCACCGACATCGTGTTCTTCCAGGCCGACACCAACACCCTCATCACCGCCCTGGTGGCCGGGATCATCGCCCTCACCCTCAACGAGGCGGCCTACTCCTCGGAGATCGTGAGGTCGGGCATGCTCTCGGTGGACGAGGGCCAGCGGGAGGCGGCGGCGTCGCTCGGCATGAGCCCCGCGTACTGCTTCCTGAAGATCCTGCTGCCGCAGGCGATGCGCGTGATCATCCCGCCGATGGGCAACCAGCTCATCTCGATGATCAAGAACACCTCCCTGCTCTCGCTGATCGCGGTGCTCGAGCTGTACACGCAGGCCACCCAGATCTCGGCGCAGAACCTGCGCCAGGTCGAGCTGCTCATCGTCGTCAGCATCTGGTATCTGGCGATCGTCTCGGTGCTCTCCGTGCCGCAGCACTACCTCGAGCGGCACTTCGGCCGGGGCAGCACGAAGAACCAACCGCAGACCCTGCTGCAGAAGGCGCGCGAGTACACCGGGAGCATCCAGGTGCAGCGCGAGCACAAGCGCAAGCGAAAGGCGAGCAACCATGTCTGATCTCCTTCCCCCGGATGACGCCGCCGGCGCGACCGGGCTCGACGCCCCGCGCTCGACGGCCGCGCTCGACGACACGGCGCTCGTGCAGCTGCGCGGCGTGCGCAAGCGCTTCGGCAACCTCGAGGTGCTCAAGGGCATCGACATGGACGTGCGGCACGGCGAGGTGACGTGCCTGCTCGGCCCCTCGGGATCGGGCAAGTCGACGCTGCTGCGCTGCATCAACCATCTCGAGACCATCAACGGCGGCCGCATCGTCGTCGACGGCGACCTCGTCGGGTACCGGGAGCGGCACGGCGAGCTGCACGAGCTGCATCCGCGCGACGTGGCCAAGCAGCGCCGCAAGATCGGCATGGTGTTCCAGCGGTTCAACCTCTTTCCGCACAAGACCGCGCTCGAGAACATCATGGAGGCTCCGATCGGCGTCGCGAGACGACCGCGGGGCGAGGTGCGCTCCGAGGCGCTCGCCCTGCTCGAGCAGGTCGGTCTGCAGGAGTGGGCGAACCACTACCCGGCCCAGCTGTCGGGCGGGCAGCAGCAGCGCGTGGCGATCGCGCGGGCGCTCGCGATGAAACCCAAGATCATGCTGTTCGACGAACCGACGTCCGCGCTCGACCCCGAACTCGTCGGCGATGTGCTCGCCGTGATGCGGGATCTCGCGCGCAACGGCACCACGATGGTGGTCGTCACGCACGAGATCGGCTTCGCGCGCAGCGCTGCGGACACGGTGGTGTTCATGGATGAGGGCGTCGTCGAGGAGTCCGGTTCGCCCGAGCAGGTCTTCGACGAACCGCGCAGCGAGCGCACGAGAGCCTTCCTGCGGAGCGTGCTGTAGCCGCGACGGATCGGCCCGTCGCGCGCCGCGCCGCCCGTCGGGGCGCGCGGCGCGCCCGCGTAGGCTGAGGGTATGAGCGAGTACCGGCACGTGGTGCGCAAGTGGGTCAAGCCCGAGGATCTCAACCAGCACGGGGCGCTGTTCGGCGGCCGGCTGCTGCAGTGGGTCGACGAGGAGGCCGCGATCGTCGCCGTGGCGCAGCTCGGCACGATCGACGTGGTGACCCGGCACATGTCGGCCATCGACTTCTCAGCGCGCGCCGACCGCGGCGACCTGCTCGAGCTCGAGTACCGGGTGGCGGCCTTCGGGCGCACCTCGATCACGCTGAGCTGCCGCGTCGAGAACGCCGTGACCGGTCAGCAGGTGCTCACCCTCGACCGCATCGTGTTCGTCGCGGTCGACGCCGAGGGGCACGCGGTGGCGCACGGGCGCACCGCGGCGACCGAGGGCACCGAGCGGCTGCGGGACCCGGGCGCCCCGGCGCGGCGCGGCGAGCACGCAGCCGGCGCGGGCGAGGGCGGCGACCGGGCCGCTCCGGACGCGTGAGCGGGGCCCGAGTCGCTGCGCCGCGCGTGCTGATCGCCTGCGACAAGTTCAAGGGCTCCGCGACGGCGCTCGAGGTGGCCGGGGCGCTGCGCCGCGGCATCCTCGCCGAGCGGTCGGGCGCCGAGGTCGACGTGCTGCCGGTCGCCGACGGCGGCGACGGCACGGTCGACGCGGCGCTCGCCGCCGCTGCTTCCTCCTCCTCCTCGGCGACCGCCGCGGCGCCCGGATTCGACGAGCGCCGCTGCTCCGTCACGGGCCCGTACGGCGAGCCGCGGGAGGCCCGCTTCGCGTTCGACCCCGGTGCCCGAACCGCGGTGATCGAGGTCGCCGAGGCCTGCGGGCTGCACCTCGTCGATCGGCACGCGCTGGGATCGGGTGCCCTCGACGCGACCGTCGCCACGAGCGCGGGGGCGGGTCAGCTGATCGCCGCGGCGCTCGACGCCGGAGCGCGCAGCATCGTGCTCGGCCTGGGCGGCAGCGCGACGACCGATGGCGGCGCGGGCATGCTGACCGCGCTCGGCCTGGGCGTCTTTGACGCGGTGGGCGCGCCGGTCGGGCCGGGCGGTGCCGGCGCCTCGCACGCGACCCGGATCGACACCGCCGGCCTCGACCCCCGTCTGGCCGGGGCGCGGATCCTCGTCGCATCCGACGTCACGAACCCGCTCTGCGGCGACGACGGCGCGGCCGCCGTCTACGGTCCGCAGAAGGGGCTGCCGCCCGAGCGCATCGCCGAGATCGACGCCGGTCTCGGCCGTTTCGGGGCCCTGGTCGAGCGCGGGCTCGGCGCGGCGCCGGGGGAGTGGACGGGGCGGCCGGGCGCCGGCGCGGCGGGCGGGCTCGGCTTCGCCGCGCTCGCGGTGCTGGGCGGCGAGCTGCGCCCCGGCATCGATCTCGTGCTCGACCTGCTGGGCTTCGACGCCGCGGTGGCGGGGGCCGATCTCGTGATCACGGGCGAGGGGCGGCTCGACGAGCAGACGCTCAGCGGCAAGGCCCCGGCCGGCGTCGCGGCGCGCGCGGGCGGCGCGCCCGTGGTGCTCGTGTGCGGATCCAGCGCCCTGCCTCGCGAGCGCGCCGTCGCGGCGGGCTTCCGCGAGGTATTCGAGCTCGTCTCGATCGAGCCCGACGCCGAGCGGTGCATGCGCGAGCCCCTGCCGCTGCTCGAGCGCATCGGCCGGCTCATCGGTGGGCGCCTGGCCCAGCTCGCGGCCCGGCCGCCCGAGGCGCGGTGAATCGCGCGCGGAACGGATGCGACCGGCCGGTGCCTCCCGCTCGGGGCGGGACCCGCTGCACGACGGATGCGGCTACTCCGCGGGCGCCAGGTCGTAGGTGACCCAGGGGGTCTGCCGGGCGACCCGGTCGTAGAGGCTGCGCGCCGTCGTGTTGCTCTCATGCGTGATCCAGCGCACCACCGAAGCGCCCTCGTCGCGCGCGATCTCGGCGAGGCGGGCGAGGATCGCGGATCCCGCGCCCGTGCCGCGCGCCTCGGGCACGGTGAAGAGATCGTCGAGGTAGAGCCCCTGCTCGCCGATGATCGGTCGCGCGAAACTGCGGAAATGCCCCATGCCGACCAGCCGCCCGTCGAGCTCGGCGACGAGGCCGCGCGTCCCGTGCGCGGGATCCATCAGCCACCCCCACACGGTGTCGACCACCGCGGGATCGTGCGTCTTCTCGTAGAAGTCGCGGTAGCCGCGGAAGAGCGCACCCCAGGCCTCGCGATCGCCCTCGATCACGGGCCGCACCACGACCGACCCGCCCGCCTGCGCGCTCACGAGAGCTTCTCCACCTCGACGAAGACCACGTCGGCGGCGTCGCCACGGTTCTCGATGCGGTGCTCCGCGCCGGAGGGGCGCGTGTAGCTGCGGCCCGCCACGAGCTCGGCGACGATCTCGCTGCCGTCGGCGTTCGCGACGTGCATCGTGTCGGTCACGAGCGGCACCACGACGTACTCGTGCTCGTGCCGGTGCATCGGGATCGCCCCGCCCGGTTCGATGGTCCACTTCGTGACGCGGAAGTGCTCGTTCTCGAGCTGTACCTCGCTGTGCGATCCGGTGCTCATGATCCTCCTCGATGCGTGACCGGGCGCCCCGTCGGCGCCCTCCGCCCCCAGCTTAGGCCCGGCACCCGCTTCCGGGGCCGGTCGCGGGCGCGAGGCCGGCGCGCCCGGCCCCGCGACGGGCTCACGGGGCGAGGGAGCCGGGGGTGCGCCCCTCTCCGAGCTCAGCCCGGCGGCCGATGATCTCCGGGTACAGCGCGAGGATGAGGTTCGACAGCGAGAACGGCGACGCGAGCGGCTCGCCGATCGCCTCCTCGACGCGCCCGATGCGGTAGCGCACCGTGTTGGGGTGCAGGAAGAGCGCCTCGGCCGTGCCCGCCACGTTCTGGCCCGCGGCGAGGTAGGTCGTGAGCGTGTCGCGCAGCTGCTGCGAGCCGAGCGGAGCGAGCGTGCGGTCGATCCGCTCCCGGAGCTGCCGCGGATCGACGTGCGAGAGCAGCCAGGTCGAGAGGTCGATGCGGTCGATGAGCACGGGGCCGAGGTCTTGGGGCGCCTCCGCGGCGGCGGCCCACTGCCGCGCGATGCCGAGCGCCGTCTCGGCCTCGCGCACGCACTCGGGAACCGCCGAGAGCGAGGGCGACGGCGCCGACGAGCCCGTGAGGAATTGCCGAGAGACGGCGGCGAGCCACTGCTCGCTCGCGTGCGAGGCGGGAACGAGGGCCGCGACCGTGGCGGGCGCGTCCATGTCGACGCGGCGCAGCATGACGAGCAGCGGCAGGTCGTCGGAGCGGGCCCGTGAGACGAGCTGGGCGATGTGCGCCTCGGACGCCGAGGGCTCGTCGAGCGGAGCGAGCTCGACGGCCCGCACGCTCGCGTAGGTGGGGAATCGGAACTGGGCGAGCCGGCTCCAGAAGCGATGCTCGCGGGCCGGCAGGATGCCGTCGTGCAGCGCCGCGATGAGCTGTTCGTTGTCTCGGCGGTCGCGCTGGGTGGCGCCGTACTGGATGCCGTGCACGGCCCCCAGCAGGCGCTCCGAGGTGTCGAGCAGCAGTTCGCCGATCTGCTCGAGCGTCTCGGGCCCCCGGCTCGCGATCGCGATGACGTGCACGCCGTCGCGCAGTGCGACGCGGCGCGTGCGCACGTGCCAGCGACCGATCTCGAGGGCGAGCTCGCGCTGGTTGGTCGCGGAGACCTCGTTCCAGATGAGCTGCACGGGCGCTTCGCCGGTGCTCGCGACCACGCTGCCCTCGAAGTCGTAGATGATCGCGGTGCCGTGGCAGAGCGTGCTCACGCGGGAGGCGAGGGATCGCACCGGGTCGGTCGAGGAGACGGCGGCGAGCAGCGCGTGGGTGATGTCGAGCCGGGTGCGGAGACGGGCGAGCTCGGCGCCGGTGTCGGATTCGTCGGGCATGCGGATCGCCCCTCTCTTCGTCGAGTGCTCGTGGCCGGGCACGCCTGCGCCCCATCCTCGGTGCGGATTGTGTGAACGGGAGGTTTGCCGGACGTTAAACCGGCGATTTTTGTGAATTTTACAATGAGGGCGTCGCAAACCTTCGTATTCTCTAGTGACCCCCGACCTGAGGGGCACGAGGGTTGATGCATCCGGAAGTCAACGATGAATCCAGGAGGACCCATGAGCAGTATTCGCGTCGCGGTAGACGTCGGCGGCACATTCACCGACGTCTGCATCTTCGATGACGACACCCAGCAGATGCGGGTGACGAAGGTGCCATCGACACCGGCCGATCCCATGATCGCGGTGATGAACGGCGTGGATCGGGGCGAGATCGACCTGAACGAGGTCGCGCTCTTCTCGCACGGCACCACGGTCGCCACCAACGCGCTCATCACCCGCAACTTCCCCGCCGCCGCCCTCGTCACCACGCGCGGCTTCCGCGACGTGCTCGAGATCCGCGACGGCACCAAGGACGACCTGTGGGACGCGTACAACGACGTCTCCGCGCCCTACATCCGCCGCCGCGACCGCTTCGAGGTGAGCGAGCGCATCGACTACAACGGCAACACGATCACGCCCCTCGACGAGGCCGAGGCCCGCCGGCTGGCCGAACTGCTGCTGCGCCGCGGCGTGAAGACGATCGCCGTCTGCTTCCTCAACTCCTACGCCAACGCGGCCCACGAGACCCGCATGCGCGAGATCCTCGAAGAGGTCATCCCCGACGCCACCGTCTCGACCTCGGCCGAGGTGCTGCCCGAGATCTTCGAGTACCCGCGGTTCAACACCGCCGTCGCCAACGCCGTGCTCGCACCGCTCGTGTCGGGCTACGTGAACCGGCTCGCCGGGCGCTTGCGCGACGGCGGCTACCGGGGCGACCTGCTGCTGCTCCACTCGGGCGGCGGGTCGATGACGCCGCGCCTCGTCGAGAAGTTCCCCGTGCGGCTCGCCGCCTCGGGCATCGCCGCCGGAGCCATCTCGGCCAAGCACATCGCCCAGCAGTGCGGCTACGACAACGCCGTGAGCCTCGACATGGGCGGCACCTCCACCGACATCGCCCTCGTCGCCGACGGCGAGCTGCGCGTCTCGCAGGAGTGGCAGGTCGAGTACGGCCACCCCATCATCTTCCCCTCCATCGAGGTGCTCACCATCGGCGCCGGAGGCGGATCCCTCGCCCACATCGACATCGCCGGCTCGCTGCGCAACGGCCCCCAGTCGGCGGGCGCCGACCCCGGGCCCGCCTGCTACGACACCGGGGGCGACCAGCCCACCAACACCGACGCCAACGTCGTGCTCGGCCGGCTCGGCACCTCGCTCGCCGGCGGGGTGAAGCAGCTCGACCGCTCCCTCTCCGAGCAGGCGATCCGCCGCGTCATCGCCGAACCCCTCGGCATGGGGCTCGAAGAAGCGGCCCAGGCGATCATCTCGGTCGCGAACGCCAACATGGCCGACGCCGTGCGACTCGTCTCGATCCGCCGCGGCTACGACCCCCGCGACTTCGCGCTGCTCGCCTTCGGCGGGGCCGGCGCCCTCCACGGCGCCGACGTCGCCCGCGAACTCGGGATCCCGACGGTCGTCGTGCCGCCCAACCCGGGCGTCACCTCGGCCATGGGCTGCCTGCTCGTCGACATCCAGCACGACTTCGCGCAGATGTACAACGGCGCCGACGAGGACGGCATCGAGCAGGCCTTCATCACCCTCGAGACCGAGGCCACCGCGCGCCTGCGCCACGAGGGCGTCGCAGAGGAGAACGCGATCCTGCAGCGCAAGATCTCGATGCGCTACCAGGGCCAGTGGCGCTCGCTGCAGGTGCCCATGGGATCCGGACCCGGCGCGCTCGAGCGGGCCGTGCGCACCTTCCACGAGCAGTACGAGCGCGAGTTCGCGTTCCGCCAGGACGACGCCCCCGTCGAGGTCTACCAGCTGCACCTCGGCGCGGTCGGCAAGATCCCGAAGCCCTCGTTCCGGCCCGCCGATCCCGTGCCCCAGGCTCCCGGCGAGCCAGCCGAGCGCCGGCCCGTCTACTTCGGCGTCACCGGCTGGCTCGACACCCCCGTCTACGACCGCGACGCGCTCGCCGCGGGCACGGCGTTCCAGGGCCCGGCCATCATCAACCAGCTCGACTCGACCACCGTCGTGCCCCCGTACACTCGCGCCGAGATCGACGAGTGGCTCAACATCCGCATCCACCTCGAGGAGATCAACTGATGAGTGACACCACCGCTCTCGCCCCCGCAGTGGGGCGGCAGACCGAACTCGACCCGGTGACGTTCGAGGTGCTGAAGAACGCCTTCGCCACCAGCGTCGACCTCATGAGCGAGCAGATCCTGCGCACCTGCTACTCGTTCGTCATCTACTCCCGCGACTTCTCGTCGGCGCTCTGCGACGCCCACGGCAACACCGTCATGCAGGGCTCCGGCGACATCGCGGTGCACGTGGGCACGCTGCACTTCCAGGCCAAGGCCGTGATCGAGCAGTTCGGAGACGACATCCACCCGGGCGACGTGTTCGCGATCAACGACCCGTACCGCGGCGGCACGCACTTCAACGACGTCTCGTTCGTGCGGCCCGTCTTCTCCGAGGGGCGCATCATCGCCTTCGCGCAGAACAAGGGGCACTGGGCCGACATCGGCGGCAAGGTGCCCGGATCGTTCGACGTCTCGGCGTCCGAGCACTTCGGCGAGGGGCTGCGCATCACCCCCATCCGCGTCTGGTCGAAGGGCGTCTTCCTGCACGACGTGGCCCAGTTGCTCGTCGCCAACACCCGCGCGCCCGAGCAGGCGCTCGGCGACCTGCACGCGCAGTCCGAGGCGACCGCGGTGTGCGAGCGCGAGGTGCTGCGCCTCGTCGACCGCTACGGCACCCGCACCGTCGAACTGGCGATGCAGGAGACCCAGGACTACGTCGAGCGCACCGTGCGCCGCCGCCTCGCCGACCTGCCCCAGGGCACCTGGGAGACCGTCGACTACCTCGACCTCGACCCCGGCAAGCCCGAGGGCCTCGTGCCCGTCAAGATCCGCATGACGCTCGACGGCGAGGGCATCCACTACAACCTCGAGGGCAGTGCCGACGTGGTCGACACCTTCCTCAACTCGGGCTACGGCACCACCTTCTCGGCGATCTATGCGGGCACCAAGACCTTCTTCCCCGACGTGCCCCTCAACTCGGGCTTCTACGCGGCCGTCACGGCCGACATCGGCCCCGAGGGCACCGTCGTGAACGCGGGCTGGCCGTACGCCGTGACCGGCTTCTGCTCGGGGCCCTACGAGAAGCTCATGAACGGCATCTTCGAGATCTGGTCGCAGCTCATGCCCGAGCGCGCCATGGCCTGCGCCTTCAACCTCGAGTACCTGCTCGTCGGCGGGCGCGACGCCCGCAGCGAGAACAAGCCGTACTTCATGTGGTACGACTGGATGGCCGGCGGCTGGGGCGGCCGCTCCTCGAAGGACGGCTCGAGCGCCACCGCCCCCGTGTTCGGCGTAGGCCTCGCGGTGCAGGCGTGCGAGGGGCAGGAGCGGCTCACGCCCGTGCTCACCACGATGCATCGGATCGGCACCGACTCGGGCGGGCCCGGCCGGTTCCGCGGCGGCTGCGGCGTCGAGAAGGGCGGCACGCTCACCGACGCCGACGCGTCGGTGATGAGCTACTGCTGCGACCGCGCCCGCTCGATCACCTGGGGCATCGAGGGCGGCCTGCCCTCCATCCCGCATGGCGTCTGGCTCAACCGCGACACCGAGAACGAGCGCTTCCTCGGGTCGATCTTCTCGTCGGTGCCGGTGCAGCCGGGCGACACCTTCTACCGCCCCTCGGCGGGGGGCGGCGGTTTCGGCGATCCGCTCGACCGCACCCCCGACGAGGTGCTCGAAGACGTCATCGACGACTACGTCTCCGTCGAGCGGGCGGCAGAGGACTACGGCGTGGTCATCGTGCCGATCGATCCCGAACTCGACCGCTACGAGATCGACCGCGAAGCGACGCTCGCCAAGCGCGCCTGGATCCGCGAGAACCGCACGGCCTGGCTCGAGTCCGACCCGCGCGAGGTGGCCGAGCGGTACCGGGCGGGCGAGCTCGACCTGCTCGACGTGATCCGCCGGCACGGCGTCATCCTCGACTGGGGTACCGGCGAGCTCTTCGAGGAGACCACGAGGCAGCATCGCGAGCAGATGGCGCGACGCTCGCTCGGCCACTGGGACTGACGCGGCGGCCGGCCACCGGGTGGGCGACCACCCGTCCGGGGCGAGCGGCGCCTCGCCCGGATCCGGACGGCCCCCTCTGCGGGCGACCGCGGACGACCGTGCACCGCAGTCTTCCGAGATCTTCCGCGGAGGGGAGCCCGTCCCGTGCCGACGATCGGTCGGTGCCGGATCGGAGATTTATGCATACGACAAAGGAGTCTGCTGATTTTCCGGCCCTTGCACAATACTGATCCGCGACACGCCTGACAAAAATGAGATGTCGGTGCGATCGACTGCAGCACCGACCCGGCTTCGCACCGGTTCCGGCCGACGCGGATTCTCCCCCCTTCCGCAGCCGTGCTCGCCGCCGCGCCTCCGCGCGACGACGCCCGCGGCGGCACTCCCCGAAATACCAATGGAGGTATGATCGTGACCCTCAATCTGACCGGGAGCAACGACGACGTCGAAGCGACCGACGCCCTCGCGCGACAGGGCGACGACGAAGACCAGATGACTCGCGGATCGCTCGCGATGGCCTGGTACGGCGTCGCCAGCGCGTTCTTCTTCGTCTACATCGGCGCGGCGATGGCGGCCGCCTACGGCACGGTGAACGCCATCGTCGGCATCGTGCTGACCATCATCTGCTACGGCGTCATCAATGCCGTGCTGTCGCGCTACGCCATCAACAACCGCACCACGGTGGCGCAGTTCTCGCGCACCATCCTCGGCACCGCCGGCTCGTCGATCGCGACGATCATCTTCGCGCTCGTCGCGATCTACTACGCCGTGTTCGAGGGTTCGATCGTGGCCTACGCCTTCATGGCGGCGTTCGGCGGCGAGATGTGGATGTGGAGCCTCATCGTGGTGATCTACTCCACGCCGCTCATCATCGGCGGCGCCCGCCGCTTCCTCGACAAGCTCAACGGCTGGCTGATGCCGCTCTACTTCTTCGGCCTCGTCGCCGCCGTCATCTGGGCGGGCGTCGTCTACGGCTTCGGCGACGCCTGGCTCACGCACGCTCCCGAGGTGCCGCTGCCGTTCGCGCAGGGCGGCCCGGGCTGGCTCGCGACCTTCGCCGGCTACATGGGCGTGTGGATCATGATGATGTTCACCATGGACTACGCGGCGCTCGGCAAGCGCAAGGATGTGAAGTTCCACCAGCGCTTCACCTTCGGCCCGCTGTTCTACGTGCTCGCCTACGGATTCTCGGCCTTCGTCGGCATCTTCCTCACGTTCACCATCCCGGGTCTCGAGGTCTCCGAGACCGGCATCGCCGGCGGTATGGTGTCGCTGATGGGCATCCTCGGCCTCATCGTGATCATCGCCTCGCAGACCCGGATCAACACGGCGAACTACTACCTCGGGGCTGCGAATCTGCGGGCATTCGGGGAGCGGGTGCTGCGCCTGCGACTGCCGAACATCGTGTGGGTGCTCGTCTCGTCGGTGATCATCTACCTGCTGATGCTGCTGCCCATCGTGCAGTATCTGCTGCTCGCTCTGGCGTGGCAGGGCGTGCTGGTGACGGCGTGGGTGGCGATCGCGCTGACCCACGTGCTGCTCGATCAGGGCCGCAATCAGGAGCACGCGGCGATCGGCGACAAGCACTATCGGGCCTTCAACAGCAACGGCCTGATCTCCTGGACGATCGCGACCGTGATCGGCCTCGTGATGCTGCAGCTCGGCTCGATCAACCCCGAGCTGGCGGGCGTCGGATCGACGTGGGGCCCGATCCTCACGGCCGTGTCGGCTGGCGTCATCTACGCCGTGCTCTGGAAGACGCACCCGACGAGCCGCACCGGCCTGATCAAGGTCGTCGCGCAGCAGTAGCCCCTCGCCGGTGCCCTCGGGCCCCGGCGAGCCCGGCGGGGTCGGGCGGCCTCGAGAACCCCGTTCTCGAGGCCCCGGCCTCGCCGCGCGATCGCCTTGCCGCTCGGGATCGCGGGTCGCGGGATCCCGCGTCGCATCGGGGCCGCGGTGCGTCAGTACGGCTCGAGCTCGACCAGGCGCAGCGCCATGAGGCAGGTGGCCTTGCCGTCGAGCGTGTCGAGAGAGATGTTCAGGATCTGTTCGATGCGTCGGAGCCGGTAGCCCAGCGAGTTGCGGTGGATGAACAGCTCGTCGCAGGTGCGCGAGGGCTGCGCGTCGTTGCGCAGCCAGGCGCGCAGCGTGGGCAGCAGTTCGGTGCTGCGCTTCTCGTCGTGCTCGAGCAGCGGCGCGAGGAAGCGGTGGGCCGACTCCCGCGCCCCGCGCCCCGCGGCTGCCGCCACGACGGCGCTGAGCCCGAGCGCCGGCGCCACCACGGGCTTCTCGGCGTGGCGCACCAGATCGAGGGCGTGCACCAGCGAGATGCGCAGTTCGTCGATGGTGTGGGTGGGTTCGCGCAGCACGAGCGGCAGGTCGGCCCGCACGCCCAGCAGGTGCGCGGTGGCCTCGGCGATGCCGTCGCGGGGAAACTGCATGAGCGCGATGAGGCGGTCGTCGATCTCGGCCACCCGCACATCGTGAAAGGCGTCGTGCAGCGCGAGGCGCAGCTGCCAGGCGGCGGCGGCGTGCTCGCCGCCGAGGTCGGCGACCACGAGCGCGGTGTCGGCGCCGCGGCTGAGGCCGAGCTCGTGGAACGCACCGGCCACGTCGTTGCGGGTGGCCTCGGACCACGAGACGCAGCGGTTCACGAAGCGCAGCATGTCCTGCTGACTGCTCGCATCGACCGTCACCGAGCGGTTGAGCTGCATGGCGAGGATCGAAGTGACGGGCGTGAGCAGGGGCTCGAACTCGCTCGACGGCCGCAGCAGGCGCACCGCGAGCTGGCACGGGTTGCGCAGTCCCATCGGCAGGGTGAGGTTGAAGACGTCGGGCTGAGCGCCGCGGGTCGCGCCGGTGCGCCAGGTGACGGTGGTGGGGTACTGGGCGATGATGGAGTCGAAGGCGTCGTAGACGGCGACCGGCAGTTCGAGCACGGAGTGGATCGCAGCGAGCAGCGTCGAGATCTCGGCGCCCTGGCTCGCGAGCCGCGCGCACTCGTTGGCGAGCCGCCAGCCCCGGTCGGTGAGGGCGATGCGCTCGGCCTGCAGCATGTATTCGACGTGCTGGTTGATCTTGAACAGCGGCACGGTCGTGGGTACCTCGAGCAGGGGCACGTCGTGGCGAGCGCACGCCTCGATGAGCCCCTTCGGCAGTTCGCGGTGGGCGACGCCCACCGCGAAGGCGAGGGCCGAGACCGGCACCCGGGTGAGGCGCTCCACGTAGCCGTCCCAGATGCTGGGCTCGGTGAAGTTCATGCCGATGCCCGAGGTCAGCACGAGGACGTTCGGCTCGAGGTATGGCGTTGGATCGAGGTGCTCTGCGGGGGCGCAGCGGGCGATCTCGCGGCCCAGCCGTTTCATGCTCGACGGCGTCTCGAGCCGCAGTTGCAGGGACTGCTCGGCGAGGAGGTCGGTGACGCGCATTCGATCCCTTTCGCATCTGCACAAATTCGAATGGAAGATTCTTGCGTATGCATAATAACGTTCGTTGCGGGCTGGGCGTAGCTTTGAGGCCATGACAGCACAACGTGGTGATGCGATCTCAGTCAACTCCGATATGGGCGAGGCCTTCGGCCTGCACACCTTCGGCAACGATCCCGAGCTGATGCGACTCATCGACGTCGCGAACGTCGCATGCGGCTTCCACTCCGGCGATCCGGGTGCCATGGAGACCACGGTCTCGCTCGCGCACGAGAACGCCGTGCGCGTCGGCGCCCACCCCGGTCTGCCCGACCTCGTGGGCTTCGGCCGCCGCGAGATGAAGCTGACGCCTCAGGAGGTCGAGGATCTCATCCGCTACCAGGTGGGCGCGCTCACCGGCTTCCTCACGAAGTACGAACTCCCTCTCAACCACATCAAGCCCCACGGCTCGCTCTACGGCATGCTCGCCCGGGACGAGGAGCTGATGCTCGGAGCGGTGCGAGTCGCCCGCGACTACGGCGTGCCGGTCTTCGGGATCGCCGGATCCGCCCACCAACGCGTCGCCGAGCGCGAGGGCGTCGAGTTCGTGGGCGAGCTCTACGTCGACCTCGACTACAACTCCGAGGGCGGCCTCATCATCCTGCGTCAGCCCCACGCCACCGACCCGCAGCAGGCCGCCGAGAAGGCCCGGCGCGCCATCGACGACGGAGTCATCGTGTCGGTCGACGGCACCGAGCTGCCCATCGAGTTCGGCAGCATCTGCGTGCACTCCGACACCCCCAACGCCGTCGAGGTCACCG
The DNA here is from genome assembly GCF_000349545.1 of Leucobacter sp. UCD-THU. Lineage (NCBI taxonomy): Bacteria > Bacillati > Actinomycetota > Actinomycetes > Micrococcales > Microbacteriaceae > Leucobacter > Leucobacter sp. UCD-THU. Next base: position 345,148 of record NZ_KB714602.1, read on the forward strand.
CCGCCGTGCGCGCGGTCGTCGACCGGTAGACGACACCACCCACCATCCCATCTATCCCTCTATCTCGAGAGCGAACAACACATGAGTTCACAGGTCATCGCCCCGATTCCCGGTATCTTCTACCGCCGCCCAGCACCCGACAAGGCCCCGTTCGTCGAGGTGGGAGACACCGTCGAGACCGGGCAGACGATCGGCGTCATCGAGATCATGAAGCAGTTCACCGAGGTGCGCACCGAGATCGGCGGCACGATTCAGTCGTTCGAGGTCGACGACAACGGCATGGTCGGCCCCGGCGACGTCATCGCGACGATCGACTGATCCCACCCGACGCCAGCCCGCAAAGGAGCGCCATTGTGAAAAAACTGCTGATCGCCAACCGAGGCGAGATCGCGGTGCGCATCATCCGCGCCGCCCGCGAGATGGGCATCGCCACCGTGGCGGTGGTGAGCGAGGCCGACCGCGGCTCGAACGCCGAGCGCCTCGCCGACGAATCGGTCGTGATCGGGCCCGCTCCCGCGGGCCTGAGCTACCTCAACCACGAGGCGGTGCTCACCGCCGCCGCCGAGACGGGCGCCGACGCGATCCACCCCGGCTACGGCTTCCTCTCCGAGAACGCCGACTTCGCCCGCAAGGTCACCGACGCCGGACTCGTCTGGGTGGGGCCCGACCCGGACACCATCGTGCTGATGGGCGACAAGTCGCGCGCCCGCCGGGCCGCCATCGAGGCCGGAGTGCCCGTGCTCGCGGGAACCGACGGCGTGCTCGACGTCACGGCCGACATCGAGAGCATCGCCGATGGCATCGGCTACCCGCTCGTGGTGAAGGCCTCCGCCGGTGGAGGCGGACGCGGCATCCGGCGCATCGAGTCGCGCGCAGAGGTGCGCGGCACCGTCGAGGTCGCCCAGGCCGAGGCGCAGGCAGCGTTCAACTCGAACGAGGTCTACTTCGAACGGTTCGTCACCCGGGCGCGTCACGTCGAGGTGCAGATCTTCGGCGACGGAGAGACCTGGGTGCACCTGGGCGACCGCGACTGCTCGATGCAGCGCCGCCAGCAGAAGGTCATCGAGGAGGCGCCCGCACCGGGCCTGCCCGAGGACCTGCGGCAGCGCATGCGCGACACCTCTGTCGAACTCGCGCGCCAGTCGAGGTACGTGGGGGCCGGCACCGTCGAGTTCCTCTACGATCCCGACCGCCAGGAGATCGCCTTCATCGAGATGAACACGCGCCTGCAGGTCGAGCACCCCATCAGCGAGGCCATCACCGGCATCGACCTCGTGCGCGAGCAGTTGCGCATCGCCTCCGGAGAGAGGCTCGGCTACACCCAGCAGGACATCGAGTTCGAGGGCCACGCCTTCGAGTTCCGCATCAACGCCGAGGACCCCGACAACAGCTTCATGCCGAGCCCCGGCCGCATCGAGGCCCTCGAGCTCTCGGGCGGGCCCGGCGTGCGCGCCGACTTCGGGTTCTCCGCCGGCCAGACCGTCATGCCGTTCTACGACTCGCTGCTCGGCAAGCTCATCGTCTGGGACCGCGACCGGGAGCACGCCCTCGCTCGCGCAGCTCGCGCCCTCGACGAGGTCGAGATCTCGGGCATCAAGAGCACCGTGCCGCTCATGCGGCGGCTCGTGGCGCTCGACGACTTCTCGGCCGCGCAGCACTACACCACCTACATCGAATCAGTCCCCGGCCTGTTGGGAGCATCAGCATGACCCTGCCCGACCACGCGCGCTACACCTGGGGCGGTGACGAGTTCCTGCTCGTCGAGATCGCCCCGGACATGTCGCTCGAGGCGAATTTCGTCTCGAACTCGATCGCGATGGGCCTCGAGCAGCGCGAGCTGCCCGGCATCATCGACATCTGCCCGGCCAACGCCTCCCTGCTCATCCGATTCGACCCCGACGAGCTCGCCCACACCGAGCTCGAGCGGGTGGTGCGCGAACTCGAGGCCGACGTTCGCCAGGTCTCCGGCGGGGTGCTCGAAACCCGCATCGTCGAGGTGCCCGTCTGGTACGACGACCCCTACACGCGCGAGACGGTGGAGCGATTCCGCGAGGGGTACCACCAGGACCCGAGCGGCACCGACCTCGACTACGCGGCGGCGGTCAACGGTCTCGCCGACGCGCAGGAGTTCATCCGGCGCCACCACGAGCGCCCGTGGCTGGTGTCGATGGTGGGCTTCGTCGCCGGCCTCCCGTTCCTCTTCCAACTCGCACCGCAGGAGGAGCAGCTGGAGGTGCCCAAGTACCTGAGCCCACGCACCGACACGCCTCCCCTCACGGTCGGCATCGGCGGCTGCTTCACCGCGCACTACTCGGTGCGCGGCGCCGGGGGCTACCAGATGCTGGGCATCGCGCCGGCCCCCATCTACGACCCCGAGCAGCGTCTCGCCGACTTCGCCGACTTCTCGGTGCTGTTCAAGACCGGCGACGTGGTGAAGTACCGCCCCGTCGACGAGGCCGAGTACCGCGAGATACAGGCGCAGGTCGAGGCCGGCACCTATCGCTACAAGCAGGCACCCGTCACGTTCTCGCTCTCGGAGGCGCTCGCCGACCTCGAGGGCCACAATCGCTCACTTCTGGAGGCCCTCGATGTCGCTTGAGATCATCACCCCCGGGCTCGCGACCACGGTGCAGGATCGCGGGCGCTTCGGCTACTACCGCTACGGCATCCCGCAGGGCGGCTCGATGGACCAGTACTCGTCGGCGCTCGCCAACCGCCTCGTCGGCAACACGCCCGACGACGCCGTGCTCGAGTGCACCTACCTCGGGCCGAAGCTCACCACCGACGCCCCCGCCGTGATCGCGGTGACGGGCGCGCCCGTCGACGTGCTCGTCAACGGCGAGCCCGCGCAGCAGAACGCTCGCATCGAGCTGCAGGCCGGCGACGAACTCTCGTTCGGTGTGATCCGGGGCGGCACCAAGTTCTTCATCGCCGTCGCGGGCGGGATCGACGTGCCAGTGGCCCTCGGCTCGCGCTCCACGTACCCCATCGGCCGCATCGGCGGCGTCGAGGGCCGCGCGCTCGCCGCGGGCGACGCACTGCCCGTGGGCGAGCCGCGCGAGCAGACGCTGCCCCGTCTCGACCGCGTGCCCGACGATCTGCTGCCGAGCTACGAGAAGCAGGTCGAGGTGCGCGTGATGACGGGTCTCTACGACCACAAGCTCACCGAGGAGGGGCTGCGGAACCTGCTCGGCGCCGAGTGGACCCTGACTCCCGTCGCCGACCGCATGGGCCTGCGCTTCGACGGGCCCGGTGCGCCATGGAGGGACGAGCCCCAGCCCTTCGGCGCGGGCCAGGACCCCTCGAACATCACCGACGCCGGCTACCCCGTGGGCTCGATCCAGATACCCGGTGGTACGCAGCCCATCGTGCTGCACTACGACGCGGTCTCAGGAGGCGGCTACGCGCAGGCCTGCACGGTCATCAGCGCCGACATGGATCTCTTCGCGCGCATGTCGCCGGGGACCCGGGTGCGCTTCGTGCCAGTGACCATGGAGCAGGCGCTCGAGGCGCGTGCCGAGCGCCGCGCCCGTCTCGACCGCGTCTGGTCGTAGAGGCGCACGGGTCGCGGGGCGCGGGCTCCGCGGCCTGCGCCCCGCATGGCCGCCCGTTCACCCGCCCCCACCGCTACGGCCCGGGCCCCGGGCCCGAGAGACAAGGAGAATCGCCGTGCCACTCGTCACCGTGAAAATGTTCGAGCATCGTCTGCATCAGGATCCGCAGCTCGCGGAGCGGCTGGCCATCGCCATCGATGAGGTCGTCGCCGAGCACTGCACCGGACCCGACGGCAAGCGCCCCGACACCTGGGTCACCGTCGAGGGCGTGCCGCGCACTCAGTGGACGTTCAACGGGCAGACCCGCTGAGGCGTCGGCGGGGTCGCCGGCCGCGCCGACCTCCTGTTCGTCGAGCTCGCTGCAACCGTGTGGTGCGGCCGGAGCGGGCCGAGGGGAGTAGTGCCGCGACCGCAGATGGGCCATGATAAGGGTATGCGCCGCGTGTGCGGATGCTGTCTCACCCAAGGAGTTCTCATGACCTCACCCGAAACGAACCTGCTGCAGCGCGCCGGCGACGGCGTGCGCACCGCCTTCGGCGTGGGCGGCCTGATCGCGATCGTGCTGGGCCTGCTCATCATCCTGTTCCCGGGCAAGACGGGCGCGGTCGCGATGCAGATCGTCGCCGCCGTGATGGCCGCCTACGCCCTGGTCGTGGGCGTCGTCTACATCGGCTCCGCGGTCTTCAGCCGCGCGCTCGGCGGCTGGGCCCGCACCGGCCACATCCTGCTCGGCGTGCTGTACGTGATCGGCGGCGTGGTGATGATGGTGAACCTCGGCGCGACCGCCGCGGTGCTCGCGATCTTCCTCTCGGTGACCATCGGCGTGCTGTGGCTCTTCGAGGGCGTGATGGCGTTCACGGTCGTCAAGCAGAGCGGCAACAAGACCTGGACCGTCATCTACGGCATCATCAGCGTCATCGCCGGCCTCTCGCTCATGCTCTCGCCGCTGCTCGGGGCCGTGACCCTGTGGCTGCTGCTCGGCATCTCGATGGTCGTGATGGGTGTCGTGCAGGTGGTGCGCGCCTTCAAGGTCGGCTCCGCGGAGTAGCACACGGGCGGCGGCGGTTGCCGCCGTCGATCGGGGTCCCGGGGTGCGCTGCACTCCGGGCCTCAGTCGTTCGTGGGCCTCGGGCGGCGGCGGCCCGGAGCCGCGGCGACGGTGGCGACCCGGCGCGGCTCAGCGCATCTGCTCGAGCTGCTCCGCGGTGACGGGCTCCTCTTCGAGGGCGAGCGCCAGGTACTTGCGCAGCACGACCAGCGAGGCGCCCGCCTTGTCGAACTCCGCCGCCACGAAGCGGTCGGTGCGGATCAGCGCGATCGCCTCGTGCGCGGGCATGATGACGCCCTTGCTGTCGGCGCGGCGCTCGGCGGGCGCGACGGCGCGCAGCTCGGCCATCGACGTGAAGAGCGGCAGCACGAGCTGGCCCTTCGTGGAGCGGATGGTGCGCACCCGCGGCCCCTTCTTCTTCGAGGAGGTGCCCGTCACGTCGGCCACGAGGTAGCCCTCGCGCAGCGAGTTCAGAAAGGCGGCGAGTCGCTCGTAGTCGGGCTGCTGCTGCAGCTCGCGCAGGGCATCGCGCACGGCCTCGTTGGCGTAGTCGGGGTGCACCTCGGCAGGGATCGCGGCCTCGGCCCGGCCTGCGGCCTCGGCCGGGTGCGCTGCGGCGTCGGGATCCGGATGCTGGGGGTTCTCGGCCATGCCCTCCAGCCTAGGGCGTCTCTCGCGCATCATCGTCTACAGTGCGCGCCCCTCAGTCCTCGCCGACACCGCGCGCCGAGAGAGCCTCGCCGGTGAGCTGCGCGTGCGCGACGGTGCGCAGCACGAGCGGCATGAGGCGCGCGCGCGGATCCCGTTCGAGCCCGCGGGCCCGCGCTGCGGACTGCGTCTCGCGCGCGACGCCCAGGATGGTCGGGATCGCGCGGATCACGAGCGAGAACGCCAGCGCCACCCGCTCGGGTTTCGCGCCGAGGCGGCGCAGCGGCCCGAGCGCCCAGGTGATCGTGTCGAGCATGTCCTCGACGGCGGTGCTCGCGGTGACGGCGCTCGCGGCGAGGATCATCGCGAAGAGGTCGCCGACCACCTCGGCGCCCCGCTCCCAGCCGTGCTGCCAGGCCTGGAACGCGAAGAGGGGGACCGCGATCAGCGCGAAGCCGCGGGCGACCCGCCAGAAGTCGCGCCCGCGCAGCCCCGCGAGCACCGCGAGGACGACGGCGAACCCGAGCCACGCCGCGGTGAGCGGCACGCCGGTCGTCGACACCACCGCGATCGCGAACCCGAACAGACCGAGCAGCTTCGCGCCCGGCCGCAGCCGGTGGAGGGGCCCCGAACCCGGCAGGTAGGCGCCGAGCGGCGAGTGGATGCTCACGGTCGCTCCCGGGCGGGATCATCGGGCGAGGGGCGGCCTGCGGCCGCACTCGATGCCGCCGGAGCCCCGCTCAGTTCGCGGTAGTGGGCGATCGCTGCGGCGGGGGCGCCGTCGAACGCCACGCGCCCCTCGTCGACGACGAGGGTGCGGTCGGCCCGAGCGGCGAGCTCGAGGTCGTGCGTCACGACCACGAGTTGCTGCGGCAGCGACATGAGCAGGTCGCCGATCATGCGGGCGTTGCGCAGGTCGAGCAGTGTCGTGGGTTCGTCGGCGACGAGGATCGCGGGGTCGGTCGCCAGCACCGACGCGATCGCGAGCAGCTGCTTCTGGCCCCCCGAGAGCGTGTGCACGCTGCGATCGGCGAGCTGCGCGAGCCCGAAGCGGTCGAGTGCGGCGAGCGCGGCCTCCCGGCGGGCGCGCTTGTCGCGATGGGTGCGGCGCAGGGAGAGCATCACGTCCTCGATCGCGGTCGGCATGATGAGCTGCGCGGCGGGGTCGGTGAACACGAAGCCGACGCGGCGCCTCACGGCGGCGCCGTCGCGGCGGGTGTCGAGGGGGCGCGGATCCGGCGCCCCGGCGCTCGCCTCCGCCGCGCCCGGGGCTGCGTCGGCCTCGCTCGTGCCTCCGCCGTTCGATGCGGCGCTCGCCGTGATCACGACCTGCCCCGCGCTCGGCTCGACGAGCCCGTTGACGAGCCGGGCGAGGGTCGACTTGCCCGAGCCGTTCGCGCCGATGATCGAGACGCGGCGCTCGGTGAGGGTGAGCGAGACGGGGTGCAGGATCGTGACCGGGCCCTCGGGTGCGGTCACGGTGGCGCTGCGCAGTTCGATCACTCGGCGATCCTATGCGGTGTTGACGGGATTCTGGTGGGGGATCGGCTCCGGCTCGGGGTCTTCGGCTGTGCGCCGTCCCGGGGTGCGGAGCCGGGCGGTGTTTCGGATCGGAGTGCGAGTTTCGATCCGAGATGCCGGTGAGAACCGAGACACGGGTGGGAAGCCCGAGCGGCCGGGCGCTCTCAGGCGCGCCGGCGCGCCGGCAGCAGGCTCGGGAACGCGCGGTGCACGGCCGTGGCCACGAGCGCCATCAGGATGTTCTTGACCACGTCGCCCGGCCAGAAGGCGAGGTCGGCGACGAACGCCTGCCCCAGGGTGAGGTCGGCCCGCCACGCCATGCCGAGGATGCCGAGCGGGTGCACGAACACGAAGCTCGACACGATGCCTGCCAGGAAGATGAGGGGGATGCTGGTCGCGATCTTGCGGCGGGGCAGGCGCTCGACGATGAAGCCCGCGAGCAGCGCCGCGAGCGGGAATGCGACGAGGTAGCCCACCGAGGGGCCGGCGAAGGGCGCGAGGCCCGCGGATCCGCCCGAGAACACCGGCAGTCCCGCCGCGCCGACCGCCAGGTAGAGCAGCACGGCGAGGAAGCCCCGGCGCGCACCGAGCACGGCGCCGGCGAGGATCACGGCGAAGGTCTGCAGGGTGATGGGCACGGCGCCGCCCACGCTGATGGCGGGCAGCAGGGCGCAGACCGCGATGAGGGCGGCGAAGGTTGCGATGAGGGCGATGTCGGTGGCGACGTTGCGCTTCGGTGCGGCGCCGACGGCGGCGGTCTCGGGTGCGGACACTCTGGCTCCTTGTGGTGGGCCGCGCTTCGATGATGCGGCGCGGAGGGGCGGGAAGGGGATCGGGATCGCGGGGCACGGCCCGGCGCGGTGCCGGGCGCTGCTCGGGACAGCAACCTGAACGGTGTTCTGGTGAACGGTGTTCAGGTTAGCGGTAGGCTGGTGGAATGCGCAACAGCCTCGCCGACGTGGTCGCCGCCGGCCTGCGCGTGCTCGACGCCCAGGGGCTCGAGAACTGCTCGATGCGCCGCGTCGCCGCCGAGCTGGGCGTGCAGCCGAGCGCGCTCTACCATCACGTGCCCGACAAGCAGACCCTGCTCGCGCTCATGGCCGACGAGATCGTGGGCCCGGTCGCGCTGGGCGGCGGAGCGGCTCAGGGCGCGGAGGGCGCGGCCGGCGCCCAGGCGGCGGGCCCCGCCGCCGATCCGCGCGCCTTCTGCGTGGCGCTGCGCGAGGCGATGCTCGCGGTGCGCGACGGCGCCGACGTGGTGGCGACGGCTGCGGCGTTCCGGCTCGGAGCCTCCGATGTGGAGCGGTGGCTGACCGCGCTCGTGGGGCCCGACGGCGCGCGCACGCTGCTGCTCTACACCTTCGGGCACGCGCAGTCGACGCAGACCCACCGGCAGGCGGCGGCGCTCGGCGCGCTGATCGATCCGGCCGCGCTGCCCCGAAGGGACGCGGCTGCGGTGGCGGATCCCGAACGCGACCTCGACGCATCGTTCGAGCGGGGCCTCGCCATCATCCTGCGGGGCCTCGACGCGTCTGCGACCTCGGGTCGCTGACGCGGCCGGCCCCGGGCCGAGCCGTCGAACCTCAGCGGTGGAAGGGGCGGATCAGGCGGTGCTCGACCGCCTTGCGGCGCTCGGCCGTCCACAGGGCGATGCGCAGGTCGACCAGATCGTTCTGCGAGAGCGGATCGCGGCCGCTCAGCTCCCGGATCCTCCGCAGCCGATGCCGCACCGTGTTCACGTGCACGTACAGCCGGTCCGCGGTGGCCTGCAGGTGCCCGTCGGCGTCGATGAACACGCGCAGCGTGGAGAGCAGCTCCACCCGCCCCTGCTCCTCGGCATCGAGCAGCGGCTTGATGAGCTGCTCGACGAACGGGCTCAGATGCTCGGCGGGCTGCTGCTCGAGCAGCGCCTCGAGCGACACCAGCTGATCCGGCCCGGCGAGGCCGCCGCGGCTGCGCGCCAGCCGCAGCGCCGACCTGGCCTCGCTGAGCGCGCGCCGCAGCTCGCCCAGCTCGACCGTCGAGCTGTAGCCGCACACGAGGCCGAGGCCGCGGAACGACTCCTCCGAGTTCGGCCCCGAGATGAGCACGACCCCCTGCGACGTCACGCCGATCAGCCCGGGAATGCCGTGGCGGCCGAGCGCCCCCTCGCTGCCGCTCGGCCAGCTCGACGCCCGCAGCTGCGCGCGATCCAGCCCGTGGGCCTCGATCTCGGGCAGGATCGCCGCGGGAAGCGCGAGCCCGCTCGCGATCAGGTCGATGAGCTGCCCGAGGCGTTGCTGCTGCTCCGATGCCTCGCGGGCGTGCTCAAGGCCCGTGAACTCGAGCACGCTCTGCAGCTGCTCCATGAACTCGCCGCTCGGCCCCGGCGCCTCGCCGATCCACTCGAGCCCGCGGCTCGCCCCCGATCCGACCTTCCCGACCCGGCCGCCGAGAGTCTCCTCGACCGCGCTGAGCAGCGCCGTCTCGCCCGCGCCCGTGCGGGCCATCGCCAGCAGCCGCGAGAGCAGCGCGGTCTCCCGCCTCCTGGCCTCGCTCTCGATCTGGGTGCGACGCCGCAGCACGACATCGTTCACCGCGAGGAAGGGGACGCCGTGGTCGAGCAGCAGCAGCGGCATCCCCGCGCGCTCGCACGCCGCGACGAGCTCTTCGGGCGGCTCCAGGTGCACCTCGCCGAGGCCCAGCGCGATGCCCGCGACCTCGGCGTCCGACAGTGCGGCGACGAACGTCTCGGCGGAGCGCGGGCGCACGAGCGCGCTGCCCAGCGTGCAGACGAGCTCGTGCTTGCGCAGGTGCGGCCGCGGGTCGAGCTGCTCGGTCGCGTGCACCCACGAGACCTGTCGCTCGAGCGCGCCGTCGGGCAGCACGGCGGCGGTGACGGCCAGCGATCCCGCCGCGATGAGATCGCCGATCCTGACGAGCGCCCCGGAATCGGCCTGCATCGAAGACATGAAAGCATTGTAGCTTTCTCCAACTCTTGTGCCGAGAAATAGAGGATGTTCCTCTTTTCGCGCCCTGAATGATGGAGGAGTGCATAATTGGGGGCGTTCGTCGCCGTCCGGGCCAAAGGAGACCACTGTGACTACGAGCACTGCTCGCCCCGAAGAGGGCACCCGCACCCTGCGAAGGGAATTCAGCTTCGGCGCCGCGTTCGCCTTCGCATTCGCGTTCATCTCGCCGATCGTCGCCCTGTACGGCATCTTCGGCCTGGCCATCACCACCGCGGGTCCGTCGTTCTGGTGGGGCTTCCTGATCGTCTTCGGGGGCCAGTTCCTCGTCGCGCTGGTATTCGCGATGCTGGTCTCGCGATGGCCGCTCGAGGGATCGATCTACCAGTGGGCGTCGCGACTGCTCGGTTCGGGCTACGGCTGGTTCGCCGGTTGGTTCTACATCTGGACGCTGGTGATCGCGATGGCGACGGTCGCGCTCGGCGCGGCCGGCTTCATCGCGAACATCATCGGCATGCACGGCGCGAGCGGCACCCAGATCGCGTTCATCGCATTCATCGTGCTGGTGCTGGGGACCATCATCAACCTCTCGGGCCGCGGCATCCTCAAGGGCTTCATGCTGGCGAGCATCGGCGCCGAGGTGATCGGCTCCATCGGTCTCGCCGTCTGGTTGCTCATCGCCCACCGCGAGCACGACTTCTCGGTGCTCTTCGACGGCGGAGCCAGCATCGGCGCGTCCGAGGGGTTCTTCTCGCTGGGCGGTCCGTTCCTGCTCGCCGTCGTGTTCATCGGCTTCTCGTTCGTCGGGTTCGAGAGCGCGGGCTCGATCGCCGAGGAGGTGCACGAGCCGCGGCGCAACCTGCCAAAGGCCGTGCTGTTCTCGATCAGCTTCATCGCCGTCGTAGTGATGTTCTCGAGCCTCGCGGTGATCCTCGCCACCCCTGAGAACGCCGCCGAGCTGCCCGACTACGACGCCGACCCCGTCTACGCGGTGCTCACCGCGCAGCTGGGCTCGCACCTCGCGATCCCGATCCAGGTGCTCTTCGCCATCGGCTTCGTCGCGAGCTTCCTGGCACTGCAGACCTCGGCGTCGCGCCTCATCTGGGCGAAGGCCCGCGACGGCGCGCTGCCGTTCTCGAACGCGCTCTCTCGGCTCAGCCGCTCGCAGCGCCAGCCGGTGGGCCCGATCCTCATCACCACCGTCATCGGCACCGCGCTCTTCCTGCTGAGTAACGTCGCCGAGAACCTGTACACGATCATGGTGAACTTCACGTCGGGCGGCTTCTACCTGAGCTTCCTCTTCCCGGTGCTCGCGTTCGCGGTGGCGGTGCTGCGGAAGCGCTGGCGGCCGGGTCCGTTCAGCATCGGCCGCTGGACGGGGATCGTCGCCGTCGCCGCCCTCGTGTGGGTGGTGCTCGAGCTGGTCAACATCGCCTGGCCCCGCGCCCTCAACGGCAACCCCTGGCTCGACTGGTCGGTGGTGGTGGGCGCCGTGGCGCTCGCTGTGGTGGGCGCCGCGATCTACTCCCGCGTGCGCACCCGCATCGTCAACGTCGAGACCTCGGCCGTGATGCTCGAGCTGGACGGCGCCGCCGAGAGCGAGACCGCCGGCGATCCCGCCGGGGGCGCCCGTCCCGGCCGCGAGAGCGGGGAGCGCCGATGAGCCCGGTCGCCATCGTGACGGGGGCCGCCGGCGGGATGGGGTCGGCGGTCTCGCGGAGACTGCGCGACGCCGGCTGGACGGTGGCCGGCTTCGACCGGGTCCGGGCCAGCGACGTCGACCTCGCGCTGCAGGTCGATGTGGCCGACGAGGCGGATGTGGCCGCCGCCGTGGCCGCTGTGGAGCGGGATCTCGGCGCGGTGGAGGCGTTCGTGAGCGCCGCCGGGCACTACGAGAGCATCCCGCTCACCGACGTGACCGACGAGCAGGCCGCGCGCATGCTCCGCGTGCACCTCGGCGGATTCTTCGCCGGATCCCGCGCCGTGCTCCCCGGCATGCTGGAGCGCGGCGCCGGCGCGATCGTGGCGATCGCGAGCGAACTGGCCGTCGGAGGCGGCGCGCGCGACTCGCACTACGCCGCGGTGAAGGGCGCCGTGCTCGGGGCGATGAGGAGCCTCGCCGTCGAGGTCGCGCCCTCGGGTGTGCGGGTCAACGCGGTCGCCCCGGGCCCCACGAACACCCCGATGCTGGCGCCCGACTCGCCGTGGCGCGACGAGGCGTACCTCGCGACGCTGCCGACCCGGGCGCTCGCCGAACCCGACGACGTGGCGCTCTGCGTCGAGTTCCTGCTCGACGCGGGGAGCTTCGTCACGGGCGAGACCCTCCATCCGAACTCGGGAGCCGTGATCTGATGCCCCACTCGAACAGTCGAAACCTCGAGGGAACGGCGGCGCTGGTCACCGGCGCCGCCGGCGGGCTCGGCGCAGCGCAGGTGTCGGCGCTCGCCGCGGCGGGGGCCGACGTGCTGGCCCACGCCCGCTCGGACGGCCCCGCGCTGCAGGCGGTGCTGCGGACCTCCGATGCGCGGGGCGTGGCGAAGGATCTCGGCACCCCCGAGGCCTGCAGGGAGCTGATCCGGGACGCGGTGCGGATCGCGGGCCGGCTCGACACCCTCGTCGCCAATCACGCCACCATGACGATGGCGCCGCTCGTCGACGCCGATCCCACCGACTGGTGGCGGGTCGTCGAGACGAACCTGCTGGGCACCTACGCCATGATCCAGGAGGCCGTGCGCGTGATGCGCGAGCAGGGCACGGGCGGGCGGATCGTGGTGATCTCGAGCGAGTGGGGTGTGATCGGCTGGCCCGAGGCCACCTCCTACGCGGCGTCGAAGGCGGGCCTCATCGCGCTCGTGAAGTGCCTGGGCCACGAGCTCGCGCCCGAGGGCATCATCGTCAACGCGATCGCCCCGGGGGTGATCGATACCCCGCAGCTGAACGTCGACGCCGAAGCGGCGGGCGTCTCGCTCGCCGAGATGCACGAGCACTACGCTCGCGGCATCCCGCTCGGCCGCATCGGCCGCGCCGACGAGATCGCGGAGGCCGTCGCCTTCCTCGCGAATCCGGGGCTGCGGGCGATCGCCGGGCAGACGCTCCAGGTGAACGGCGGATCGACCCGCGCCCGGGTCTGACCCACGAGAGAACAGGATCCATCAGTGACTACGAACCCCATCCCCCCGATCGACGGTCAGGTCTCGCCGCGCTACGCGGGATTCACGACGTTCGCGAGGCTGCCACGGATCGGCGACGTGCCGCGCCACGACATCGCCGTGGTCGGCGTGCCGTTCGATGCGGGGGTCACCTACCGCCCGGGCGCCCGGTTCGGCCCGGGGGCGATTCGCGAGGCCTCGCGACTGCTGCGCCCCTACAACCCGGCACTCGAGGTGGCGCCGTTCGACTCGGTGCAGGTGGTCGACGCGGGCGACGTCGACTGCAACCCGTTCGACATCACCACCGCGCTCGGCGAGATCGAGGCCGGCGTCTCGGCGCTGGCCGAGGGCGGCCGCCCGGTCGTCGTGCTCGGCGGCGACCACACGATCGCGCTCGCCTCGCTGCGCGCCCTGCATCGCGAGCACGGGCCGATGGCGCTCGTGCACTTCGACGCGCACCTCGACACCTGGGGCCCCTACTTCAACACTCCGGTGACGCACGGCACCCCGTTCAGGGTCGCCATCGAGGAGGGGCTGCTCATCAAGGAGCACTCGGCGCACGTGGGCATCCGCGGTTCGCTGTACAGCGCCGACGACCTGACCGACGACGCCGAGCTCGGCTTCACGATCGTGCACGCGCGCGAGTTCCACACGACCCCGTTCACCGAGATCATCGACCGCATCAGCGCCCGGGTGGGCGACGCGCCGCTCTACATCTCGATCGACATCGACGTGCTCGACCCCGCGCACGCGCCGGGCACGGGCACCCCCGAGGCGGGGGGCCTCACCAGTCGGGAGCTGCTCGAGCTGCTGCGCGGGCTGCGGCACAAGAACCTCGTGGGAGCCGACGTGGTCGAGGTCGCCCCGGCCTACGACCACGCCAGCATCACCGCGGTGGCCGCGTCGCACTGCGCGTACGATCTCGTCTCGATCATGAGCGACCGGGTGGCGGCGGGGTGAGCGCTGCCGCGGATCGCCCGCATGCGCGAGCGCCGCTCGAGTGGCCGGGCGGCGCCCGGTGCGCGGCGTCGTTCTCGTTCGACGTCGACGGGGAGTCGGCCGCGCTCGCGGCCGCACCCGGGACGGCGCGCAGCCTGAGCGTGATGACGCACCAGGCGTACGGGCCGCGCGTGGGGGTGGGGAGGCTGCTCGACATCCTCGACCGAGTCGGCGTGCGCAGCACCTTCTTCGTGCCGGGGTTCACCGCCGAGCTACACCCGGGCGCGGTGCGCGACATCGCCGCCGCCGGGCACGAGATCGCCCACCACGGCTATCACCACGTGCGGCCGGCCGGGCTCGACCCCGAGCAGCAGGCGGAGCAGCTCGACCGGGGCTCCGACGCCCTCGAGCGGCTCACCGGCGATCGCCCGCTCGGCTACCGGGCGCCGATGTGGGATCTCTCGTGGGAGATGCCGGCGCTGCTCGCCGAACGCGGGTTCCTCTACGACTCCAGCCTCATGGACGACGACTTCCCCTACGTGCTCTCCCCGGGTGAGCAGGGCGCCGCCGAGGGGGCGCGCACCCTCGTCGAGATCCCGATCCAGTGGGCGCTCGACGACTGGGAGCAGTACTGCTTTCTGCCGGACGTGACCGAGCTGGGGCCGATCCAGACGCCGGCGCACGCCGTGGAGCTCTGGCGGAGCGAGCTCGACGGCATGCGGGAGCACGGCGGGTGCTGGGTGCTCACCAACCACCCGTTCCTGTCGGGCCGTCCCGGCCGGGCGGCGGTGCTGGAGCGCTTCATGGCCGACGTCGCGGCGATGAGCGACGTCTGGATCGCGCCGCTCGGCGAGATCGCGCGGCGCACCGTCGAGCAGGCGCCCGCGCCGAGGGGCCTTCCGCGCATCGAGCCCTGAGCGCCGCGGGCGCGGGGGCGTTTCAGAACAGGGTGTTCTGATCCTCCATGCCGCGCATCGAGTCGTAGTCGAGCACGAGGCAGCGGATACCGCGATCCTCGGCGAGCGTGCGCGCCTGCGGTTTGATCTCCTGCGCCGCGAAGACCCCCTGCACGGGGGCGAGCTTCGGGTCGCGGTTCATGAGCTCGAGGTAGCGGGTGAGCTGCTCGACGCCGTCAATGCCGCCGCGGCGCTTGATCTCGATCGCCACCGAGGCGCCCGAGGCGTCACGGGCGAGGATGTCGACCGGGCCGATCGCCGTCATGTACTCGCGGCGCACCAGCGTGTGGCCCTCGCCGACGAGCTCGATCTGGTCGGCGAGCAGCTCCTGCAGGTGCGCCTCGACGCCGTCCTTGATGAGGCCGGGGTCGACGCCCAGGTCGTGCGACGAGTCGTGGAACACCTCGAACACCGAGACGATGAGCTTGTCGGCGGTCTTCTTGTGGGTGACCTGCCAGGCCTCGACGATGCCGGCGGCCTGCTGATCCTCGTCGAGCTCGACGGCGGTGAGCGAGCAGGGCGGGCTCATCCAGTTGAGCGGCTTGTAGGAGCCGCCGTCGCTGTGCACCAGGATGGAGCCGTCGTTCTTGAGCATGAGCACGCGCTTGGCTCGCGGCAGGTGCGCCGAGAGGCGGCCCGCATAGTCGACCGAGCAGTCTGCAACAACGATTCGCACCCGCCGTAGTTTACCCGCTCACCCGTTCGCCCGCTTGCTCCGGCGGGTACGGCGAGTGCGGGAGCCCCGGGAGCACGGGAGGCGCGGGTCAGCGCCGCGCCCGCGTCGCCGAGGCCGCGAACAGCACGTACACCGCGAAGGGCAGCAGCGCCCAGAACGCGGTGAGCAGGCCGATGTGCTCACCCAGGAAGCCGAACGCCATGGGCCCCACGAGCATCGCCCCGTAGCCGATGGCCGAGACGGCTGCGACGTCGCGGGCCGCCGTGTCGGCGCGGTCGGCGGCCGCCGAGATCGCGATCGGCCAGCCGAGCCCGGTGCCGACGCCCCAGGCGAGCACGCCCAGCACTGCGCCGGGGGTGCCGGGCGCGAGGATCGTCGTGACCACTCCGGCGGCGGCGAGCACGGCGGAGGCGCGCAGCACGGCCACCCGGCCGAAGCGGGTGATGAGCCACGATCCGGCGATCCGCACCGACATCACCGCCGCGAAGAACACGCTAAGCATCATCGAGCCGAGGTGGTTGCTGAGCTCTCGGCCGTCGACGAGGGCGAGCGGCAGCCAGTCGCTGGCGGTGCCCTCGAAGAGCCCGAACGAGAGGGTGAGCAGGCCGATGAGGAAGATGCGCGGATCCCGCCAAGGGCTGGAGGGGCGGGCGGATCCGGACCCCCGCCGCGGCTGCTCGCCCGCGGCGCCGTTCGCATCGCGGTCCCTGCCCCTGGTCTGGATCGGGATCGAGCCCGTCATGGTGGTGAAGGCGGGCCGCTGCCCGGCGGCGGAGTCGATGATCGGGATCGAGCCGGTGGCGGGGTCGCGCTCTTCAGGCGCCGGGAGCGACGGCGAAGCGGATCCGCCGGCCCGGCCCGCGCGCTCGCCGGCCGCCCGCGCCGCCTGCTCGTCGCGGGGCAGGTTGCGCAGCAGCGCGAACAGCACGGCGGCGCTCGCGAGCATCACCGCGGCGAAGTGCACGGGCACCGGCACGTCGAGCGCCTCGGCGAGCCCGCCGAGGCTCGTGGCGGCGACCGCGCCGAGGCTGTAGCCCGCGTGCATGAGCGGCATGCGAGGGCGGCCGAACGCGGCCTCGGCGTTGGCCCCGCTCACGTTCATGGCGACGTCGCAGATGCTGAACGCGAAGCCGTAGGCGAAGAGCACGGCGAGGCCGGGCGGGATGGCGCCGCTCATGATGATGGCGGCCGCGCCCGGCAGCAGGATCGTGGTGGCGATGATGCCGACGAGGATGGTGCGGCGCGGCCCGAAGCGGTGCACGATGCGCCCGGAGAGCACGAGCCCGGCGAGACTGCCCACCGCGAGGCAGAGGCCGTAGACGCTCATCTCGGTGGCGCTGGCGTCGAGGTGGTCGCGCACGGCCGGCAGGCGGCTCAGCCAGGTGCCGAAGCCCAGGCCGACCACGAGGAAGACGACGGGCACCGTGCGCACCCAGCGCACGACCAGGGCCCGTTCGAATGCGGCGCGTTCTATCACGGATCGAGTCTAGGGCGTGCCCGCTGATCCTCGCCTGCTGCGCGCGAACCCACGCGGGGCGTCGAGGGCGGCCCTCAAGCCCTATAGTGAACCTAGTCCAACTTCGCATCGGAGGATTCATGGCAGATCGTCGACTCGGCAGCATCGGCGCGTCCTCCGCGCGCATTTCGCGCGCTCAGCGCGCCCGCTTCGCAGCTCTGGCCGCGCTCGCCGCCGGGGTGCTGGTGCTGAGCGGCTGCGCGCCGGCCGTCGACGACTCCGAGAACGCCCTCCAGGCAGAGACATTCCCCGGCGTGTACGCGCAGACGATCGAGTGGGGCGAGTGCGACCTCTCGGAGATCGAGGACGGCGCGGCGAAGCGCCTCGAGGAGAAGGGGGCGCCACTCGACGAGTACCAGTGCGCCGCGGTCGAGGCCCCGCTCGACTGGAACGACCCGCGCAACCACGAGACGATCGAGCTCTCGGTGAACCAGCGCGCTGCGACCGGCGACGGCGAGCCCCTCGGCACGCTGTTCGTCAATCCGGGCGGCCCCGGCGCGAGCGGTGTCGATCTCGCCTACCGCCTGTCGATCATGCCGGGCGCCGAGCGGGTGACGGAGCGCTACGCGGTGGTCGGCTTCGATCCGCGGGGCATCGGCCGCAGCTCGCGCATCGACTGCCCGGGGTTCTCGGATGTCGCCGAGCTCGAGATCGCGCTGTGCGCCGACGCGAACCCGCTCGCCCACTCGATGGGCACCTCGCAGGTGGCGCGCGACATGGAATTGCTGCGCACGCTCCTCGGTGATGACAGCCTGCACTACCTCGGCTACTCGTACGGCACCGTGCTCGGCGCGACCTACGCGACCCTGTTTCCCGAGCGGGTGGGCCGCCTCGTGCTCGACAGCGCGATCTCGGCGAACTGGGGCGCCCCGGTCAACCGCTTCAAGCAGCAGGCCGCCATCGCTCGCGAGACGGTCGCGCTGCTGAGCGGCTGCGCGACCGAGTACGGCAGATCGGACTGCCCGATCGAGAGCGAGGAGCAGTTGCAGCAGGCGATCGACCGGCTCGATGAGACCCCGCTCGTGGCGAGCACCGGCGACGAGCTCGACGGAGGCGTGCTGCTGGAGTTTCTCACGGCATCGCTCTACGGCATTCCCGAGGGGCGAGAGCTGGCGCTCGACCGGCTCGCGAGTGCGATGCGCGGCGAGCAGCAGGGCATCGATGAGATCCTCGAGAGCATGGCGAGCGGCGGCGCCGCGGTGGGGATCGAGGGGTCGATCGTGAGTTGCCACTCGTTCCCCGATGACCCGGACCTGGTGGGCTTCCTCGAGTACGTCGAGGAGGCGGGTCTGCCCGAGATGCTCGGCGGGCCGGAGATTGACGACGAGGCCCTGCTCCCGTGGATCGATCTGTCGTGCGACGCGCTGCCCGAGAGCGGCGATGACATCACCGACTCGTTCTCGGGGTCGCCCGACGCGCCGATCCTCGTGATCGGCGTGCTCGGCGACCACGCCACGCCCTACGAAGGGTCGGAGCAGCTGGTGCGGGAGCTCGGCAACGCGCGCCTGCTCACCCTCGACGGGCACGGGCACGGCGCGAGCTACCTCGGGCGCTCGAGCTGCGTGAACGACGCGACCACGGCCTATCTGCTCGAGGGCGAGCTGCCCGAGCCGGGAGCCGTCTGCGAGTCCGACGCGGGTTGATCGGGGGCTGACCGGGTTCCGGGCGCGGATCGCGAGCCGTCGACGGGACGGGGTCAGGCGCCCAGCCGCACCCATCGGTTGCTGCGCGCCCGGATCCCGAGCGTCACGGCGCGCGCCAGCATGAAGACGAGCGTGAACCCGGCGGTGAGCGCGACGAGCGCGGCGGTGCCGCTCGGTACGAGCACCGTCAGCAGCCACAGCGCGGGCAGGTAGACGGCCAGGTTGACGAGGCTCGTCCACGCCAGATAGCGCGCGTCTCCCGCGCCCATGAGCACGCCGTCGAGCACGAAGACGTAGCCGCCGAGAGGCAGCGAGATCCCGAGCACCAGCAGGGCGGGGGGCAGGATCGCGAGCACCGCCTCGTCGCTCGTGAAGACGCGCCCCACCACGGGGCTGGCCGCGGCGAGCAGCACGCCGATCACCGCGCCGCACGCGACCCCCCAGAAGACGGTGCGCCGCACGATGAGCCGAGCCCGCCGGGCGTCGTGCGCGCCGAGGGCGTCGCCGATCAGCGCCTGGGCGGCGATCGCGAGGGCGTCGAGTGCGAACGCCGCGGTCGAGAAGAGGGTGAACACCACTTGATAGCCGGCGGTGGCGGTGGTGCCGTGGCTCGTCGCGGCGAACACCGTGACGAGCAGCGCGGCGCGCAGCCCGGCCGTGCGGATGAAGAGCCAGCCGCCGCTGCGACCCGCGTGGGCGAGGCCGTCGCGCCGCGGCAGGAAACCAGCGCCGGCCCGCCCCGCGTGCCGCGCGATCACCACGATGTAGACCGCGACCATGCCCCACTGCGCGAGCACCGTGCCCCACGCGCTGCCCGCGATGCCGAAGCCGAGGCCGTAGATGAACCACCAGTTCAGTGCGGCGTTCGCGGTGAAGCCGATCGTGGCGACCGCGAGCGGGGTCTTGGTGTCCTGCAGGCCGCGCAGCAGGCCGCTCGCCGCGAAGACCACGAGCATGGCGGGGATGCCGAGGCACGAGATGGTGAGGTACGTGAGCGCCAGCTCGGCGGTGCGCTGTTCCACGTGGAACAACGTCACGAGCGGCCCGCTGGCCGCCCACAGCACGGCCCCCACCGCGACGCCGATCGCGAGCGCGAGCCAGAGGCCGTCGATGCCGGCCTGCACCGCCCCGCGCAGGTCGCCCGCCCCGCTTCGGCGCGCGACGAGGGGCGTGGTGGAGTAGGCGAGGAAGATCATGAGCCCCACGGCGGTCTGCAGGATCGCCGCCGCGACCGCGAGCCCCGCGAGCGGGGCGGCCCCGAGATGCCCCACGAGCGCGGAGTCGACCACCAGGAACAGCGGCTCGGCGACGAGCGCGCCGAGGGCCGGCACCGCGAGGTGCGCGATGCTGCGGTCGATGCGGCGGCGCGCGCCCCGCGATTGTCGCCACCGCCTTCGTCCGATTTCCGACATGCTGAGCATGTTAGCGGCGACCCCGACAGGTCTGCGACGCCGCAGCCGCGCCGGCTGACGCGACACGCGCGACCGCGCCGTCCTCGCGCGGCCCGGGTGCGCTGAGCCGCGATCCAACCGACACGCCCTAGGCTGGTGCCATGACCAATGCCGCCTCAGTCTCCGGTATCGACCTCTCCGAACTCGATCCTGCGGTCAGGCCGCAGGACGACCTCTTCCGCCACGTCAACGGCAAGTGGATCGAACGCACCGAGATCCCGTCCGACAAGGCGCGCTACGGCTCGTTCGCGGTGCTCGCCGAGAACGCCGAGGAAGCGGTGCGCGACATCATCACGGGCACGGAGGTTCCCGCGCCCGGACTGATCGAGGGCGGCGAGTCCCGAGAGGCCGACAAGGTGGCGGCGCTCTACGCGAGCTTCATGGACACGGAGCGGGCGGATCGCCTCGGTGCCGAGCCCGTCGCGGGCGACGTGGCGCGGGCCCGCGCCGTCTCGTCGATCCCCGAGCTGATCTCGGTGGTCGCCGAACTCGAGCGCCAGGGCGTGAGCGGCTTCTACGGCATGTTCGTCGACAACGACCCCGGCGATCCCTCCCGCTACATCGTGTTCGTGATGCAGGGCGGCCTCGGCCTGCCCGACGAGTCGTACTATCGCGAAGAGCAGTTTGCCGCGATCCGCGAGCAGTACCGCGCCCACATCGCCCGCATGCTCGACCTCGCCGGCGTGGCCGAGGCAGACGAGGCGGAGCGCCTCGCGCAGCTCGCCTACGACCTCGAGCGCCGCATCGCGGCCTCGCACTGGGACAAGGTCGCGAGCCGCGACATCCAGAAGCTCTACAACCTGCGCACCCTCGAGGGGCTGCAGCAGATCACGCCCCGCCTCGACTGGCGCCCCTACCTCGCCGACATGGGGGCGCCCGAGCAGGCGTTCGCCGAGGTCGTCGCCGCGCAGCCCGAGGCGCTCGCGGGCCTCGCCGAGCTGCTGGTCGACGAGGAGCTCGAGGCGTGGCGGGCCTGGCTGCTGTGGTCGATCGTGCGCGGATCCGCGTCCCTGCTCTCGCAGCAGATCTCGCGTGCGAACTTCGACTTCTACGGCACCGCCTTGACCGGCGCCCCCGAGCAGCGCGAGCGGTGGCGCCGCGGCGTCTCGTTCGTGGAGGGCGCGATGGGCGAGGCCGTGGGGCGCCTCTACGTCGAGCGCCACTTCGACGAGAACTCGAAGGCGGCGATGGACGAGCTGGTCGGGCACCTCATCGAGGCGTACCGCGACTCGATCCAGCGACTCGAGTGGATGGGCCCCGACACGAGGCGGCGCGCCCTCGACAAGCTCGACCGCTTCACGCCCAAGATCGGCTACCCGGTGAAGTGGCGGGACTACTCGGCGCTCGCCGTCGACTCGGGCGATCTGCTCGGCAACTCCCGCCGCGTCGCCGAGGTGGAGTTCGCCCGCGAGCTCGGCAAGGTCGGCAAGCCGATCGACCGCGACGAGTGGTTCATGACCCCGCAGACCGTCAACGCGTACTACAACCCGGGCTTCAACGAGATCGTGTTCCCGGCCGCGATCCTGCAGCCCCCGTTCTTCGACGCCTCCTGGGACGCCGCCGCGAACTTCGGCGCGATCGGGGCCGTGATCGGGCACGAGATCGGGCACGGCTTCGACGACCAGGGCTCGCGCTACGACGGTGAGGGCCGCCTCACCGATTGGTGGACGGAAGAGGATCGCGCGGCGTTCGAGCAGCTCACGAAGGCGCTCATCGGCCAGTACAACGCGCTCTCGCCCGAGGGCGCCGACGGCCGGCCGGTCAACGGCGAGCTGACCATCGGCGAGAACATCGGCGACCTGTCGGGCCTCGAGATCGCGTGGAAGGCCTACCTGCGCTCGCTCGGCGGGGATCAGCCGCCGGTCATCGACGGGCTGACCGGTGCGGAGCGCTTCTTCCTGGCGTGGGCGCAGGCCTGGCAGCAGAAGTCGCGCCCCGAGGAAACCGTGCGCCTGCTCACCATCGATCCGCACTCGCCCAACGAGTTCCGGTGCAATCAGATCGTGCGCAACCTGGCGCCGTTCCACGAGGCCTACGGCACGAAGCCGGGCGACGGCCTGTGGCTCGACCCGGCGCAGCGCGTGAGCATCTGGTAGGCCGCTGCGGCTGCGGCAGAGGGGCGTGCACCCGCGGGGTGGGCGCCCCTCTGCCGTGTTCGGCGGGCTCGACGACTCGAACGCCGCGCTCGCGCGTGACTATGCGAACGGGTACGAGGTGAGCGAGGGCATCGATCCCGCTTGGGACGCGGGAGTGATCGAACTCGACCAGCTGGCCCCGGGCCGGGGCTTCCCGGGGCCGAACTTTCCCCGGCCGGAAGCGGCCCCTCCCCGGAGGCAGGGTGAATAGAAGGGTGAAAAGGCACGCTTCCGCCGGGGAGACACCCCCGCGGCTTCCTAGCCTGTAAGCCGAGTGGGGCTCTCAGCACCTCCGCGCGTCTGTGCGCGGCGCAGGCTGGAGACGGCGGTTCTGCACCGGCGTCTGGTTCATCACGTTCCGCTCTCCTTTTCTCGGCGGAGACGCCGCCGAGCGTCTTTGTGGGGAGGCACGAGTTGTCATTGAGAATGGGGATCGGAAGATCCCGAGAAGGAACCGGGCGTCAGCGCCTGTGGAAGAAACCGCTCTCCGCGCTGGCAGCTCTCGCCATGAGCGTCGGCCTGCTGACGGTCGGCGGCACGGCGGCCCACGCGCTGCCCGCGGGCATCACCGCCGCGACCATCGTCGACAGCAACGGCAACGCGGTGGCCGACGGTGCGCAGCTCGATGAGGGCACCATGCTCACCCTCGAGGTCGACTACACCGAGCTCGCGAAGGGCCAGACGTTCGACTTCAAGCTCGGCCCGAACGCGACCATCGGCACCCCTCTGCCCGCCGGCACCGTCGGCATCGACAGCTTCGAGCTCGTCGGCGGCGACACCGTGCGGGTCACCTTCAAAGACGACGCCTCCTGGCCCGAGGGCACGATCGGAGGCGCCTTCGGTCTCACCTTCGTGCTCGACGACGTCAACGGCACGGGCCTCCGCCCCATCACCTGGACCATCGGCGGTGACGAGCAGACCCTCAACATCCGTGTGCGCGACCGCGACGAGGTGCCCCCGATCGTGATCCCGGACACCATCGACAAGGCGGTGTCTGCCGGAAACCTCAACCGTTTCGTGCAGCAGACGCAGAACGGCGACGGCGACTACGTGTTCGACGGGCTCGACCCGGCCATCGCGAACGAGAACATCACCTACACCCTCACCGTCAACGTTCCCGACGGCCAGGTCTACCCGGCCTACCCGATCGGCGATCTGCTCCCGGCAGGCATGCAGTACGTGGGTGCGAGCGGGCTCGCCGGCGCCGGCGACAGCGTCGCGACCACCGCGACGCTCACGCAGTACGCGCCCGGCGGCGTCGGCGGCGCCGCCGCAGGCGTGGTCACCAACCCGCCGTTCGCCCCCGCAGTGCAGGCCGGTGATCGCTCCTTCGCCGGCACGATCGATCTCACCGGCCCGGCCACGCTCACCGTCCAGTATCAGGCGCGCATCGTCGACGTCACCGCCTACCAGAACGAGCTCGCCGCGGCCTACGACGGCCGCACGAACCCGACCGCGCCCGGCCAGTACGGCATCAGCAAGACGAACACGGCGACCTTCGGGCCCACCTCGCGCACCGACACCGCCGAATTCTCGATCAACGGCAGCGTGCCCGGCCCCTGCCCGGGGTGCAACGGCGGCTTCGCCAAGTCCGTCGAGGGCGGCAGTTGGACCCGCGAGTTCACCACCGACGTCGGCGGCAACATTCTGCCGGAGCCGGTCGACATCTCGTACCGGCTGAACGCGGATCTGAGCACCTGGGACGGCCGCAACTCCCACTTCGAGCTGAACCGCAACGTGGTCATCACCGATACCCTCCCGGCGCAGGCGAGCTGGAAGACGGGCTCGAGCGTCATCGGCCTCGCGAGCGGCTCGACGAGCCCTGACTTCTCGGCGCTGGCGCTCTTCTCGGGCGGCGCCTGCGACGCGAACACCATCGCGAGCGACGCCAACGTCGGCCGGTACTGCCTCGACGGCCAGACCCTCCGCGTCAATGTCGGCAAGCACAAGGACACGAGCGTCGGCATTCTCGTGAACGCGCAGCTCAACCGCCTCGCCGATCCGACGTCGGGCAACGGCGCGGGGCTCATCGTGAACGGCAGCACCAATGTCGCGGGCGCCACGGCGTACCGCTTCCGCAACGCGGCCACCTTCACCTACTCCGATTCGGGCGGCGTTGAAACCCGCACGGCCGACGTGCGTCCGATCCAGCTGCCGCAGGATCGCACGAACGGGCTCAACGACTCCGACGCGTTCACCAAGGCCGGTCCGACCGGCGAGGTCTCCGCGACGCCGGATGAGCCGACCGATATCGACTACCGGTTCACGGTGAAGACGGGCAAGACGGCATCGACGGAAGGCATCGAAGCGCAGGATCTGCACCTCGTCGACCACATCGACCTCTCGGTGTTCCCGCTGACCGAGCAGACGCTCTCGGCGCCGAACGTGCTGGTCTCGGGCTCCTATGCCGGCGCCACGCTGACCGCCGACGACTTCGAGCTGAGCTTGAACCGCCTCAGCGCGAACCAGGGCGATCTCACGATCACGCTCGCGCAGAGCGGCAAGGACAAGGTCGCGGGGCAGCCCGACGGCCGCGACCTGATCGTCGATCTGACGCTGCGCACGCGGGTGCTCGAGGGCAAGGAGACCCTCGACGTCAAGAACGTCGCGACGCTCTACGGCAGCGGCAACGACCCGGCGTACTGGTCGGAGCACAACGGCTCCGCCACCTCGTGGGGCGACGAGCTCGAGGCCCGCAAGCGCGTCTGGGACTCGACGCAGTGGAGCCCGTACCTGCGCACGGCATACGAGAACGGCAAGCTGACGCAGGCGCGGTACGCCTACGAGATCGAGCTGCTCGGCCACGGCAACTACAACTCCGCGAACGCGCCGACCGTACTCGACCACCTGCCGAGCAACGTCGACTTCGTCGGCTTCATCACGAGTGACGATCCAGCCGTCTGGAGCGATCCGCAGGACAGCGACACCACCCCCGGCCCCGTGACGAAGAACGGCATCGAGGCGAGCTACGACGGTGCCACGCACACGGTAACGATCGATCAGACGTCGGGGCGCTTCCCGGTGCAGGGCCAGATCCCGTTCCGATTCCTGGTCGAGGTCAACGACGGCAGTCAGCAGGTCGTCAACTCGCTGCTGCTCCAGGGCCTGAACACACCGGTCTCGACGACCACGATCCAGGGCATCTCCACCCCGGGCGTCGACATCGAGAAGTGGAGCGACGAGGGCGAGGTCCCGCTCTACGCCCCCATCGGCGAGGCCCAGCCGGGTGCTTTGCTGAACGACGGTTTCGCCGGTGACTACGACGATCCCGCACCGTTCGCAGGCAAGCCGCTCGCGGGCGGCCAGTCCCAGCAGGTCAACTTCACGGTGTCGAACAACGGCCCCGACCGTCTGGTCGACATCTCGGTGACCGATGTGCTGACCGCTGGTGCCGGCGAGATCCAGAACCTCGTCTGCGAGTTCCCCGACGGCAGCACGGGCACCACCTGGGCCGGCCCGATGGAGCTCGCGACCCAGTTCGACTGCTCGGGCACCCTGCCCGGCCTCACGGCCGGCGAGAGCCACCGCGACACCGCGACGGTGAGCGCGCGCGGCGAGGTGAACGGCGCCACCGTCGTCGACAGCGACGTGTGGAACGCGTACGCCAAGTCGTACGCCGTCGGCGACTACACCTGGATCGACACGAACAAGAACGGCAAGCAGGATACCGATGAGCCCGCACTGCCGGGTGTGAAGGTCGAGCTGCTGAACGAGCGGAGTGAGGTCGTCGCGACGACGAAGACCGATGCGAAGGGCTTCTACAAGTTCGATCTGCTCGACGCCGGCACCTATCAGGTGAGATTCACCCTCACCGAGCAGCAGGGCGAGCGGTACCGGTTCACGAAGCCGAACGTCGGCGATGCCGCGACCGATTCCGACGCGCTCACCGGCGGCAATCCGCTCGTGGGTCTGAGCAAGAAGTTCGTGCTCGACGATTCGAATGCGGCGCTCACCCGCGACTACGCGAACGGCGTGGACGCCAGCGAGGGCATCGATCCCACCTGGGATGCCGGTGTGATCGAGCTCGATCCGGTGGCCCCGGCCTCGAGCGGATCGGCACTGTCCGTGACCGGCGCCGACATCGCGGGGCTCATCGCCGCCGGCTTGGCGCTGCTCGCGCTGGGCGGTTCGGTGCTGGTGATCCGCCGCCGCAGGGCGACCGCCTAGCGGTCACCGAGTCCGCGGATCGCGGGGGCCGCCCCGAGGGAGACCTCGGGGCGGCCCCTTCTGCTCTCCCGCTCGCCCGACCGCGTGTGCGACGATGGCTGTACCGAGCCGCCGTCTCGCGCTGGAGCGAGGCGGGAAGAGCGCGGCCGTGAACTGGAGGAGATCGGGTGAGCACTGCATTCGGACTGGACATCGGCGGCACAGGGATCAAGGGCGGCATCGTCGACCTCGCGTCCGGCGAGCTGGTGAGCGAGCGGGTGCGCCTCGACACCCCGCAGCCGGCGACCGTCTCGGCCGTGCTCGACACCGCGGCCGCGGTGGTGACCGAGATCGGCTGGCGGGGACCGGTCGGATGCGCCTTCCCGGGTGTCGTCAAGAACGGGGTCGTCGGCTCGTCTGCGAACATCGACGACGAGTGGCTCGGGGAGCACCTCGAGCAGCACCTCGCCGAGCGCCTCGGCGCCCCGGTTCGATCTCTCAACGACGCCGACGCGGCGGGCCTCGCCGAGATGCGCCTGGGGGCGGGGCTCGGGCACGACGGCGTCGTGATGATGCTGACGCTGGGCACGGGGATCGGATCCGCGCTCTTCATCGACGGCCGCCTCGTGCCCAACACCGAGCTCGGTCATCTTGAGATCGACGGGGCCAACGCCGAATCGCGAGCCTCGGCCGCGGCGCGCAAGCGCGAGGGCCTGAGCTTCGATGAGTGGGGGGTGCGGCTGCAGCGGTACTTCTCGCACGTGGAGCAGCTGTTCTCGCCCGACCTGTTCATCGTCGGGGGCGGGATCAGCCGCAGAGCCGACGAGTTCCTGCACCTCATCTCGGTGCGCGCCCCCGTCGTTCCTGCGCGACTGCGTCAGAACTCGGGCATCGTGGGCGCGGCGCTGCACAGCGTGGAGTAGGAGAGCCGGGCCGGGCCGGCGTCGCTCGCCGCCGGCCCACCGGCTACTCGGCGGCGCCCTGGCCCGTGTAGAAGCCGTACGTGGCGTCGGCACCGCGCGCCGCGGTCTCGGGGTCCGCTCCGGCGGCGACGTGGGCGGCGCCCCACCCGTCGGCGGCGGCGCGGTAGAAGGCGCGCCCCTCGGGCGTGAACGCCCAGGCCTCGGCCTCGGCGGGCGACAGCGAGCCCTGCTGCGCGCCGAGGTGCAGCGCGAGGCCGCGCAGGCCGCCGTCCCAGCCGACGCCTGTGGCGCCGGGGCCGAAGGTGTCCCACATCTCAGCCGGCACGTCGGCGATCTTCGCGACGTGCTCGAGCTCGAAGCGCGTGCGCTCGGGGCCCTGCTCGGCGAGGCGCACGGTGACCCACGAGACGCCCCCGCCGAACTCCCACGTCACGCGGTACTCGGCGCGGCCGTCGGACGGAGGCGCGCACTCGAGCACCTCGCCGCCGGCGTTGCCCTCGAGCTGGTAGCGCCCGCCGAGGCGCAGATCGCCCGAGATGGGCAGGAACCAGCGCGCGATGCGCTCGGCGCTGGTGGCGGCCTCCCATACGTCATCGATGGCTGCGGGGTATTCCTGCGCGAGAGCCTGCACGCGCGCGGGTTCGCCGTCGATCTGCGCGTCGCGCAGGCTGCGGCTGACCGCATCGATCTGCGAGTGTACGTCGACCATGATCATTCCTCACTCTGGTGGTGGCCGGAATCGGCGGGGCGGGCGCCCGCGCCGGTGGTGCTGGGAGCGTCGGCGGGGGTCGCGCATCCGTCGCTCGTGCGGCGTTCCTCGGCGAGCCGACGCTGCCGCTTGCCGCGGGCGAGTTCGGTGCCGAGCGCGGCGAAGGGGCCGCGCCAGAATCGCTCGAAGGGGGTGAGCCACGCGCTCGCCTGCTGCAGGCCCCGCGGGTCGACGGCGTAGAGGCGCCGGGTGCCCTCGGGGCGAACGGAGGCGAAGCCGTGCTCTCGCAGCACGCGCAGGTGCTGGGAGACGGCCGGCTGGCTGATCCCGAACTCCTCGGAGATCACCGCGGCGATGTCGCCCGCGCTCTCTTCGCCGTCGGCGATGAGTTCGAGGATCCGTCGCCGAACAGGATCTCCGAGAATGTCGAGCGCGTGCATGGCCCCATCATTCACCCGGCGCTTATATAAGTCAAGGGTGAAATTAAGGAGCAGCCCGGCGGTGTGAAGCGGCGTCGCGGTGGCACCGAGGTGTTCGCGACGTATCGGGCCGGAGCCCGCTGGGCAAGACCGCCTCAGGCATGCGAGAGGCAGGCCGCCCCGGCATGCTGCTCGCACGCGACGAAGCGTGCGCGGCAGCTCGGGTCGGTGCAGTTGGCGAGCCTGCTCGACGCGGAACCGCACACCGAGCAGCGCCCGAGCACCGCCGCTCCCGGGGCGAACTCCACCGCCTCGCGCCCGTCGAACACCGCGAGCGATCCCTCCCACAGCCCGTTGTTGCCGAAGGCCTCGCCGTAGCGCACGATGCCGCCGTCGATCTGGTAGACCTCCTCGAAGCCCCGTTCGCGCATGGCGGCCGAGAGGATCTCGCAGCGAACGCCGCCCGTGCAGTAGGTCACGACCGGGCGGCCCTTGATGCCGTCGTACACGCCGCTCTCGATCTGCTCGATAAAGTCGTGCGTGGTCGCGACGTCGGGCACCACGGCGCCCTTGAACCGCCCGATCTCGGCCTCCCACGCGTTGCGGCCGTCGAAGAACACCACGTCGTCGCCGCGCCGCTCGACCAGTTCGTTCACCTCACTCGGCGAGAGGTGCGCACCGCCGCCGACCACGCCGCTCTCGTCGACGCGCAGCTCGTCGGGGATGCCGAACGCGACCAGCTCGTCGCGCACCTTGACGCTCAGCTTCGGAAAGTCGACGATGCGCCGCCACGGCGCCGGTCGTGTCTTGCCGGTCAACGCGGTCGCGTCGGCT
The DNA here is from genome assembly GCF_000349545.1 of Leucobacter sp. UCD-THU. Classification (NCBI taxonomy): domain Bacteria; kingdom Bacillati; phylum Actinomycetota; class Actinomycetes; order Micrococcales; family Microbacteriaceae; genus Leucobacter; species Leucobacter sp. UCD-THU. Next base: position 374,363 of record NZ_KB714602.1, read on the forward strand.
CCGCTCCCGTGAGACGGTGCGGGCACCGCCGCGCCGGCCTCGCCGGCGGAGAGCGGTTCGACGAAGCCGGTGCCCGCGCTCCACTTCGGCTCCAGCCCGGCGAACGGGCCGTACTCGCGCGTGCGCCGCAGATAGCGCTTGCAGGCGTCGAGCTCGCCGCCGACGGTGCCGTTGATGCCGTGCTTCGAGATGATGATCCGGCCCCGCAGCCCGAGCGATTCGCACAGCTCGCGCTGCCAGAGGCGCACCGCCTCGGGGTCGGTCACGGGCGCGAAGACGTAGTACAGCAGGATCTTAGGCTCGCTCACCCGTCCATGCTACGCGGGCGCACGCGCGCTGCGCGCGGTCCGCATTTATGATGAGACCATGTCAGCCGGCGACCAGTCTCCGAACCCGCAGCCCGACCACGCTCGTATGCACTCGGTCTCAGACGAGACCCGAGGCATCGTCGATCTGGTGCTCGAGTATTCCCGCCGCCGCATACTGGCGACCGACACCCCGCTCGACCACGCGTCGTCGCCGAAGGAGCTCCGGCGTCTCGCCGGCCCGACGATCAGCGAGGAGGGGCTGGGCAGCCGCCGAGCGCTCTCGGTCTTCGAGCACATTCTCGCTCCGGCATGCATCACCACCGACCATCCGCAGTATCTCTCGTTCATCCCGTCGGCGCCCTCGAAGGCCGCGATCGCCTTCGACCTGGTGGTCTCGGCGAGCGCCCTCTACGGCGGCTCGTGGATGGAGGGCGCGGGAGCCGTCTACGCCGAGAACGAGGTACTGGCTTGGCTCGCCTCCGAGTTCGGGCTGCCCGAGGGCGCCGGCGGCGTCTTCGTGCAGGGCGGCACGATCGGCAACCTCTCGGCGCTCGTCGCGGCCCGCGACCGGGCCCGCGCGCTGCGCGAGCGGGCCGGGCTCGTGTCGCGCCCCGAGGGCGGATGGGCGGTGGTCTGCAGCGCGGAGGCGCACTCGTCGATCAAGTCGGCGGCGCGGGTGATGGACGTCGACGTCGTGCCGGTGCTCGCTGACGATGACGGCGTGCTGCGGGCGGCCGCGGTTCGCGAGGCGCTCGAGCAGCACGGCGATCGGGTCTTCGCAGCGGTGGCGACCGGCGGGTCGACGAACTTCGGCGTGGTCGACGATATCGCCGGCATCGCGGCCCTGAAGCACGACTTCGACTTCTGGCTGCACATCGACGGCGCCTACGGGCTGACCGCCATGCTCTCCCCCCTGGGGCGCCCGCACTTCGGGGGCGTGGAGCGCGCCGACTCGGTGATCGTCGACCCGCACAAGTGGCTGTTCGCGCCCTACGACGTGTGCGCGCTCATCTACCGCGATCCCGAGCTCGGCCGACAGGCGCACACCCAGCACGCCGAGTATCTCGACGTGCTCACCGAGCGGGCCGCGTACGATCCCTCCGACTACTCGATCCAGCTCACGCGGCGGCCGCGGGGCCTGCCGCTCTGGTTCTCGCTCGCGACGTACGGCGCCGCCGCCTACCGCGAGGCCGTCACCCACTCGATCGCGCTCGCGCGGCGGATCGCCGATGAGATCGAACGCCGGCCGGGGCTGCGGCTCGTGCGCCGGCCGCAGCTGTCGGTGGTGGTGTTCGAGCGCGACGGCTGGGAGCGCGCCGACTACGACCGCTGGTCGGATCGCCTGCTCGACGAGCAGCGCGCCTTCGTCGTGCCGAGCTCGCACGCGGGCCGTCCCAATACGCGCTTCGCGATCGTGAACCCGCTCACCGCCTTCGAGCAGCTCACCGAGATCCTCGACACGATGGAGTAGCGTGCGACCCGCGGAGGCGGGCGGGAGTGCGCCGGTCGCAGGGGTGGCAGTTCGCTTGACCTTGACGTAACGTCAACCTCTAGCGTGTGTTTCGAGCCGGGAGGGTCCCGGCCGAACACCCCGGAGGAACGCGTGGAGCACTCGATCCAGCAGATCGCCCGTGCGGCCGGCACGACCTCGCGCACCCTGCGTCACTACGACCGCATCGGGCTCGTGCGACCGAGCCGCGTCGGCGTCAACGGCTATCGGTACTACGACGACCGCGCGCTCGTGCGGCTGCAGCGGGTGCTGCTGCTGCGCGAGCTCGGCCTCGGGCTCGAGGCCATCGGCGAGGTGCTCAGGGCGCAGGACGCGCAGGCGCGCGGCGGGGAGCCTCCCGCCGTCGCCGAGGCCCGCATCCTGGGTGCGCACCTCGAACTGCTGAGGCGAGAGCGGGCGCGGGTCGACGCGCAGATCGGCTCGGTCGAGCGCACGATCGCGGCGCTCGACCGAGCGGGCCGAGCGGCTCCGGGCGAGGATCATGCAGAGGAGAATCTCATGTCGGAGAACATGTTCGACGGTTTCGACCACACCCGCTATCGCGAGGAGGTCGAGCGTCGCTGGGGCGCTGACGCGTACGCGAGGAGCGATCGCTGGTGGCGTGGTCTCGGCGAGCAGGGGCGGGCCGAGTGGCGCGCCCGCATGGAGCGGCTGGGTCGCGACTGGATCGCGGCGGCCGGAAGCGGCGCGGATCCCGAGTCGGCCGAGGGGCAGGATCTCGCACGGCGCCACGTCGAGTGGCTGCGGGGCGTGCCCGGCACCCCGGCCTCCGAGGCCGGCGGCGACCTCGCGGGCTACGTGCTCGGCCTCGCCGAGATGTACGCGGCCGACGACCGTTTCGCCGCGAACTACGGCGGCGCCGAGGGAGCGCGCTTCGTGCGCGACGCCCTGCGCGTCTACGTGGAGCGCGAACTGCGAGGGTAGTCCGCCGCTAGGGCGCGTTGGCCGCGGTCGCCCGCGAATCCTCTTCGACGCGCGCGTCTTCGGCGGCGCGCGCGTCGTCGATGCGCTGCTGCTGCGCGGGCGTGCGCACGAGCGGCGGCACGACCTCGTGCTGGTCGTTGACGATCACCACGTCGTGGTCGACGTGGTCGACCATCGCGTGCACGGCGTCGATGAAGTCGCGGCGGCGGATCGCGTCGAGCACCCGGGCGTGGTCGCGCTCCATCTCGGTGCCGGTGGCAACGTTCGCGAGGCGCCCGCGGTGCTCGGGGGTGCGCAGCTGGTCGTTGATGCCGGCGTAGAGCGAGGCGAGCAGTCGGTTCTTCGCCGAGTCGAAGACGAGGCGGTGGAACTTGCTGTCGAACGCCGAGTTGTCGGATCCGGCGGCGAGTCCGAGCACGGGGCAGCGGGTGCAGCCCACCTCTTCGGCGGCGGCCTGCTCGAGGGCGGCGACGTCTTCGTCGGTGCGGTGCAGCGCGGCCTGCTGCGCGGCCTCGATCTCGAGCGCGCGGCGGTAGCTGAGGATCTCCTCGAGCGTGAAGTCGTTGAGGAACTCGTTGAGCAGCGTGCTGGTGGGCGCCGAGGAGCGCACGAAGGTGCCGCGGCCGGGCAGCGTCTCGAGCATGCCCATGCTGGCGAGCGAGCGCACCGCCTCGCGCACGGTGGAGCGGCCGACGCCGGTCTGCTCGGAGAGCTCGGGCTCGATCGGGATGCGGCTGCCGACCGGCCACTCGCCGGTCGTGATCTTGCGGCGCAGGTAGGCGAGTGTGGCACGGGCTCGTTCAGAACCTGTGGTGCTTGCCATGCTTCGCCTCGCTTCGCTGCTGTGGGTGTTCCGGGTCCCGGCCCAGTATATCCGCGGGGCGCGAGTACGGGCTGCGCGGCGGCCGGATCCGCTCTAGGCTGACTGCAGGGGCCCGGTTCGCCGGTCGCCGCGGAACGCACGCGGTGTCGCGCTGGGCGCACCGGGCAGCACTGAGCACCGAGGAAGGCTGAAGCGATGACGCAGAGGAATCCGAGTCGAGGCGCGATCGATCCATACGCCGGCATGCGGGAGGTGCCGGGTTTCGCGCTCACGAGCACCGACATCCAAGACGGCGAGCCGCTGCCGGCCGAGCAGTACGCCGAGCCGGCGGGCGGTTCGAACCTCTCGCCGCAGCTGAGCTGGTCGGGGTTCCCCGCCGAGACGAAGAGCTTCGCGGTGACCTGCTTCGACCCCGACGCCCCCACCGGGTCGGGTTTCTGGCACTGGTCGGTGGCGAACATCCCCGCGTCGGTGACGGAGCTGGCGGCGGGCGCGGGCTCGCTCGGCAGCGCGCTGCTGCCCGAGGGTGCGCTCACGATGCCGAACGAGAAGCGGGAGCCGGCGTTCACGGGCGCCGCTCCGCCCGAGGGCACGGGGGCGCACCACTACTGGTTCGTGGTGCACGCGCTCGACGTCGAGCGCATCGACGTCGACCCGCAGGCCACGCCGGCGGTGATGGGCTTCACGATGCGCGACGCGGTGATCGCCCGCGCGGTGATCGTCGCCACCGGGGAGTACGGCCAGGCCGCATAGCGCGCGCCGCGGGTCGCACTCTTGGCAATACCGGTGTCGATCTGCGACACTGGCACCGTCGGCTGCGACGCCGACGGCTTCGATTTCACAACGGATCGTCCGGCACGTACCTGCCGGTGAAACGAGAGGACAACTCAATGGCGAGAGTCGTGTACGACGACGTGACCCTGCAGTACCCGGGCACTGAGCGCCCCGCGGTCACGAATCTGAATCTGGACATCCAGGACGGCGAGTTCCTGGTGCTCGTCGGCCCGTCGGGCTGCGGCAAGTCGACCGCGCTGCGCATGCTGGCCGGCCTCGAAGAGGTGACGGAGGGGCGCATCCTCATCGACGAGCAGGATGTGACGCAGGTCTCGCCGAAGGATCGCGACATCGCGATGGTGTTCCAGAACTACGCGCTGTACCCGCACATGTCGGTGGCCGAGAACATGGGCTTCGCGCTGAAGATCGCGGGTGTGCCCAAGGAGGAGCGGCGCAAGCGGGTCGAGGAGGTGGCTCAGCAGCTCGATCTGACGGAGTACCTCGATCGCAAGCCGAAGGCGCTCTCGGGCGGTCAGCGGCAGCGGGTGGCGATGGGCCGCGCGATCGTGCGCGCCCCCAAGGTCTTCCTGATGGACGAGCCGCTCTCGAACCTCGACGCGAAGCTGCGCGTGCAGACGCGATCGCGCATCGCGACGCTGCAGCGCCGGCTCGGCGTGACGACGGTGTACGTGACGCACGATCAGACCGAGGCGCTGACGATGGGGGATCGCATCGCAGTGATGAAGCTCGGCGTGCTGCAGCAGGTGGGCTCGCCGCGCGAGCTGCTCGATCACCCGGTCAACACGTTCGTGGCGGGCTTCATCGGCAGTCCGGCGATGAATCTGTTCACCGCCGATGTCGACGAGCGCGGCCTGGTGCTGGGCGGCGCGGTGCTGCCCCTGGCCGATGCGGTGCGCGCGCAGATCGGCGATCGTCGGGTGACGGTGGGCGTGCGCCCCGAGGATCTGGTGGTCGGCGGGCCCGACGAGCCGGGCATCGCGGTGAAGACCACGCTGATCGAGGAGTTGGGGGCCGACGGCTACCTGTTCGGCGACGCCGAGATCGCGGGGGAGCGGGTGACGCTCGTCGTGCGCGTCGACGGCCGGGATCACGCGCAGCCGGGCGACATGATCACGGTGGCGCCTCACCCGGACCGCGTGCACCTCTTCGACTTCGAGAGCGGCGAGCGCATCGGCACGTTGCAGGCGCGCCACCTGGTGCCGTAGCGCTGGGCCGGGCCTCCGGTCCGGGCGGCTTCTGGTCTGGCCGAGATGACACGTGTGGCCCCTTACCCGTAGGGAGAAGGGGCCACACGTGTCATCTCGGCGGGTCGACCGGGGCGCGGCGCCTACTGCGGGGCGGGCCGGTCGAAGTGCGGCGCGTACTGCTCGGCGAGCCAGCTCGGGACCGGCCGGTCTCGCTGCTGGAAGCCGCCGAGGTGCAGGCAGGTGCGGGTGGCGGATCGGGTCGCCGCGGCGAGGGCGGCGGGGACCCCGGCGCCGTCGAGATGCGCGGCGACGAATGCGGCGATGAAGCTGTCGCCGGCGCCGCAGGTATCGACCGGCACGATGGGGTCGGCCGCGGCGGTGAAGAGGCGGCCGGCTTGCAGAGCGAGGCTGCCGTCGGCGCCGCGCATCACGACGCCGATGCGCGCTCCCGCCTCGACGAGGGCGGCCGCCGTCTCCGCCGCCTCGGCGGTCTCGCCGTCGCACGAGGTGACGGCGATCTCGACTCCGGCGAGGGACCCCTGGTCGCCGTTGGGGCGGCCGAGCAGGTCGACGCTGACGCGCCGACCCGCGGCGACGAGCCGCTGCGGGATGGCGGCCTCGGGCGAGGTGCCGGTGACGTGGCACCAGGCCGCGCCCGCGGTCGTCTCCTCGACGCGGGCGGGGTTCCAGAGCGGTCCGACGCCCAGATCCTCGTGCAGGAAGTCGCGCTCGCGGTCCCGCAGCCGGATCAGCGTGACCCCCGTGGCGCCCGCGAGCGTCTCGATCCCCTCCGGCGGCAGCCCGGCCGCGGCCGCGGCGCGGCGCACGATCCCGGCGGCGGCGTCGGTGCCGACGGCCCCGAGGTACCGCGCGGGGCGGCCCATTGCGCGCCACTGCGCGGCGACGTTGAGCGCGCTTCCGCCCACGGCGAGCCTGCCCTGCTCGACGTAGACGTCGAGGCAGTTGTCGCCGAGGGCGAAGAGTTCGGGTGCGCCGGTCATGGTGCTGCTCAGAAGTCGCCCTTCTTGTAGTAGCGGCGGATGGTGAGGTCGTGGTCTCGCGCGCGTTCGAGGTGGGTGCTCAGGCGCTCGAGCACGGCGGCGAAGAGCACGGGCGAGACGAGCGCGCGAACGCGGGGGGAGATGCCGGCCAGCTCGAAGTCGGCGGCGTCGAGCACGCGCAGCCTGCGGGTGACGGTCTGCGCGAAGCGTTCGACGCGGTCGGTGAGAGGGCGCTGCTCGTCTTCGCCCTTGAACAGGAACACGCTCGTATCCTCCTCCAGCAGCTCGAGCGTGCCGTGGAAGAAGTCGGAGGCGTGCACGGGGCGCGTCCAGATCCACTGCATCTCCTCGAGGATGCACATGCCATAGTAGGCGGCCTCGTACCAGGAGCCGCCCGCCGAGACCATGACGTGGTGCTGCTCGTCTTTGATCTCGTCGGCGAGGGCGGCGGCGCGGGGCTCGAACTGCCGCTTCGCGGCGACGAGCTGTTCGGGCAGCGCCTGCAGCTGCGCGACCACTTCGTGGTAGTCGTCGATCTCGCCGCGCTGGTGCATGACGGCGAGGGCCAGCAGCAGCGACTGCAGGTAGAAGTTCTCGCTCGAGGTGGGGTCGGCGCACTCGTTCGCGAAGTTGACGTCGGCGAGCCGGGCGATGGGGGTGTCGGGCTTCGCGGTGAGGCTCAGGATCGTCGCGCCCTGCTGCTTCGCGAACTCGATGGCGGCGATGGCCTCCTTGGTGGTGCCCGAGACCGAGGGGAAGACGGCGATCGAGCCGGGGCCGAGGTGCACGCTGCCGGTGCCGACGATCTCGGCGCTCATCTCGATGTGCGCGGGGAAGGTGGAGCGGGTCTGCAGCAGGCGGGCGGCGGGCAGCATCAGGAAGTTCACTCCGCCGGCCCCCATGAAGAAGATGTTCGTCGCGCCGTCGTCGAGCAGGTGCGCGACGGCCTCGCGGATCGGCTCTGCCAGTGCGACGGCGCCCTGCTGCACCGAGCGGTAGTGGGTGGGGTCGAAGTTCAGCATCGTTGCTCCTGTCCGTCATTGGATAGTGTTGTCAGACAACAATATCACTTGTCCGGCCAAGTTGATCGGGCGGGGAAGATGCTAGGGTCGCCGGTATGGGTGCTGAGCCGTTACGACTGCAGGGAGACGCGCGATGACGACCGCCTCTGCCGCCTCTGCCGCCTCCCGTGAGCCGGGGCGCGCCGTGGACCGCGTGTACGGCCGCGTGCTGCAGCTGGTGCAGCAGCTCGGGCTGCGCACGGGCGACCGTTTGCACACGGAGGCCGAGTTGTCAGACCTCTTCGGGGTCTCTCGATCCACCGTGCGCGAGGCCTTACGCAAGCTCGAGCAGGAGGGAGTGCTCGTCGCCGTGCAGGGGCAGGGCCGCTTCATCTCGGCGGCGGCCTCGCTCAGCCCGGAGCGCCCCATGACCAAGTACGAGAGCATCACCGAGATGCTGACGGCGCGGGGCTACGCCGTCGCCAGTGCGGTGCTCGACGTCACCGAGGGCAGCGCGACCGAGGCCGAGGCCGAGGCGCTGGAGCTCGACGCGGGCGATCCCGTGATCCGCCTGCTCAGGATCCGCTTCGGCGACGAGCGACCCCTCGTGGTGAGCGAGAACACCATTCCCCGCGAACTGCTGCCCGGCCCCATCGAGTACCGCGACTGGAGCGGCTCGCTCACTGCGGCGCTCGCCGCGCACGGGCAGCACGTGCGCTCGTCGCTCGCCGCGATATCGGCGGTCGAACTGCCCGAGGCGTGGGGCGAGCGGCACGGGCTGCAGGGGCTCGGCCCCTGGCTGCTGGTGACGGAGGTGGGTCTCACGAAGGACGGCAGGCGGGTGCTCTACGCGCGCGACTACCACCGCGGCGACGAGATCTCCTTCAGCGTGCTGCGCCAGCGCTGACCCCCGTCAGCGCGGCGGGGCGACCGAGGCGCGCTGGATGAGCCGCGCGGGGAGTTCGAGCTGCGTCGGCGCCTCCTCGCCGTCGCCGTCCCCGTCGATGCGGCCCAGCAGCAACTCGGCCGCGCGCCGCCCGAGATCGAGCATCGGCTGCTCCACCATCGTGAGCGGCGGCTCCATCACGGCCGCCCACGAGCTGTCGTCGAAGCCGATCACCGAGGCCTGGGACGGGATCGCGACCCCGCTGTCGCGCAGTGCGTGCAGGGTGCCGGTGAGCGCATCGGTCTCGGTGCAGAAGAACGCGGTGGGCGGATCCGCGAGCGCGAGCATGCGCATCACCTCGTCGTAGGTGTGCGCCTCGGTCTTCTCGCCCACGGCGACCAGGTCCGGATCGAGGGGCAGCCCCGAGTCGTCGAGCGCGTCGAGGTATCCCATGAGGCGTTCGCCGTCGCTCCAGAGGTTGCGCGCGGCGGCGTCGACCAGGTCGCGGCGGAAGCTCGGCCGCGCCGGGGTGGGCGGCCCCCACACGAAGCCGATGCGCGCGTGGCCGGCCGCGATCAGCTCGCCGGTGGCGGTGCGCGCCGCGGTGCGGTTGTCGATGACTACGGCGTCGAGCTCGATCCCCGGGATCAGACGGTCGAGCAGCACGAGCGGGATGCCCCGTTCGCGCGCCAGCTGCAGGTGCGCGGTCGAGGCGGGGTCGCAGGCCGCCGACGAGAGGATGATGCCGTCGACCCGCTTGTCGACCAGCACGTTCATCGCGGCGATCTCGTCTTCGAGGTGCTCGTAGGTGCTGATCACGAGGGCGTCGAAGCCGCGGGCGCTCGCGATCTCCGAGACGCCGCGCACCACACCGCCGAAGAACGGGTTCGAGATGTCGGCGACGACCACTCCGATGGTGTGACTGACTCCGGTGGAGACGCTGCGCGCCAGCTGATTGGCCCGGTAGCCGAGCGCCTCGGCCGAGGCGAGCACGCGCTCGCGCATCTCGTCGCTGACGTAGCCGTAGCCCCCGAGCGTTCTCGCTGCGGTGGCGCGGCCGACGCCGGCGGCGGCCGCGACCTCGGAGATCGTGGGGGAGGACGATCGAGTTCTGCCCAATGCTTCCTCCTCGGTGGAGACTCCAGTCTAGGGCGTGTGTTCAGCGGCCGCGGGAGCCGTCGGTGCCCCCGCCGCGGTCGCGGGATCCGGAGCCGACGCGGTGGGGGTGCCCTCGGCCGCGCCCGCGATCTGCGAGGCCGCCCGCGAGGTCGACGAGGCGCGTTCGGCGTCGAGCGGCATCGCGCGGCCGCGCGCGAACGCGGCCTCGACGAGGCACTGGTCGCGCGAGGCCTCTGCGCCCGCTCGCAGTGCCGCGCGCAGATCCTCGGCGCTCGGGCGCCGATCCCGAGACCAGCCGAGGCTCAGCAGGCGCACCACGAAGCCGGCGAGGAAGGCGTCGCCGCAGCCCATGGTGTCGACCATGGCGGAGGGATCGTCGAGCAGCAGCGCGCTTCCCGCGATCCGATGTTCGGTGTCGGCGACCACGGCTCCGTCGGTGCCGCGGGTGGCGAGCGCGAGGCCCGCGCCGTGCGCGAGGAGGGCGTCGAGCAGCGCGTGCGTCGCGCCCTCGTCCTGCTCGGAGCATGAGATGAGCGCGAGGTCGATGTGCGGTGCCACCCGGGCGAGATAGTCGTCCGTGCGGAACTCGGGCTCGGACGAGAAGTCGAAGCTGACGAGCGCGCCGAGCTGCGCCAGCCGGGGCAGCTCGGGCAGGATGCCGGAGTACACGCTGGTGTGCACCAGGTCGAAGCCCGCGGCGTAGTCGAGCCGGCCGCCGTCGAGGTCGATCGGTTCGCGCACGGTCACGCCCCCGCCGTTCCAGCCGAGGAACGTGCGATCGCCGTCGACGACGTGCAGTCGCGAGACCCCCGACTCGCCCGTGCGCACCACGGCCTGCCGCAGGTCGACTCCCTCGGCTTCGACGGCCCGTCTCAGGAAGTCGCCCTCGTCGTCGTCACCGAAGACTCCGAGGTAACCCGCCTCGGCGCCGAGGCGGCGGGCGTAGACGGCCACGTTGACGGCGTTGCCGCCGGGGTAGTCGATGCCGCGGTCCACGAAGCGGTCGATGATGTTGTCACCCAGGCCGAGAATCTTCACGGGGTCTCCTCTCCGTCGCGTGCCGGTGCGTCGCGGTCCCGCGGCCGGTGATGGGGGAGCGGGGGCGGATCGGCCGATCCGCCCCCGCTCCGATCTGCGCTGGCCAGATCAGTAGTCCATCACGCGGTAGTAGCGGCGCAGGTCGAGCGAGTGATCCCGCACGCGTTCGAGATGCTTGCTCACGCGGCCCATCACGGCGTCGAGCACGATGGGGGCGATGAGCCCCCGGTTCTCGGGGCTGAAGCCCTTGAGCTCGTAGTTGCGGGTGTCGAAGACGGTGACGTTCTTCGAGATGCGCTTTGCGAACGTCTCGGCGCGGTCGGTGAGCGGCCGCGTCTCGTCCTCGCCCTGGAAAACGATCACGGAGGTGTCCTCCTCGAGCAGTTCGAGCGAGCCGTGGAAGAACTCCGCGGAGTTGACGCGCGTGGTGCGCAGCCACTGCATCTCCTCGAGGATGCACATCGAGTAGAGGTAGGTGAAGCCCCAGAGCGGCCCGCCGCCGATGAGGAAGTGGTAGTCGGTGTCCTTGTGCGCCTCGGCGAAGGCCGACGCCTGCGGTTCTGCGGCCTTCGCCGCGTCGATGACGGCGTCGGCGAGGCCCGCCAGCTCGTCGGCGAGCGACTCGTAGCCCGGGAACTCGCCGCGCACGTTCATGATGCGGCCGACGAGCAGCAGCAGCTGCGGGTCGAACGGCCAGGTCTTGGGCGCCGAGGTGAGCGTGTGATCGACCTTCTGGGCGATGGGCGATTCCGGCACGCCGGTGAAGGAGACGGTGGTGGCCCCCTTCGACTTCACGTAGTCGATGGCGAGCAGCACGTCCTCGGTGGTGCCCGAGACCGACATGAAGACGGCGAGCGTGCTCTCGCCGAGCCAGGCGTCGCCCGACTCGATGAGCTCGCGCGAGATGACCGCGCGAATGGGGAGCTTCGAGAAGCGCCGGGCGAGGTACTCGTAGGGCCACGCCTGGGCGTAGGTGCCTCCCGAGCCGACGAGCAGCACGTTGTCGATCCCGCGGTCGAGCAGCTGATCCACCAGCTCCTCGATCTGCGGGCGCAGTGCGACCGCGCTGGTGAGTTGTTCGCGAACCTGGGCTTCGTTGAAACCGAGCATCTGTGATCCTTTCGTGCCGAGACCCTGCCCGATCTGGTACCGGTATCAGGTCTGAACATCGTGGCACAGCCGATCGGGCCCGTCAACACCGAAACCCTGCAGGGCGACCGGTCGCTCGCTGACCAGCGCTCGCGACTCAGTGCTTGTTTGGTAACGAGTCGAGGCTCATTCCGAAATTGCCCTTGCGCGAAGGGCCCGCATGGGTCACAATTCAATGCAAGTTGGTGGTACCGGTATCAGAGTCAGCGGTGCACGGGCCGCCTGCTCGACGCCACATTCACGACCCATCGGGCGGTCGCGCGGAAGCGGCGCTCTCAACGAGGAGGGGCATACACATGCAACGGAAGAAGACCACGCTGGCGGCGATGGCGGTCGGCGCCGCGCTCATGCTGAGCGGCTGCGCAGGAGGCGGCGGCAACGACGCCGTGGCCGACGTCACCGCCGAACCCGAGTTCTCGGGCAAGCTCAGCATCCTCACGAAGTTCGCCGGCGAACCGCTCGGCCCGTACTTCGAAGACCTCGCCGCCGCCTACCAGGAGCAGCACCCGGACGTCGAGTTCGAGCTCATCCAGGAGACCGATCAGTCGGTGAAGGACAAGACGAAGACCCTCACCGCCTCGGGCGCGCTGCCCGACATCTACTTCACCTGGACCGGCACCTGGGCCCAGAACTTCGTCGAGGGCGGGCTCGCGGCCGACCTCAGCGAGGTGATCGCGCCCGGCACCGAATGGGGCGACAGCTTCGGCGAGGCCTCACTCGACGCCTTCAAGTACGACGACAAGTACTTCGGCATCCCGCTCTACAACAACGGCAAGTTCATGGGCTACAACACCGACGCCTTCGAGAAGGCCGGCATCGAGGTGCCCACCACCTTCGAGCAGCTCATCGACAGCTGCGGCCCGCTGCGCGACGCCGGCTACGAGCCGATCGCGTTCGGCAACAAGGACGGCTGGCCGGGGCTGCACTACCTGCAGCAGCTCTTCGCCTACAACGTGCCGAGCGACACGCTGAACGCCGACTTCGACCCCGAGACCGCGAAGTGGGACGACCCCGGCTACGCGAAGTCGCTCGAGGAGTTCAAGGAGCTGGTGAACGAGTGCACCGACTCGGGCACCGGCACCAACGGCGTGCTCTACACGACCGCGCAGGAGGCCCTCTCCGGCGGCCGCGCGGCCATGTACTACCAGGAGATCCTCGAGTTCGACCAGCTCACCTCGGGCGACATCCTCACTCCCGAGAACTTCGGCATCTTCAAGCTGCCCGTGCCCGAGGGCGCGAAGGGCGACCCCGACGCGGTCGAGGGCTCGCCCGAGGGCTACCTCATCAACGCCAAGTCGCCCCGCGCGGCTCTCGCGGTCGACTTCATGAAGTTCGTCACCGATCCCGAGAACGCGAAGACGCTCTCGTCGCCGCCCTACGGGCAGCCGAGCACCGTCATCGGCGCCGTCACCGAGGAGACCTCGAGCGCGGCGGTCTTCGACGGCATCGGCCAGGTCAACGACGCCTCCCAGCTGGTCGTCTGGCTCGACACGGTCACGGTGCCCGAGGTCGCCGACGCCTGGCTCGCCGGCGGCGAGGCGCTCATCAGCGGCGACTCGTCGCCCGAGGACATCCTCGCGAGCGTGCAGAAGGCGAACGAAATGGCCCGCTGACCCGTCTGTGCTGCGGGGTCGGGGCACCGGCTCCGCAGCACGACGTCGATGCAGTACCGAGGGAAGCAACATGCACTCACGCCTCTCCAAGGCGGGCGGTCTCCTCTGGCTCGCCCCGGCGATCCTGATCCTCATCGGGTTCGTCTACGTCCCGCTCATCCAGAACTTCGGCTTCGCGGCCTCCGAGTGGGACATCTACTCGGGCACGAACGAGTTCGTCGGCACGAGGAACTTCGAGCTGCTGCTCGACGACCCGATCTTCTGGCGCTCGCTCGGCAACAACCTGCTCTACGCGCTGGTGTCGATCGTGTTCCAGGTGGGCGCGGCGCTCGTCATCGCTGCTCTCGTCGAGAGCGTGCGCAACCGCCGCACCCGCAACGCGCTGCGCACCATCTACTTCATCCCGTCGGCCATCTCGATCACCGTCTCGGGCCTGCTGTTCTACTTCATCTACGAGCCGAACATCGGCATGCTCAACAGCTTCCTCGACTCAGTCGGGTTGCACGCGCTCGCGCAGCCCTGGCTCGGGCAGGAGAGCACGGCGATGCTGGGCATCATCGCGATGAGCCAGTGGCAGGGCTTCGGCTACTCGGCGCTGCTGTTCACCGTGGCGATCCAGCGCATCCCCTCCGAGCTCTACGAGGCCGCGCAGCTCGACGGCATCGGCGGCGTGCGACGGTTCTTCACAATCACCGTCCCGCTCGTGCGCGAGATGTCCGGTCTCATGATGATCGTCACCATCTCGGGTGCGTTCCAGGTCTTCAACGAGGTCATGGTGATGACCACGGGCGGCCCCAACAACTCCACGCAGGTGCTCGGCACCTGGCTGTACCGCAACGGCTTCGTGCGCAACGACTTCGGCTACGCGGCGGCGATCGCCGTGGTCATCTTCGTGCTGTCGCTCGGGATCGGCCTGCTGCAGCTGTGGTACACGAAGAAGCGGAGGGTAGAGGTATGAGCACTGAAACCGCGGTGCTGCTGGCGGTGCGCCCCGAGCGGTCGCGCATCGGCAAGCTGGGATTCCTGGGGATCATCGGGCGCATCTTCGTGTGGTCGCTGCTCATCGGCCTCGTCGTGATCGTGCTCTATCCGCTGCTGTGGATGGTGTTCAACGGCTTCAAGACGAACGCGCAGCTCTTCGGCAACCCGTTCGCGCTGCCGCAGCAGTGGAGCTGGGAGAACTACGTCAAGGCGTGGAACCGGGGCGTGAGCAACTACCTGATGACGAGCGTGCTCGTGACCATCACCTCGACCATCACCACGGTCTTCGTGAGCGCCTGGGCCGCCTACGGACTCACCCGCGTGAAGATCCCCTTCAACGCGCTCTGGACCGGCGTGATCCTCGGCGGCCTCATGCTCGCTCCGACCGTGGCGCTCGTGCCCCTGGTGAAGATGTTCCAGGCGATGGGCCTCTACAACACGTTCTGGGCGCTCATGATCCTCTACACCGCGTTCCGCATCCCGTTCACCACCTTCCTCATCCGCTCCTACATGGTCGACCTGCCGAGCGAGGTCGACGAGGCGGCGCAGATCGACGGCGCGAGCCGGTGGACCACGTTCTGGCGCATCGTGCTGCCCATGTGCCGGCCGATCCTCGTTTCCACCGTGCTGCTGCACGTGCTCTTCGCGTGGAACGAGTACCTGTTCGCCATGGTGTTCACGAGCGGAACGGGCGTGCAGCCGCTGCCGGTCGGTCTCACGAGCCTCATGAGCAAGCACGGCACCGACTACCCGGTGGTCTTCGCGGGCATGGTGATCGCCGCGGTGCCGGTGATCGTGCTGTTCCTCGCCTGCCAGCGGTACTTCGTCAAGGGCCTCGCCGACGGCGTGGGCAAGTAGGGGGCGCGGGTGTCTCTCTCGCTCGCGCAGGTCAGCGGATCCAACTTCTCGTATCAGCACAGGCCCCTCGCCCAGTGCTTCGACGACCTCGCCGCCCTCGGGCGCACCGCGGTCGAGCTGTGGGGGATCGCCCCCCAGCTGCACGTGCCGTGGCTCGGCGACGCCGAGGCGCGCGCCGTGCGCCGCGAGGCCGCCGAGCGCGGGCTCGAGGTGGTCTGCTTCACGCCCGAGCAGGTGATGTACCCCGTGAACATCGCCTCGCCCGACACTCGGCTGCGGGCCGAGAGCGTCGCCTGCTTCAGGCGCGCGGCCGAGCTCGCCGTGGAGCTCGGCGCGCCGAAGCTCTTTCTCACGCCCGGCCGCGGCTTCGAGGGCGAGCCCGTCGGGGCGGCCTGGCGGCGCTCGGTCGACGCGCTGGGGGAGATCGCGGCGTATGCGGCCAGGCTCGGCCTCGAGTGCCTGCTCGAACCGCTGCAGCGCGTGGAGTCGAACCTCGTGAACTCGGCCGCCGATGCCGCGCGCGCCCTCGCCGACGTGGGCGCCGCCAACCTGGGGGTGGCCCTCGACACGGTCGCGATGGCCGTCGCGGGCGACGACGTCGACGCCTACTTCGCGCTGCTGGGCGGGCGCGTGCGGCACGTGCACCTCATCGACGGGGCGCCGGCGGGCCACCTCGCGTGGGGCGAGGGGGAGCTGCCGCTCGCCGAGATCCTCGCGGCGCTCGACCGGCACGGCTACGAGGGCTGGATGACGGTCGAGCTGTTCGGCGACGGCGGGTACGCGCTCGACCCGCGGGCCCCGCTCGAGCGCTCGCTCGCGGCCGTGGAGCGCGCGCTGGCGGGCGGCGTCTAACCCACGGCCGCCTGCACGAGGGGCAGCGTGCGCCCCTCGAAGTGGGTGCCGAGGGCGAGCCGCGATGAGACGCGGGCGACACCCGGCGTGTGGGAGATCAGGTCGAGCACGCGCTGCAGATCCTGCGTGGAGCGCGCGACCACCGAGGTGGTCATGTCGGTGTCGCCCGTCGCCGTGTGCAGATCGAGCAGTTCCGGGATCCTCGCCAGCCCCTCGGCCACCTTCTGGTGGCCCACCGACTGGTGGATGAGCAGCGAGCAGAACGCGCGGATCGGGTAGCCGAGGGCGGCGGGGTCGATGTGCGGCGCCATCGACGAGATCACGCCCGAGCGGCGCAGGCGGTCGAGGCGGCCCTGGGCCGTGGCGCGGGCCACACCGAGCCTGCGGGCGCACTCCACGACCGAGATGCCGGCCTCTTCGCTGATCAGCGTGATGAGTCGCGCGTCGAGCCGGTCGATGCTCATACATCCTCCTTGATGTGGGCAATCTGTATAGCTGGATCGTAGCGCAGCTATACGTGATGAACATATTGCTGCCGAGATAGCGGGCCGATTGACTGCTCCTCGAGTGCTCCCTAGAGTGGCGGCCGAGCAACCGCCCACGAACGAGAGAGCGTCGAAGATGACATTCCAGCCACCCCAGCACCCCGGCGATACGGGCAGCGAAGCCGTGCCCGCCGTCGTGCCCGCCGACCACCGCTTCCGCCCCGGTCTCGAGCGCATCGCCGCCTACCGCCCGGGCAAGCCCGCGCCGCTCGGCCCCGACGGTCGCAGCTTCAAGCTGTCGTCGAACGAGAACCCCTACCCGCCGCTCGCCTCGGTGACGCGAGGCCTTGCCGAGGCGCTGCCCGAGTCGCTCGCCCGCTACCCGAGCATCGCCGCCCCCGAGGTCACCGCCGCACTCGCCGCGCGCTTCGAGGTCGAGCCCGAGAACATCGTGCTCGGCGCCGGCTCCGTCGAGGTCGCGGGGCAGCTGATCCACGCCCTCACCGCCCCGGGCGACGAGGTGGTGTTCGCGTGGCGATCCTTCGAGGCCTACCCGATCCTCACCCGCGTCGCGGGGGCGGTGCCGGTCGAGGTGCCGCTCGACGCCGATGAGCGGCACGACCTGCCCGCGATGGCGGCGGCCGTCACCGAGCGCACGGGCGTGATCTTCGTCTGCAACCCCAACAACCCGACGGGCACCGTGGTGACGCGGGCCGAGCTCGAGTCGTTCATGGCGGCAGTCCCCGAGCGGGTGCTCGTGGTGATCGACGAGGCCTACGTGCACTTCGACCGCGACCCCGATTCGCCGAGCGGGATCGAGTTCTTCCGGCGCTACCCCAACGTGGTCGTGCTGCACACCTTCTCGAAGGCCTACGGCCTCGCGGGCCTGCGCATCGGCTACGCGATCGCGCGACCGGCCGTCGCCGACGCGCTGCGGAAGGTCGCACTGCCGTTCGGCGTCTCGCGACTGGCCCAGGAGGCGGCCGTGCTCTCGCTCGAGGCGGAGGCCGAGCTCGACGAGCGCATCGACGAACTGGTGCGCGAGCGCGCGCGACTGTTCGACGGGCTGCTGGCGGCCGGCCTCGCGCCGGTGCCCTCGCAGGCGAACTTCGTGTGGTTGCCGGCAGGCGAGGAGAGCGTGCGGATCGCCGAGGCGCTCGAGCGGCACGGCATCTCGGCGCGGTGCTTCGCCGGCGAGGGCGTGCGCGTGACCGTGGGGCTACCCGAGGAGAACGACGCTGTGCTCGCGGCCGCGGCCGAGCTGGTCGCCGCCGAAACCTTTGCGATGGCCGACTAGACAATATGTATAGCTAATCGTCGATATCGCTGCTGTAACCGTCCTATCTGACTAGAGAACAGTTGACAGCTTGTAGTCGCGATAGCGACTGGTTAGCATCACAGACAACAGCGACGGTGCTGTATTTTTTGCGCCGTGTTGTCATCTTCCATCCGGCGCACTCCCGCCCGGGTGCACCACCACCAGCTCCACTCGAGTGAGGAAAATCATGGCAATCACCCGAATCCGCCGCACCGCGTTCGCCGTCGCAGGCATCGCGACCGCGGCCCTCGCCCTGAGCGCTTGCTCCGGAACCGCCGGCAACGACGCCGACGGCGGCGAGAAGTTCACCGTGGGCATCAGCCAGTTCGTGCAGGCACCCCCGCTCGACGCCGCCGTCGAGGGATTCAAACAGGCCTTCGCCGACGCCGGCTACGTCGAGGGCGAGACCGTCGAGTTCGAGGAGCAGAACGCGAACGGCGAGGTCCCCACGGCGACCACCATCGCGCAGACCTTCGCGGGCGACAACCTCGACCTCGTGCTCGCCGTCGCCACGCCCTCGGCGCAGGCCGCCATGCAGAACATCGCCGACGTGCCCGTCGTCTTCACCGCCGTCACCGATCCCGTCGCGGCCGACATCGTCGAGTCGGACGAGGCGCCCGGCAGCAACGTCACCGGCACGAGCGACATGAACCCCGTCGCCGACCAGATCGCCCTCATCAAGGAGATCGACCCCGACGCGAAGAAGATCGGCACCGTCTACAGCTCGGGCGAGGTCAACTCCGAGGTGCAGGTGAAGCTCGCGCGCGAGGCCGCAGAGGCCGAGGGCATGGAGCTCATCGAGCAGACCGTCACCAACGCCGGTGAGCTCAAGCAGGCCACCGAGGCGCTCGGCGACGTCGACGCCATCTACACGCCGGGAGACAACCTCGTGATCTCCGGCCTCGGCTCGATCATCTCGGTCGCCGAGGAGCGCGGCATCCTCGTGGTCGGCGCCGACGCCGAGCACGTGTCGGGCGGCGCCGTCGCCACGCTCGGCATCGACTACACGAAGCTCGGCTACCAGACGGGCGAGATGGCGATCCGCATCCTCGCCGACGGCGAGGATCCCGCATCGATGCCCGTCGAGACGCAGTCGGAGTTCGAGCTGACCATCAACCCCGCCGCTGCCGAGCGACTCGGCTACGAGCTGCCCCAGGGGCTCGTCGACCGCGCCGCGAACGTCGTAGAGTGATCCTATGATCGGTGCGATTGAACTCGGACTCCTCTACGGAGTCATGGCGCTGGGCGTGTACCTCACGTTCCGCGTGCTGAACTTCCCCGACCTCACCGTCGACGGCAGCCTCACCACGGGCGCCGCGGTCGCCGCGGCGCTCATCACGGCGGGCCAGAACCCCGTCGTCGCGACGCTCGCGGGCACCGCGGCCGGCGTGATCGCTGGCGTCATCACGGGCCTGCTGCACACCAAGGGCAAGATCGACGGCCTGCTCGCGGGCATCCTCACGATGATCGCGCTGTGGTCGATCAACCTGCGCATCATGGGGAAGGCGAACACACCGCTCTTGCGCGAGGACACGCTGATGACCCCGCTGCGCGAGGTCGGCTGGATCGGCAAGACCTGGATCGCCGTCGCGATCTTCGCGGTGCTGGTGTTCGTGCTGAAGCTCGTGGTCGACTGGTTCCTCTCGACCGACCTGGGTCTCGCGATCCAGGCCACCGGCAACAACGAGCAGATGATCCGCAGCTTCGGCGTCAACACCGACGGCATGAAGATCCTCACCCTCGCCATCTCGAACGGCCTGGTCGCCCTCGCGGGCGCACTCGTAGCGCAGTATCAGGGCTTCGCAGACATCAGCATGGGCATCGGCGTGATCCTCATCGGTCTCGCCTCCGTGATCCTCGGCCAGGCCGTGCTCGGCCAGCGCAACATCTTCATGGCCAGCCTCGCGGTGCTCGTCGGCTCGATCCTCTACCGACTCATCATCTTCTTCGCCCTGTCCGTGGGCCTCAACCCGAACGACATGCGAGCGATCACCGCGATCCTCGTGGTGCTGGCGCTGCTCCTGCCGCGCTGGGGCTTCCTCAAGAAGGTGCCGTCGCTCAGGGATCGCGGTAACCGCAGACCGGGCGCGAAGCAACCGGATCCGGAGCCAGAACCCGTGGCTTCTGCGACGACCGGGGTCACCGTGCCCGAGGCGGGAAGGTAGAACGCCATGCTGAACATCAACCGCATCTCGAAGACCTTCTTCGCCGGCACGATCAACGAGCGAAAGGCGCTCGTCGACCTCAGCCTCACGCTCGACGAGGGCGACTTCGTGACCATCATCGGCTCGAACGGCGCGGGCAAGTCGACGCTGCTGAACACGGTCGCGGGCCGCTACACGGTCGACACCGGGTCGCTCACGGTCGACGGCAAGCCGGTGACGAAGCTCAAGGAGTACCAGCGGGCCCGCTACGTCGGCCGCGTGTTCCAGGATCCGATGGCGGGCACCGCGCCCGATCTGACGATCGAGCAGAACCTGTCGCTCGCGCTGCAGCGGGGCAAGGCCCGAGGTCTCGGCCTGGGAGTCACCAAGGCTCGCAAGGAGCGCTTCGTCGAAGAGCTGAAGTCGCTCGAACTCGGCCTCGAGAACCGGCTCACCGCCAAGGTCGGCCTGCTCTCGGGGGGCCAGCGTCAGGCGCTGTCGCTGCTCATGGCCGGCTTCACACAGCCCCGTATCCTGCTGCTCGACGAGCACACCGCCGCGCTCGATCCGCAGCGCGCGGCGCTCGTCACCGACCTCACCGAGCGCATCGTCGCCCAGGGCGGTCTCACCACCCTCATGGTGACGCACAACATGGAGCAGGCGCTCAAGCTCGGCAACCGCCTCATCATGATGCACGAGGGCCGCATCGTCTTCGAAGCCTCGGCTGACGAGAAGCGGCACCTCACCGTGCCGCTGCTGCTCGCCGAGTTCGCGAAGATCAAGGGCGCGAGCTTCGACGACCGGGCGCTGCTCGCCTAGTCTCCTCCCATCGGCGGCTCGGGGAGGGGCGGATCGGCATCGCGCCGATCCGCCCCTCATCGCTCTCAGCGCTGCCCGCGCACGACCGGCGGTTCTCCGCAGTCGTGCGCGATCCGCAGCTGTGCGCGATCCGCCGGGTTCCCCATGCCGCCGGGTTCTCCGCGCCGCCGTGGGGTCGCCCTGCCGTGCGGCCGCCCGGCGCCGCTTCCCGGCTCCCGCCTCTCGAATCGTGCCCTGAAAGGACCCCATGAACGACAGTCTCTTCGCCCCCCTCGCCGCCGAGGGGCTCACCACCCTCAAGCTGCAGTACGACTGGCGCACCGACGAGCACACTCTCTTCGCCGCCCGCGAGTGGGACGCCGATCGCGACTTCTCGCGGTACCGCAGCCGCTTCGCCGCCGAATCGCTGCTCACGCAGCGCGCGCGCTTCCTCAACAGCGAAGAGGTCTACGCGCTCTACGAGGCGCACGGGCTGCGCGGCTACCTCGACACCGTGCTCGACCTGCTGCGCCAGGGGCGGCACTTCGGCATCGAGGCCTACCTCCACGCCGGCAAGAACATCCGCTTCATGTGCAACCAGCACAGCCGCAAGCAGGGCGCCATGAACAAGCGGCAGGCCACGCTCGCGGGCGGCATCCGCCGTCACCCGCTCGAGGAGTCCGAACTCGACGTGATCGTCGACGGGCTCAATCTCGGGCGCGCGATGAGCTTCAAGAACATCGCCGCCGATCTCGACTTCGGCGGCTGCAAGACCACCGTGCAGATGGACGAGCTCGATCTCGCCGACCTCGAAGCCCTGGGCTTCCTCGCCTTCGCGATCGACCGCAGCCGCACGATGACCGGCCCCGACATGAACTTCCCGACGGCGATGTCCGACGTCATCAACGCGCACTTCTCGCCGCAGTTCACCAACGGGCCCAGCTCGCCGCTCGGCGAGAGCGGCCGCCCCACCGCGTACGGCACCTTCCTCGCCCTCAAGGAGGCGGTGCGGTTCACCGAGCCTGGCTCCGACGGCCGGCTCGACGGCAAGCGGGTCGTGGTCTCAGGCCTCGGCGCCGTCGGCCGGCACCTCGCAGAGCTGCTGCACGGAGACGGCGCCGCAGTGATCGTCGCCGACCTGAACGAGGCCCGCGTCGCCGAGTTCCTCGCAGCCCACCCCGGCAGCACGCGGGTGGGAGTCGACGAGGTGCTCGACCTCGAGGCCGACGTGCTCTGCCCCGCCGCGATCGGCGGCATCATCGACGAGACGGTGATCGGGCGCCTGCGCTACCGCTACGTCTGGGGGCCGGCGAACAACCAGCTCAGGGCGACCAACCAGCGGGAGGAGGAGCGCCTCTCGCGCCTGCTCGCGGAGCGGGGCATCGTGTTCCAGACCGAGTGGTGGCACAACACCGCAGGGGTGATGTGCGGCGCCGAGGAGTACCTCAACGGGGCCCACGCCTCGTACGACTCACTGCAGCAGCGGATCGAGAGCACCATCCCGCGCAAGACGCGGGAGAACCTCGCCGAGGCGGCTCGGCTCGGCCTCACCCCCACCGAGAACGCGTACCGGGTGTGCGCCGACATCATCTACGGATAGGGGGCTCCGGGCCCGGGGCGGATCCCGATCCTCACCGCCCGTAGGTCGGATCTCACCCGTGTTTCGGATGGAATTGCGCGATCCCGTCCGAAACACGGGTGAGATCCGAACTATCGGACGCGGGTGCATTCGGATCGTCAGCGTACGTGGGAGGGCGCCTCCGCGAGGCAACGGGTCGATCACGAAACCGTATGAGGTTTGCATGAATCGGGCCGTCGCGGTCTACGATGCTGGAATCGGTGTTTTCCCGCGCCGATTTCTCAGTTCGCCGGGGCGGCAGTCGCGGCGGGTAGACCTGCGAAGGATCGATAACACATGCGTCAGACCTCGTTCCGCCGTGCGCTCGCCGCCGTGAGCCTCACCGCCGCGGCAGCGCTCGCGCTCAGCGCCTGCTCCGGTTCCTCCGATTCGACGGGCGGCGGTGACGCCGCGGTCGAGAAGGTGACCATCGGCATCAGCCAGCTGCTGCAGCACCCCGCGCTCGATTCGGCGACCGAGGGCTTCAAGCAGGCCTTCATCGACGCCGGCTACGTCGAGGGCGAGACGGTCGAGTTCGACCTGCAGAACGCCAACGGCGAGCAGTCCACCGCCGTCTCGATCGCGCAGAGCTTCGCGTCCTCCGACGCCGATCTCGTGCTCGCGGTCGCCACGCCGGCCGCCCAGGCCGCCGCTCAGGCGATCACCGACAAGCCCGTGCTCTTCACGGCGGTCACCGACGCGGTGACCGCCGATCTCGTCGCCTCGAACGCGAAGCCGGGCGGCAACGTCACGGGTACCAGCGACGCGGTTCCCGACGACGCCCTGCAGGCCCAGTTCGAGCTCATCAAGCAGCTCGTGCCCGACGCCGCCAAGGTGGGCATCGTCTACGCCTCGGGCGAGGTGAACTCCGAGGTGCAGGTCGCCGCGGCGGAGAAGGTCGCCGCCGGCCTCGGCCTCGAGATCGTGACGAAGACCGTCACCACCTCGGGCGACATCCCCCAGGCCACCGAGTCGCTCGGCGACGTCGACGCCATCTACGTGCCCACCGACAACCTGGTGGTGGGCGGCATCTCGTCGCTCGTGCAGGTCGCCGAAGAGAAGCAGATCCCCGTGATCGGCGCCGAGTCCGGCACCGTCGAGGGCGGTGCGATCGCGACGCTCGGCATCGACTACACCGAGCTCGGCCGTCAGACGGGCGAGATGGCGCTCCGCATCCTCGAGAAGGGTGAGGATCCCGCCGACACCCCGGTCGAGTTCGCCACCGAGCTCGCCTACGTCGTGAACCCCGGCGCCGCCGAGCGCATGGGCGTCGAGATCCCGCAGGAGATCCTCGACCAGGCGACCACCGTCGGCTGATCCCCGCACGTTCGGCGACGGAGCCCGCCGCAGCCCGACCGGCTGCGGCGGGCTNGGCGGAGCGACAAAAAGACGTTCGAAAACCCGCGTCGGCGCGGCGCTGCGTAGGGGCGTGGCGTTCGGCAGGGGCGACGCTCAGTCGGGGGAGTGCGGCGGCCTGCCGGGCGGTGCTTCGGTGCTCCCCGCGTGCGCTCCCGCCTTTGTCGGAGGCGCCCTCTACAGTGGGCACATGGCAGCAGAATCTTTCGGTCAGGAAGCGGCGTGGCAAGCAGTCGCCGACCAGGCTGAGGCGCGCGTCGACGGGTGGCTCTCCCTGCTGCGCTCCCGCGACGGCGATGAGCGGCCGGGGTTTCTGAGGGCGATGCGGCGCGACCCCGAGAGCTTCGAGTTCACGCGGCGGCTGCTCGAGCTGCTCGCGAGCACCGAAGACGTGTTCGTGTCGGCGGCCGGGCTGCGCGAGGTGGCCCAGGACGTGCCGCCCTCGCTGCCGGTGCGCGATCGCCTGGCCGTGCGTGCGGGCGGCGCCACCTCGCTGGGGCTGCCCTGGGCGGTGCTGCCGATGGCCCGAAAGCGGCTGCGCGACCGCGTCGCCGATCTCGTGCTCGCCGCCAAGCTGCCCGCTGCGGGGCCGACCGCGGGCCCCGGCAGGATGAGCCGTCTCACCGAGGCGCTGCGCAGGCTCGGAGAGGCCGGGGTGGCGCCCGTCGTCGTGCCGCTGGGCGAGGCGGTGCACGGCCCCGCGGGCGCCGAGGCCGAGGTCGCCCGACTGGCCGCGCTCTGCGCGGTGCCCGCCGTGAACCACCTCGTGATCGACCCCGCCCGCATCGCTCCGGGCGGCAGCGACTGGTCGGCCGAAGACGACGTCGCCCGTGTGGTGCGAGGCATCCGCCCCGTGCTCGACGCGGCGGCCGAGCACGGCACCACCGTGCACCTCGATCCCCGGAGCGTGCGGTGGGCGCGACTGCTGCCCGAGATCGTGGTGCGCGCGTTCGCCGATGCCGCGCTCGACCGCGTTCGGGTCGGGGTGCGGATCATGGCCGAGCTGCCCGAGTCGCGCGAGCACTATGATCGCATCAGTCGGTGGGCGCAGCAGCGCGCCGCCGACGGCGGAGCCGCAGTCGAGGCGGTGATCGGGGTGGCCGGCGTCGCGAGTTCCGAGCGCATCACCTCGATCGAGAGCGGCCTCGCGGTGCCGGTGCTCGAAGAGCGCGAGCAGGTCACGGCGCAGCTGCTGCGCCTCATCGAACTCGCTCTGCATCCCGGGCGCGCGGCCGTGCTGCGCCCGGTCATCGCGACAGAAGACCTCTTCGTGCTGAGCGGCACCGCAGCGCTCGCAGAGCACCTGGGTTCGCAGGGCCTCTTCGCGCTGCAGCTGCGCAGCGGCATTGCGCCGGGCCTCGCGCAGGTGCTCTCCGATGTGGGGGCCGAGGTGCGCGTCTCGCTGCCGGTCGTCGCACCCCGCGAGTTCGCGGGCGCCGTCGACACGCTCGTGGCGTTCGCCGCCGAGGCCGCCGATCCCGAATCCGTCATCGCCCGATTCGATGCTCTCGAGTCCGGCGGCGTCGACCCCGCTGTCGATTCGGGTTCCGACGGCGGGTCCGGTGGTGGTGCCGGTGGCGAGGCGGGTGCCGGTGCTGAGGCCGGTGATGGTGCCGAGGCCGATCCCGGCTCCGGCGGCGCGGACGATGCCGAAGGCGGGTCTCACGCCCCCGCCGCCGTTTCCGCAGACGGGATCGTCGGGGGCGAGGTGCTCGAGGCCGAACAGGCGGCATTCCGCGCCGCCGCCGCGCTCGCCGCCGAACCGGCACCCGCCTCCCACCGCACCCAGATGCGCGCCCGCGAGTGGGATCCGAGCGAGCGCGACAGCGCCCTGTTCTACCGCGCACCCGACGAGCCCGCGCGCTTCGACACCGGCGGCCTCACCGCGGCGGTGCTCGGTCTCACGCGCGGTTCGACGGGCGAGGTAAGGCTCGAGTCGCTCGCACCGCCGTGCCCGATTCCGGTGGTCTCGCAGTCCGGCTTCGCGGGTGAGCCCGCCACCGACGCCAGCCTCGCGGGCAACCGCGACTGGGTGCGCGCGCTGCTCGCGCGTGCGGCCGAAGACGCGGTGGCTCTGGCGGCAGCGCAGCCGGCAGCCGATGAGGCAGCCGATGCGCGTGATCCTGAGCGTTCCGCAGACCCCGCGCAGGCAGGGGCCGCCGAGCAGGCAGAGCAGATCGAGCAGGTCGAGCAGGTCATGAGGGCCGCGCGCGACGCCGGTCAACGGTGGAGCGGCCAGCCCGCCCGAACGAGGGCGTCGCGGCTGCGCCGGGCCGCGCTCGCGGTGGTCGCCGCGCGCGACCGCCTGCTGCAGACGCTCGCGGCCGACACGGGCGCCCCCGCGATGGAGCTCGACACCGAGGTCAACGACATCGTCGACGCGGGCCGCTACTACGGGCAGCTCGCAGAGGGGCTCGCGGCCGTCAGGGGCGCGACGTTCGTGTCTGAGGGGCTGGTGCTGGTCGTCGCCGACGAGAGCACCCCGCTCTCGGCGCAGGCCGAGTCGGTGCTCGCCGCGCTCGCGGCCGGCAGCGGGGTGCTGTGGGCGGTGCCCCGGCGCTTTCGACGCTCGGCCGAGGTGCTGCTCGAGGAGTGGGAGGTCGGCGGGGTGACACCCGGCGCGGTCGGCATCGAGGTGGTGCGCGACCCGAAGGGGCTCTTCGACCAGGTGTCGTGCGCCGACATCGATCGCGCGATAGTGCTCGGCGACCGCGCCGCGGCGCGCGAGATCGCCCGCCGCCGACCCGAGTTGCAGATCGAGGGCCGCTTCCACGCCCGCGGCGCGGTGCTCGTGGCGCCATCGGCAGACCTCGACCGAGCGATCGAAGACGTGGTCGCCTCAGCGTTCCTCGGAGCGGGGGCGCACCCGCGCGCCGCGCATGTCGCGATCCTGCTGGGCAGTGTGGCGCGGTCGCGCCGCTTCCGCGAGGGGCTCGCCGACGCGGTGCGCGCGCTGCGGGTGGGCGACACGGCTCGGCCGGGCCACGCCGACCCGCTCAGCTTCGACGTCGGCCCGCTGCCCGCACCCGCCGCGGGCGCCGCGCTGCGTGCGCTCACCGAGTTGGGGCGCGGCGAGGAGTGGCTCGTGCAGCCGCGCCGACTGGACGACGAGGGGCGGCTGTGGAGCCCCGGCGTGCGGTCGGGTGTGTCGGCTTCGTCATCCTTCTGGCGCGACGCGCTCGGCGTGCCCGTGCTCGGCATCGCGCACGCGCACACCCTCGACGAGGCGCTGCGTCTGCAGAACGCCGACGGCAGCGGAGCCGCGGCCGGCCTGCAGTCGAACGACGCCGACGAGATCCTCGACTGGCTCGCGGGCGTCGAAGCGGCGTCGCTGGCGGTCAACCGCCCGACCACCGCGGCCCGAATCGAACGCCACCCCGGAGGGGTCTGGAGCACAGCCGCCATGGGTCTGCCCGCGCTGAGCGGCGGCCCCAATCGTCTGCTGCCGCTCGGCGCCTGGCAGCTGCGCGAGGGCACGCGCAGCGACACCCTGCATCTGCGCGGGCTCGAACCCGAGGTGCGCCTGCTCATCGAGGCGGCGCAGTCGGTGCTGCACTACGAGGAGTTCGACGAGGTGCGGCGCGCGGCGCTCGCCGACGCGCTCGCGTGGCGCACGTCGTTCGGCGTGGAGCGCGACACGATCGGCCTCGGCATCGAGCGCAACGTGATCCGCTACCTGCCCGTCACCACGCAGCTGCGGCTCGCCGAGGGCGGCAGTATCGCGTGGCTGGTGCGGGTGATCGCCGCGGCCCTGCTGGTGCGCGCGCGGGTGTCAGTGTCGACCGGCGAGGTGCTGCCTCCCGCCGTCACGGCCTTCCTCGAGCGCCAGGGCATCGAGGTGTCGCTCGAGCGCGACGACGACTGGGTGGAGCGGCTCGCGGTCGCGGGCCCCGTGGGAGCCGACGGAGTGGTGGCCGAGCGTGTGCGGTTGATCGGCGGAGACGCGGTGCGGGCGGCCGAGTGGATGGGCGGCCTGGACCGTGCGGCGCTGTGGGCTCAGCCGGTCACGATGGCGGGGCCGGTCGAACTGCTCACGCTGCTGCGGGAGCAGGCGGTATCGGCACGGGCGCACCGGCACGGGCTCGCGATCGCGGTGCCCGGCCTCGACGAGGTGGTCGACGCCTGACCCCGGCCGGTCGTGCGTACCGTTTCCCGAGCCGGGCGGGAGATCGGGTGAGAGTCAGCCGATCCGCATCGGGGTGTGCGGGATCCCGTCCTCGAGGAACTCCTCACCGCACGGTGCGAAGCCGAACCTGCCGTACCAGTCGGCGAGATGCGACTGGGCGTGGATGAGGATCGCGCGCCCGGCGCACGCCTCGATCGCGGCCTGCAGCAGTGCGGCGGCGACGCCGCGACCGCGCCAGGCCGGCGCGGTGACGACGCGACCGATGCTCACGAGGTTCGCCTCGTGGGCGCTCTCGTCGAGGATGCGCACGGTCGCCGCGACCTCGCCGCCGTCGGTCTGCGCCCAGAGCTGCCTTGCGCCGGGCTCGAGGTCGCGGCCGTCGAGGTCGAGATACACGCAGTCCTGCTCCACCACGAAGACCTCCTGGCGCAGGCGGGCGATGCGGTAGAAGGTGCTGCTGGGGATGTCGTCGACCCGGTCGGCGGCGAGCAGGGTGAGTTCTTCGGGGAGCGCGGGCATGCTCCGATCCTGCCACGCCGCCTCGGCTGCCACCGATTTCCGTTCGCGGGAGCGAGGCGCTACAGTGGTTTCTTGGTCGTGTTCGCGCGACCGACGGCGGGTTACCCGAGCGGCCAAAGGGGGCTGACTGTAAATCAGCTGGCACTGCCTACGGGGGTTCGAATCCCTCACCCGCCACCGAATCGAATCCCCCGACTCACCTAGAAAACACTAGGGAGTCGGGGGATTTTTTCGTTTCAGGAATCGTCCCGTGACAACACTTTGACAACACCCTGAGACGCGATCGCCAAATCCAGACGCTCCGAAACCGCCTCAAGATCGTCATCGAACAGGTCCGCGTACACGTCCAAGGTCATCGCGGCCGAGGCGTGCCCGAGCATCCGTCTGGGTTGCGATCGAAGTCATGACGTTTGGTGCCGTCGCAAAAATGAGTTGGTATCTCAACGAACCCGAGTTGAGTAAATCTGCTGCGCAGAGCTTGGGCCTTCAAACCACAGGATTCAGCAGTGGATTACATACTTTCTCTGTTCTCCGGAACAAGTGTGCTCATCATTCGCAACTATGGAACCGCACTTTTGATGTTCTCGTAGCTGCGTTACCCAAGGAGAAGAAACGGGAACCCAAGCACAAATCGCCCGGTCCATACTCCACAATCATCGTGGCCAAGAGGTGGCTGAATGCGCTAATCGGGGATAATGACTGGGCGGACAGAGTGGATGCACTTCTAAGCACGAATACCGTCTACCAACAAGGAATTCTTAACCCTACGATGAAGTAGCAGATGCCGGAGATTCAGATTCCATGCTTGGTAGCCTCACTCCGTCGCATCTTGGGTATTCCCACCACTCTTTCCAAGGAATCATCACAGGGCTGTCGCAGAACGGGCACGGCGGGGCGTTCGGGACGCTGCAGGGGGCTTTTCGTATTTCTGGGGTCTCGCATGATCTATATCTAGGCGTTATCGTCTGGGTTGTCGGCTTCTCGAAGGGCAGTTGTCGTCTCCCGCCGCCAAAGGGTGATCGCGCGAGAGGCCGGCCATTTCCCGGGGGAGAAGGGCAGGCGTCACCGTCATCACTCAGCGGTGGCGCCTGTACCGGGCGTACATCAGTAGGAGTTTCTGTCTACTGCGTCAGATGCGTCAGAACAGGGTCTCCGGCACGTCGATCGGACGGTCCGGCTCCATTGCCCTCGCGAGTTCTTCTGATGCGAGCTGCGCCTCCGCCACGAGCTCAGGATCGCCCGCGCGCTCGGGGTCGAGCCATTCGGAGGCGAAGTCTGCGGGGATGGGGAGCGGCATGCGCGATTCGGTGCCGCCGCTGCTCTTCGACTTCACTGCCGAGGCCTTGCCGATCCCTCGTCGGGTGACCATGGCGTAGGTCAGGCGGGTCTCGCCGGTCTCGTCGTCCGTGACGGTCGAGGTGACGGCAGCTAGCCAAAACGGCGAACCATCGGTGAGGGACCACCTGGGCTTGCCCTCGTCGTACCAGCTCGCCGGCAGCAGGGCGCGGTGCTGGAAGGCGTGGCTCCATCGCTTCACGAGCGAGTCGTCTCTCGCGTTGAAGCTATTGCGGCCGCGGGGACCACTGCCATCGGCCCAAAGCGACCACCATCCAAGCTCGAGGCGGTCTCCAATGAGGACCGGGTTCAGGTTCTTCGCATTGCGCCCGGTGATCTTTGCGTGCCCGTCGTATTGGTCGATCCAGTCGTTGAGCAGCGCGAGCGAGCCGGGCTCGCTGATTGGCTCATCCTCGCCCGGCAGAGGGATCGGGGTGCCGTCGCCGCTGAGGCCGTATGAAGCGCACATGCGCTCAGGCTACGCCGACGTGCTGGGGCTGCGGTAGCCCCTAGTCGCCGTCGTGGTTCTCGACGTAGCGGCGGCGCTTCTTCGGCTGTGTGGTCGCTTTGAGGAAGAGACGCACCAAGCCCCGTTTCTTCTCGAGGTAGGCGTGCCGTTCGATCTCGCCGGCCGCATACTGCTCCTCGAGCTCCGCGATTACGGTTTCCGCGTGCGCGGCGTCGTAACGTGATGCGCTCACGTGGAGACCACCGTCGTCACGAATCGCCATCGCTACTCCACATCTCCTCAAGCTCCGTGATCAGGCTATCGAGCTGACTTGGGTCCGCCCCCATACTGATCTCCATCAGAACGGCTTGGGTTTCATCGGCCGGTAATTGCGTCCGTTCGGAGGCCCAACGTTCTTCCGCGAGATCTCATCCACCGGCCCGGTGTCCCACTTCACCGAGCGGTCGGCCTCTTCGAGAGTGACATGGATCCCGGTCATGCGCCGCTTCGACGGATCAGCAGCCCACGCCATGACGAGGAAGCGCGTTTCGTTCGCCGTGTCGGTGACTCTGTGCACGACGGCCGCGGGATGGTCTTTGTCGTAGCGCATGATCAGCCACGTGTCGGCGTCGAGTCGGATCGGGGCCGGGTTCGGCATCACGCCTCCATTCGAAACTATGTTCGAACAGAGTACGCCCGACCCCCTGACATTTCTATTCTGTCGCCCACGCCGAAATGCTGTACCCATGAACGATCAAGAGCATCCCCGCCAGCACCGCCCGTCCAAGGAAGAGGTTCTCGACCACGTGTCGATCATTCTCGGAGAAGCCGTTCAGCGTCTTCTCGAGAGCGACCCTCACGAGGCGGCGATTCGCGCTTACGTCCCCGGTGGGCTCTCGATCAAGGAAATCGAAGAGAAGATCCGCGGCATCCAAGCGGCTCACGCGCGCGAGCAAGACTGAAGGAAACCATGAGGCGCCGTGACAACGACGTGACAACACTTTTCCGAAACTGACCTAGATTCACTACTCGCCAGCAAATCGAAACGCCTTGTAAAAACAACGATGTTTGGCTGGTCCACGGTGGCGCTTGGCAGTCGGTAGGTTTCGAATCCCTCACCCGCCACCGAATCGGATCCCCCGACTGCCTGGAAGACACCAGGGAGTCGGGGGATCGTTCCGTTTCAGGAGTCGCCGCCCCGCGCGCTTCTCCGACGCTTCGCGGTGCGAGCGCCCAGTCACGGGGCTTCGAACCGCGTCTACTTGCCGGATTTCGAGAATCCGGCGCTCACCGCGATCCCGATCGAGATCCCGAACACCATCCACAACGCGAGCTGGTCGGTCAGCGATCCGATGACCACCCCGGCGAGCATGCCGAACACCATGCCGTAGACCAGCCAGTTGCTCGACCGCTGCTTCTCTTCTTCGGGCTCGTTCTCGTCCATGCCTTCGACCTTACGGAGAGAACGGCGGCCTCGCATCCGTCGGCGGGGGGATCCGCTCGGGTTGGTTCTGCCGTGGGACGGCCGGACCCCGCCGACGCGCGCCGCGGGCACCCCTGGCCGGCGGCCTCGCTTCTGCTGCATAATGGGCGGCATGGGCGCTCACCGCGGAAGACACCTCACGAAGACGCTGCTCGGCGCAGCCCTGATCTTCGTCGGTACCGCGCATCTCACGTTCGCCCGGAAAGAGTTCCAAGCGCAGGTCCCCGAGTTCGTGCCACTTGAACCGGACACCACCGTCGTCGCGTCCGGCGTCGCAGAGATCACGCTGGGTACCGCGCTCACCGTTTCCCAGGGCAGGCGCGCGCGCCTGGTGGGGGCGATAGCGGCCGCGTTCTTCGTGCTGGTGTTCCCCGGCAACGTCTCCCAGTACCTCCACCGGCGCAACGCGTTCGGACTCGACACCGAGAACAAGCGGTTCGCGCGACTGCTCTTCCAGCCCGTCCTGGTCGCCCTCGCATGGTGGTCGACGCGAGACTGATTCGCGCGGACTGCGGCAGGTGCTCGGTCGCGCACGCCTGTGGTTGACTGGTGGCCATGGCAGCAGGCTTCACCTTTCGAGTCGGGGCGCACGAGTAGCACGAGGTCGGTGTGAACGTGACCGGGATCCGAAACCGCGTCACGATCAGCGTCGACGGCACGCCCGTGATCGACAGCGGCGGCAACACGGGGATCCTGATGCCGAACGTGTTCGACCTCGAGGTCGGGGCACACGAGCAGCACATGGTCTCCGTGCGGTTCATCGCTCAGCAGCTCGTCGACGGCGGTGCGAAATACATCGACGTGTTCATCGACGGGCGCTACGCCTTCCGCCAGAACTGGTGACGTCGCCCCCGGCACGACAGAGGCCCGGTTTTCGAATACCTTTTAGTTCGAGCAGANCCGGTCGGGATCGATCCCGACCGGGCCTCTGTCGCGCCGGATCACGGCGCCGCGCGGCTATCAGTCGCGCAGGTCGTCCTTGATGTCGTTGCGGGTCTTGGTCGCGTCGCGCTCGGCCTCGGCCTTCTTGACGTCGGCCTCCGCCTTCTTCACGTCGGCCTCGGCCCTCACCTCGTCGAGCTTGTCCTTGGCCTTGTCGACGCCGTCCTCGACCGCGCGACTCACCTTCTTCGCCGCTGCCTCGGCGGTTTCCTTCGCATCCTCAAGAAATCCCATGACCGGTTCTCCTTTCCGCTGGAGCTCCAGACTCTCGAACGAAGCTGTGCGCGCGGTGTGCAAACGGGTGCGCGGAGCTGAGAGTCGACTCGTGATCCCGCGCCGAGGCGACCGCTGGTGCAGCGGCGAGCCGTTTAGGCGGGCGCGAAGCGGTTGCGCAGCTCTGCGGCGCGGCGGATGTCGCCTTCGATGGCGGTCTGCTGCTCGACGGCCAGTGATCCCGATTTCTTCGCCTCGTCGAGCTTCTCGAGCCCGGCCTGCACTTCGGCATCCAGGCCGTCGACGACGAGCTTCTGGATGCTCTCGGGGAGTCGCTCAAAATACGAGGTGTCCATATCCATTACGTTACAGCCAACTGCCCCCGAGTGCTGCAGCGAGCCCCGGGACGGCGCGATCCGCCTGGCGCGAACTGGCGCCGACACTACACTCGATCGTATGAATGACCTCGTCGTCTCACTGCCCGCCGAAGAGCCGCTGCGCGACATCCTGGGCGAGGTGCCCGGGGTCGAGTTCGTCGCCTGGGATCTCGAAACGCCTGCTCCGCGAGAGTATTTCGATATCGTCGTACCGCCCTACTGGGGCGGCGCGCGCTGCCTGTCGGCGCTCGATGGCGTCGATGTGAAGCTGGTGCAGTGGCAGTCGATCGGCTACAACGGCGTGGCGAGGCATCTGCCGGCCGGGTTGGCGTTCGCGAACGCCGCGACCGTGCACGAGACCTCCACTGCCGAGCTGGCGGTGACGCTCGCGCTCGCGTCGCAGCGCGGCATTCCCGAGTTCGTGCGGGCGGGCGACGAGGGCCGCTGGGATCTGCGCGAGTTCCCGAGCCTCGCCGATCGCCGTGTGCTGCTCGTCGGGTACGGCGGAGTGGCGAAGGCGGTCGAGGCGCGGCTCGCGGGTTTCGAGGTGCAGCTCACCCGCCTGGCCCGCTCGGCGCGCGAAGAGCAGAATCTCGCCGGTGACACGGTCGAGGTGCGCGGCTTCGAGGATCTGCACGAGTGCCTCGCCGACGCCGAGGTGGTGATCCTCGCGGTGCCCCTCACCGACGGCACGCGGGGGCTCGTCGACGCCGCGGCGCTCGCCGCGATGCCTGACGACGCCCTGCTCGTGAACGTCGCCCGCGGGCCCGTGGTCGACACGGACGCGCTCGTGGCCGAGCTGCAGGCGGGCCGTCTGCGTGCGGCGCTCGACGTGACCGATCCCGAGCCCCTGCCCGAGGATCACCCGCTGTGGAAGTGCCCGAACACCCTCATCACGCCGCACGTCGGCGGTGATTCGAGCGCGATGGAGCCGCGCATGGTGGCCCTGATCGAGCGCCAGATCGCGCATCTGCGCGCGGGGGAGTCGCCCGAGAACCTCATCGATCTCTCCTGAGACGCGGCGGGATCGCGGCCGATCCGCCTCGTGAACCCGCCCGACTCGCCGGGCGATCCCGGCCGGCCGCGTGCGATCCCGCCCGCCCCGGCAGCGCCGCCGATCCGCCCCGAGAGCTCCTACCCGCCTCGCAGTCGAATCATAAGGTCCGCATAACTCCGTTCGCTGGAATGGACGCAGTCGGGATCCCCTCGCGGTCGCCGACTCCGTTCGACGATAGGAGCTCGGCGTGTCCGCCCCCAGCCTGACCCTCATCGCTGTCGACCTGGTCGCAGCGCTCATCCTCACCCTCGGCCTCTACTACCCGAGGCACCGCCGCAGAGACCTCGTGGTGGCGTTTCTCGGCGTGAACATCGGCGTGCTGGCGGTGACGTCGGTGCTGGGCGGCACCGAGATCGCGGCGGGGCTGGGCCTCGGCCTGTTCGGCGTGCTGTCGATCATCCGCCTGCGGTCGTCGGAGATCTCGCAGCGCGAGGTGGCGTACTACTTCTCGGCGCTCGCGATGGGGCTCATCGGAGGTCTCGCGACCGACTCGCTGCTGGTACCGGTGGCGCTGATCGTGATGATCCTGGCGGTGATGTGGTTCGCGGATCACCCGGCGCTGCTGGCGCGCAGCCGGCATCAGGTGGTGCGACTCGACCGTGCGATCGCCGATGAGGGCGAACTGCGCGGCGAGCTGGAGCGCAGGCTCGGCGGCCGGGTGACGTCGATGACGGTACAGGATCTCGACTTCGTGAACGACACGGCGCTCGTCGACGTGCGGTACCGTCTGCCGCAGCCGACGCGGGGTCGACTCGTCGCCCCGCTGCGCACGCGCGCGGTGCAGATCGCGTCGGGGGAGGCGCGGTGACCCCCGTGGAGCGGTCGACGGAGCGCTTCTCGGAGGTGACGCTCGGCGAGCTCGTCGCCGACGCCGAACTGCTGACCCGGGTCGACCGCAAGTACCTGCTGCCCGCCGACGACGCCGTGACGGTGATCCGCGGCCTCGACGCGAGCACCCGCGTGCTCGACGTCGACGGGGCGCACGGCTGCGACTACGCCTCGGTCTACTTCGACACACCGGACCGCCTGAGCTACCGGCTGGCGGCGCAGCCCCGCCGGCGCCGCTTCAAGCTGCGCACCCGCGCCTACGCCGGCAGCGGAGCCGCGTTCCTCGAGATGAAGACCCGCGGCGGGCGTGGTGCGACGGTGAAGGAGCGCATCCCGTATGCGGCGCGCGACCTCGACCGGCTGACGGCCGAGGGCCGCGTGTACGCTGCCGAGTCGCTCGCGAGCATCGGCCTCGATCCCGGTCTCGACGCGCAGCTGCGCCCCGCGATCACCACCCGATACCGGCGCACGACGCTGCTGCTCGGCGACGGCAGCCGGGCCACCGTCGACACCGGCCTCCTCTGGCTCGACGCCGACGGGCGGCGCCTGTCGCTGCCGGGGCACGTGATCGTGGAGTCGAAGTCGGTGGGGCACGTGACCCCGCTCGACCGGGCGCTGTGGCGATCCGGCCACCGCCCCCAGAA
Source organism: Leucobacter sp. UCD-THU (assembly GCF_000349545.1). Classification (NCBI taxonomy): domain Bacteria; kingdom Bacillati; phylum Actinomycetota; class Actinomycetes; order Micrococcales; family Microbacteriaceae; genus Leucobacter; species Leucobacter sp. UCD-THU. Next base: position 410,099 of record NZ_KB714602.1, read on the forward strand.
CATCAGCAAGTTCGGCACCGGCACCGCCGCGCTGCACCCCGAGTTGCCGGGCAACAAGTGGGCGCGGCTGCTCCGCGGCCCGTTCGCCTCACCCCGGCAGACCCATCCGCATTCCCCGAAGGAGCGACCATGAAACGCCAGATCCTCGCCGCCGCCGCGATCGCCCTCTCGGGCGCCCTGCTCGTGGGGTGCGCGGCCGCGGCCGACGAAGCCGAGGCGCCGACCGCGGCGGCCTCGGTGTCGGCCGGCGCCGACGTCTTCTCTGGCGACCTCAGCGCCGAGGAGGTGCTCGCCGCCAACGCCGACTACACGACCGTGAACGACGACGAGTGGTCGGCCGCCGACGCGGTCGACATCGAACTCTCGGGATCCTCGGCCTCGTCCTCCGCGGCCGGGGTGGGCGTCGACGAATCGACCGTCACCATCACCGAGGCGGGCGTCTACCGGGTGAGCGGTGCCCTCGACGGGCGGCTCGTGGTCGCCGCCCCCGATGACGCGCTCGTGGTGCTGATCCTCGACGGCGTCGACATCGACAACACGGCCGGACCCGCGATCGAGGTGCAGAGCGCCGACGACGTGGCGATCAACCTCGCCGACGGCAGTGAGAACACGGTCTCCGACGCCGCGTCGTACGCCGACGACGCCACCGCGAACGCCGCGATCGACGCTCGGGCCGATCTCACGATCTCGGGATCCGGATCCCTCTCGGTGCACGGCAACGGCAACGACGGGATCTCGAGCACCGACGACCTGGTGATCCTGTCGGGCGACCTCACGGTCACCGCTGCCGACGACGCGCTGCGCGGGAAGGACGCGCTGGTGGTGGAGGGCGGCGCGCTCGCGCTCGCCGCCGGCAGCGGCGACGGGCTGAAGAGCGACCAGGAAGAGGATGAGACGCGGGGCTACATCCTCGTGACCGGGGGCGACATCGACATCACCGCCGGCGATGACGGGGTGCAGGCCCAGACCGACACGGTGATCACGGGCGGCACGCTGACGGCCGCGGTGGTCGACGACGGCGTGAAGGGCGAGGTGATCGTCTCGGTGGGCGGCGGCGACATCACCGTGACCGAGTCGACCGAGGCGATGGAGGCCGTGAACATCGGCATCTTCGCGGGTGTTCTCGACCTCACGGCCTCGGACGACGGCATCAACGCCTCGGGCCTCAACACGGGCGGCGCGGATCGGGAGACCGACACCGGCGAGCGCCTCGAGATCTCGGGCGGCACGATCACCATCGTCGCCGGCGCCGACGGGCTCGACTCGAACGGCACGATCGGCATCTCGGGCGGGGACATCGTCATCACGAGCGCGGACAACGGCGGCGACATCCCGGTCGACGCCAACGGAGAGATCACGGTGACGGGCGGCACCGTCACCGCGAACGGCGCCGAGTGGGATCCGGCGACCGCGCAGCAGGGCCCCGGAGGCATGGGCGGGGCCGGTGCGCCCGGCGGCATGCCGGGCGGCGATGGCTCGGGAGCCCCGGGCGGCCCCGGGGCGGGCGGCTTCGGCGGCACGCCGCCCGAGGGGGCCGACGGCATGGCGCCGGGTGCGCCGGCGCAGTAGCCCGCCGCACCCGGTCGCCGGCCCCGGCGCTTGGTGCACCCGAGGGCGTAGGATGGTCGGATGCGCCGGGCCCCGCGCCCGGCGCTTCCCAAGATCCCCGCTTGCCCCTTGGAGTGAATCGAACATGGCTGAACAGTCCCGCCTCGACAAGGTCATCGCCCTCGCCCGCCATCGCGGCTTCGTCTTCCAGGCGGGTGAGATCTACGGCGGTTCGCGCTCCGCATGGGACTACGGCCCCCTCGGCACCGCGCTGAAGGAGAACATCAAGCGCCAGTGGTGGAAGACCATGGTGCAGAAGCGCGACGACGTGGTCGGCATCGACTCGAGCGTCATCCTGCCGAGGCAGGTGTGGGAGGCCTCGGGCCACGTCGAGGTCTTCAGCGATCCGCTGGTCGAGTGCCTCAGCTGCCACAAGCGCCAGCGCGAGGATCACCTCATCGAGGCGTTCGAGGAGAAGAAGGGCCGCGCCCCCGAGGGCGGCCTCGCCGAGATCGTCTGCACCAACTGCGGCGCCCGCGGCCAGTGGACCGAACCGCGAGCCTTCTCGGGCCTGCTCAAGACCTTCCTCGGCCCCGTCGACGACGAGTCGGGCCTGCACTACCTGCGCCCCGAGACCGCTCAGGGCATCTTCGTGAACTTCGCGAACGTGCTGCAGGCGGCGCGCATGAAGCCCCCGTTCGGCATCGGCCAGATCGGCAAGAGCTTCCGCAACGAGATCACGCCGGGCAACTTCATCTTCCGTACCCGCGAGTTCGAGCAGATGGAGATGGAGTTCTTCGTCGAGCCGGGCACCGACGAGCAGTGGCAAGAGTACTGGATGAACGAGCGCATGAGCTGGTACACCGACCTCGGCATCGACCCCGAGAATCTGCGCTTCTACGAGCACCCGAAGGAGAAGCTGTCGCACTACTCGAAGCGCACCGCCGACATCGAATACCGCTTCGGCTTCCAGGGCAGCGAGTGGGGCGAGCTCGAGGGCATCGCGAACCGCACCGACTTCGACCTGTCGACGCACTCGAAGCACTCGGGCAAAGATCTCAACTTCTTCGACCAGACCAAGAACGAGCGCTACACGCCGTACGTGATCGAGCCGGCGGCGGGTCTTACCCGGTCGCTGATGGCGTTCCTCGTCGACTCCTACCGCGAGGAAGAGGTGCCGAACGCGAAGGGCGGCACCGACAAGCGCACGCTGCTCGCGCTCGACCCGCGCCTCGCCCCGGTGAAGGTGGCCGTGCTGCCGCTCAGCCGCAACGAGAAGCTGTCGCCCCTCGCCCGTGAGATCGCGCAGGATCTGCGCGACGACTGGAACGTCGACTTCGACGATTCGGGCGCGATCGGCCGCCGCTACCGCCGTCAGGACGAGATCGGCACGCCGTTCTGCGTGACGGTCGACTTCGACTCGCTCGACGACAACGCGGTGACCGTGCGCGAGCGAGACACGATGGAGCAGCAGCGCGTACCGCTGGCCGAGCTGCACGGTTACCTCGCCGCGCGGTTGCGCGGGGCGTGAGCGAAGACGCGGCAGCGTTTTCGCCGCGCCGCGGCGCCGCTACTGCGGCGGCCCACGGAGCGAAACGAGGGGTAGGGGCGTGAGCGAAGACGCGGCAGCGTTTTCGCCCGGCCCGGCTCGACGGGCACGGCGGTTTCTCCCGAGACTGTCAGAGGTATGGGGCAGGATTCTGTAGCAGCAGGATCCCGCCTCGATCTGTGCGCCGAGCGATCGTCGGCGAGAAGAAGGAGACATCCATGAGCGTCCCAGAGCAACCCGCGCCGCAGCAGTCGGCGCCGCAGCAGTGGGCGTGGGCGGCTCCGGCGCCGGTGATGCAGACGGTCGAGACCGAGCCGCTCGAGTACCACCGCCTGCTGCGGGGTGTGGCGAACTATCGCTGGTGGAAGCCGCTGCTGCTCCTGCTGCTCGCGGGTGTCTACTTCGGCGTGTTCACGGTGATCCTGGCGGTCGGTTTCGTGCCGCTGATGATGGCGGGCGATCCCGAGTACCTGAACGACCTCGCGTCGGGCAGCACCGAGATCATCGACACGCAGCGGCCGTTGTCGGTGCTGATGAGCATGCTGTCGATCATCGTGATGCTGCCGGCGGTGATCCTCGCGATGCTTACGCTGGGCATGCGCCCCGTGGGCCGCGTGTGGTCGGTCGCGGCGCGGCTGCGCTGGGGGCTGCTGCTGCGCCTGCTCGGGGCGGCGGTGCTCGCGCTGATCGCGATGACGGCGGTGGGCATGGCCGCCGAGATCGGCCTGCAGGCGATCGTGGATCCGGCGGCGCTCTCCGAGCCGCCCGCCGAAGCGGATCGCGCGTTCGACGTGAACGCGGCGCTGATCTCGCTGGTGCTCGTCATCGTGCTCGTGCCGGTCCAGGCGGCGACCGAGGAGGTGGTCTTCCGCGGGCTGTTCATGCAGGTGCTGGGGGCGTGGCTGCGCAATCCGTGGTTCGCGATCCTCATCCCCTCGGTGGCCTTCGCCATGGCGCACATCTACGATTTCTGGGGTCTCGCGGCTGTGGGGCTGATGGGCGTCGTCGCGGCTTGGCTGACCTGGCGCACGGGCGGCCTCGAAGCGGCGATCGCGATTCACATCGTCAACAACCTGGTCGGCTTCGGCTTCATGGTGACCGGCTTCGGCGGCGAGACCGCGCAGACCGCCGACGGCGGCAGCGCGGGCGGCCTGCTGGGCGAGATCGTCGGGCTCGGGGTGTTCGTCTGGCTGGCGCTCAAGATCTTCCGCAAGGGCGGTCACGGGCGCTCGCGCATCGACCTGGTGCAGGTGCAGGCGCCGACGCTGCAGCCGGTGCAGCCGACCTCGCCGCAGATGCAGTCGCAGTCGCAGCCGCCCATCGCGGGGCAGGGGGGCGCGGCGGCTCCGCAGGCTGATGCGGCCGCGCCGCCATCTGCAGAACCGCGGGAGCAGCCCGCGGAGCCGCAGTCGCCCGCAGTAGAGCCGCAGTCGCCGAACCCGGGGTCAGAGGAGCAGCAGCGTGGTTGACGTCTACGTGATCGGCGGTGGCCTGCCCGAGCTGTCGGCGGCTCTCGAACTGGCCGAGGTGGGCCTCTCGGTGCGCACTGGCGACTGGCCGATCGAGGGCGCGCCTGCCGCGGTCGCTCGGGCCCGCGCCGAGGCGGTCGGCGGAGCCGACGCACTGCCCGATCCCGACGGCGTGCTGCGCGAACTGCTGCAGCACATCGCCGCGCCTCTCTCGCAGGGCGGGCACGTGAACGACGAGGTGCGCGCCGTGTCGGTTGCGCCGAACCCCGTGCTGCTGCGCGGCATCAAGCAGGAGTGGGTGCCGCAGCCCGTTCCGGCGGCCCTGGGCATTCCCGCGGTGCCCATCTCGTCGCAGGCGGTCGCCGTGCTCGGCGGTCGCGCGGCCGCGCGGGCGTACCTGGATCGGGTGAAACCGGTGCTCACGATCGGCAAGGCGCACTCGCTCGGCGAGCTGGTGCGCAGCCGCCTTGGCGAGGCGGTCGTGGAGCGGCTGGTCGACCCGTTCGTGCGCGAACGCTTCGGTCTCGCCGCCGACGAGGTCGAGGTCGCTGCGGCGGTGCCCGGCCTCAACGAGGCGCTCACCCGCGCGGGGTCGCTCTCGGGTGCGGTGCTGGCCAACGCCGATCGTGATGTTGCACGTGAAACCGCGGTGGCGCCGGTGGCGGGCTGGCCCGCAGCGTTCGCAGAGCTGAAACAGCGGCTCGGTCTCTACGGGGCGCAGGTCGCTGCGGCGACCGTCACCGCCGTCGAGCGCACGGGCGATGATGTCTGGCGCGTCGAAGAGGTCGACGGCACGGTGACCGAGGCGCGCGCGCTCGTGGTGGGGGTCGACGCATCGTCGGCTCGCGAGGCCACGGCTGTGCTCGAAACCGCGGGCGTGCTGTCCGAAGCGCTGCACGACGTGCTGCCGACGCGCTGGCGCATGGAGGCCCGGGTCGCCCTCGCGGCGGGCGCCGACAGACTCCCGCTCGGTGACGAGCCCGCGCTGTGCGCGGTCGAGCTCGCCGAAGGGCAGCACTGGGCGGTGCGCGTCGAACCTGGCGGCGCACGCCGGGCGCGCCTCTCGGGGCCCGTGATCGAGGGGGTCGACCTCGAGGGCGTGCCGAGTGAGGGGCAAGTGCAGCGCTCGGTGAGCGAGGCTCTCACGGCCGTCGGACTGGCCGCGGCCGGCGGTGTGGAGGCGGTGCTGCGAATCGCCCCCTACGCGTCGATCGAGCAGCGCGAGGCTGCCGAGCGCCGACTGGGCGCCGCGCGCGAAGCGACGCACGACCTGCTCGCGGTGGGCGAGGCGCTGCACGGCGGCTCGACCGCGAGCGCCGTGGCCGACGCCCGCACGCAGGCGGTGCTGCTGCGACGGCGTCTGGCGGGCATCGCCGACTGACCGACTTCTCGACGGGTGGCCCTGGGGCGTTCTCGGCACATGACCGCTCCCTGGGCGCGTCGCCGTTCCTTGAGCCCGCCGCGGTTGCCTGGCGCGTTCCCACTCCCTGAACCGTTCCCTGAGCGCGGCCGGGACTCCCGGAGGCTGCCTCGCTCCCTGAGCCTGCCGAAGGGAACGAACACCCTCCCCGAGCGGTCAGAAAGTGCTGCGCTTTTGCGGTCCTTGAGCAGTTCTTGACCTCTCGATGGGGTGGTCTGCGACGGTTCCCCGGCGCGGCCGCGATTCCATGAGCGGGTCGCGGTTCAGTGAGCGCGTGCCCGGCCCCCGAGCCTGTCGAGAGGAACAAGCGCCCCGAGTGGGCAGAAAGTGCGGTGTTTCTGCGGCTCGCGAGCTATTCTTGCCCACTCGGCAGGGGCAGGTCGGGGCTCCGTGCGCGCGTGCGTGCTCTCTGGGCGGGAGATGCGGCTCAGGAGGCGCCTGGGGCGGCGGGTGGCGTCCTCGCCTCCGGGGTGAAAAACGCGCCGAACAGGGTGATTGTTCCCTGTGCGCGGCCTATGCCCCGTCCCCGCGTGGCTACGATTGGGCAGAACCGGGTCGACTGGTGCGTTGAGGGGAGCGACGCGACATCGGTAGTGCCGTGTGTCGTTCGACCTTGGGAGTGCTCTTCGATGCGTGCTGTGGGTGTGGGCCGCGAGAGCCGTCGCGCCGTCGTGAGGCGGGTGCTGTCGGGCGTCGCGGCGGCGGCGGTGGTGGCGGGCGGCCTGGTCGCGGTGAGCGCGCCAGGCGCGACGGCTGCACCGGGCCCCAACCCGTACACCGACGTGCGGGTGACGAAGAAGTACGACGGCACTGGGCATGGCACTGATGCGGCGTCGTTCGTGAACACGGCGAACGGGTTCAGCCCCGGCGACGATGGCCCGAGCGACGGGGTGGTGTCGTCGGGCGACGTCGTGGGGTACGAGGTGGAGCTGAAGTTCCAGGCCGGCCCGAAGCGCACGGTCGCGGTGTCCATGGGCAGCGCCGCGTACCTGCGCTGGTCCGAGGGCAAGGCCGAGTTCTGCGCGCCGGTGCCGGGGGTCTCGGTGCAGGTGAGCGGCAACTCCTGCCTGTTCACGATCGAGGAGGGTGCGGCGGCGAGCGTGACGCGCACCCTGCTGATGACCGCCTCGGATGCGCAGGGGTTGGCGCGTACCGAGCAGAAGTTCCCGGTATCGGTCGGCATCAGCGGCCAATCGCCGTACGCTTCGGTGGAGACCGAGGCGGTGACGGTGGTGTCGGCGCCGCAGGCCGATCTCACGATCCGCCCGAGCGCCCAGCTGCACACGTACGAGGGTGCGGCGTCGGGCGGGTTCACGATCACCCCGCGGGCGCTCAAGCGTGAGGGGTTCTCGCCGGTCAAGGGAGTATCGACGGGCATGCAGTGGGAGGCCCGCGTGAACGTGTCGGCGTTCCCCGCGGGCACGACCTGGCGGCTCGGCACTCAGGCGGTGACCCCCGTCGACGGCTGGCTGACGCTGAAGTACTCGGGGGAACCTCAGCTGAACTTCACGGTGCCGGGCGGCTGGCCCGAGCAGGACGAGGGATCCACGGCCGTCTACGACGTGTGGATGGAGGTGCCCGGGAGCGCATTCAGGTCGACCGATTACCTGAACAACGGCGACGGCTGGCAGCCGGGCACGGGCAAGCCCCAGAGCTGGTCGACGTACGATCCGAAGACCGGGTCCATCGGCGGCACCCCCTACCCGAACAACGACTACTCGGCGGCGCGGGTGTACCGGCCGATTCCGGCGTCGGGCGAGCTGTTCAGCAAGCGGGTGGCGTATCCCTACACCGGATCACAGTCGAAGTTCGAACCGGGCAACATGCAGTGGGCGGCGGCCTCGTCGACGGGATACTCGAATGCGGGCAGCCCCTGGCAGCTGGCGGCCGGCGCGCAGTTCCGGCAGGAGCTGTCGGTGCTCACCACCGCAATCGAGGTTGGACCTGGCGACCCGGCCCCGCAGATCGTGGTAGCTGACGAGTGGGATCCGGGCTTGCAGCGGGTGGACGGTTTCGTCAACGTGACCGGCCCCGACGGCACCCCCGTGGACCCGGCGTCGTATCGCATCTTCTGGTCGACGACTGAGACGGGCGACCCGATCGCCGATGCGTCGGTGACGCAGGGCTGGGTGGAGCAGGAGGAGGCGCCGGCGGGCGGGCGCGCGATCAGGGTCGTCTTCGCCGAGGGCGCCCTGCCGGTGCACGACCAGGCGGGCGCGGGCGCGTTCACGGTGACGGTGCCCGCGAAGATTCGCGAGAGCGTCAAGCCGGGCGACGGGCCGGTGGTGCAGGACGTGATGCGGGCCCGGGTGGGCGACGGCGACATCGCCGGCGCGACGGGCGCGGTGCAAGTGGTGTTCCCCGTGATCCCCACCCTGCAGGTCGAGCACACCGTCGCGAACCCGCAGACCCCGCCGGGCAGCACCGCCTCCTATCGGGTGAGGGCGCGTGGGGTGAACCCGCCGATCCCGGCGGCGGGGTTCGCGGCCCGCGTCGAGGTTGAGGCGGATCGGTGCGTCACCGACCCCGTGAGTACCAACCCGGCCTGGCAGCTGACCGTGATCCCCGCCGAGCCCGGCCCGTCGGGGCGTGTCTGCGGCGATCCCGAGTCGACTCCGGCCCGCCTCGTGTTCACGCCCGCTGAGGGCCTGATCGCGGGTTCGTACCAGGACTGGAACAAGACCGCCACGCTGCCCGACATCACGTACGACGCGAAGGCCACGTACACCGCGCGCGACACGATCGTGTCGGCGGCGACGTTCTCGCTCGACGGCGCCGAGCAGGTGCTGCCGGCGAGCGCCGAGGCGCGCAGCACCGTGCCCGAGCAGCTCACCGCCGCCGCGCGGGTGAGCGTGGTGACGCCGCAGCAGGAGATCGAAGAACCCCTCACCTGGCGGGTCGATCTCGCCGCCACCCTCAACGGCACGGGGCACACCGAGACCGTGATCGCGCTGCCCCGCAACGGCGACGGCGCCGCCTACCAGAGCCAGGTGCCCAACTGGACCGCCAGCCCCAAGACGTCGAGCTTTCAGGGCAGCCTCGCGCTCACCGGAGCGGGTTTCGGGGTCGAAGACACCACCGACGGCGCCGAGGCGTTCTTCACGGTGACCGCGAACCCCACCCTCAACCCGGGCGACCCGAACTCGGTGTGGCACCCGGTCTCGCAGGCAGGCCAGGGCGGCGTGCCCCCCCTCGCCGGCGCGACCGCGCTGAAGGTGCGTCAGCCCGCGAACGGCGCCGGCGCGAACGCGGCCCTGAACGTCACCCTGCAGCCGACCGGCAACCGGCAGGGCAACAACTACCTGCTGTGGGCGGGTAGAACGATCACCGACACGGGTGTCGAAGCCGCACCCGTGCCCTGGCCGGCGCGCGCACAGGTGGTCATGGCGAGTGCGAGCGGCACGGTCTGGAATGACGTGAACAACGACGCCGTCATGCACGCGACGGAGCCGAAGGTGCAGGGGGCATCGGTCGGTCTGTATCGGGTGGTGAACGGGGTGATCGAAGACGCACCGGTGCGCACCGCGGTCACCAACGCGACCGGCTACTACAGCTTCACCGGGCTCGTGCACGGCGACTACGTCACCCGCGTCGACCAGCGCGGGCCCAATCTCCCTGCACACCTCACCAGTTACTACGGCCAAGACCTCGCAGTCGACCCCACCTTCTCGTTCATCAACCGCAGATTCGCCAACGCCGCCGAGCAGTCGACGGTGTTCACGCTCGCCATGGGCGGCGCGCAGAACGGTGTGAACTACGGCTTCCACGCCGCCGAGCCCAAGGTCGACATCGACAAGAACGAGGCCAGCCTCGCCTGCAACGACACCACCGGTGTCTGCGACGTGGCCTGGCAGCTCACGCTCACCAATCTCGGCAACACGCCGGTTGCCGGGGGCACCCTCACCGACACGGCGGGTGCTGAGCTCTACGATGTTGAAACCATCTACGGCGAGATCGGCGACCCCGTGCGAGAAGTAGTGAGCCATGGGAGTGGGGCTTTCTTCGCCGTTACCGACGCGGGCCGCGTGTATTCCTGGGGAGCAGGCGGAGACCTTCTCGGAAATGGAACTGCCGATGAATCAAACCCCGTAGCGAAGCCCGTGGTCGGTCTCGAGGGCCTTCGGATCTCAGAGTTGGTCCCCTCTCAGAATGCCGTGTACGCCATCACCGACTCGGGTCAGGTGTACGCGTGGGGCGGGAACCTTGATGGGGAACTCGGCAACGGAGGTAGCGAACCTTCTGCTATTGCCGCTCCCGTGCTCGGACTTGAGCAAGTGGTCGTCGAGAAGATAGCTGTTCGTCCATGGGGCGCCTATGCTCTCACCTCTGCCGGGCAGGTGTACTCCTGGGGGCGCGGGATTAACGGGGAGAACGGAAACGGTGGATTTACCAGTAACCTCTCCGCTCAGCCAGTCCAAGGTCTTACTGGCGTAACGATCGTCGAGCTCGACGCGGGCTCCTGGACCGGGTACGGAGTGACATCGACTGGGCGAGTGCTTGCGTGGGGCAACGGTACCTTCGGCCGCGCCGGGAACGGGACTCAGCAGGACAACCTTTCGGCGAAACCGGTACTAGGGCTTGAAGGGGTGACGGTTCAAAAACTGGTCGGTCACCCTGATGGCGGCTTTGCGATCACTTCGACGGGTGCGCTGTACGTCTGGGGCAGCCAACAATATACGGGTAGCGGCTACAAACTGTCTGCGCAGGTGGTCACCGGCCTCGAGGGTATCGCTATCGAGAGCGTGTGGGCCAGCGGATCCTTCTACGCGCTTACTGCGAATGGCGGCGTCTACGCCTGGGGAAATGGTGCACATGGCGCACTGGGAAACGGGACTACGGAGAATAGCGCGGTTGCCCTTCCCGTGCTGGGGCTAGAAAGCGTTGAAGTCAAAGAGCTGTTCCCCAGTTACGGGGGTGCATTTGCCCTGACCGAGGATGGAAGTCTTTTTGCTTGGGGAATCGGGCTGAATCACCGGAATGGCAATGGAAGCACCGCGAACAATCTGATCGCGGCCCCGGTGCAGAGACTCGAGAATGTCGCAGTCCGATCCGTGATTCAGCGGTTTCGAGTCTTTGCGGCCGTCACCTCCTCCGGAGAGCTCTACGCTTGGGGAAACGCCCCTTCCCTGTCCTTCAGCAGCGCCGTCGCGACCGCCCTGGGAGGATTCAGCGGTGTGAAGCAAGCTGCTGAGCCCGGGAGTGCCTATTACGAAAACGAAGACGATGAGCTAGTAGAAGGCCATGCGATAGCAGGAGTTGCACAGGACGGCTCTGTTCTGGCGTGGGGATCCGAGAGACTCGTTGGAAATGACGGCACTGGCGATAACTTGGTCGCCGAAACCGTACGGGGACTGCCTGAACTCTTCCTGCTGAACGACGGTGTCCTGGCTTCCTCGGCACAACGTATCGACGGCTTCATCGAGCGTCAGTACCCGATATCCACGATTCCCGTCGGGGAGTCGCTCTCGATCGTGGTGCGCGGCAAGGTGAACCAGGGCGCCGCCCACGCGAACCTGCTGAATCAGGCCTGGTTCACCTCGCCCTCGACGCCCTACGCGGGCATTGCGAAGAACGCGGGGGCGGGCCGGGCGAAGCCGATCCTGCCCGCCGACCCGGCCGCGACTCCCAATCCCGCGGGTATTCCGGGCAACCCCTCCTGCGACACCGACGTCGACGGGCAGAACAGCACCACTCCCGACTCGTGCGACCAGGTTCCGGTGCGCATCCCGCTGGCGAAGAACACGCCGGGCGGGGTGCGCGGCACCGTGTGGGCCGACGCGAACCACGATGGGCGGATGGGCGCGCCCGCCGCCGAGCCGCGCGTCGCGGGGGTGGCGGTCGCGCTCTACAACTCCTCCGGGGCGAAGGTGGGCGAGGCGGTCACCGACGCCGACGGCGCCTACGCGTTCACGAACATCGCGCCGGGCACCGGCTACACCGTCGAGTTCGCGGTGCTGGGCACGCACCCCTCGCAGCCGACCCTCGACACGGTGCTCGGCTCGGGGCTCGACCCCGCGGGGTACACGTACGGGGTGACCGCGCGGGCGCCGTCGTGCATGGTCGATGCGTCGTGCGCGAGCCCGACCACCTCCCGCTCGCACTCGGTGCCGGTGCTCGCGGGCGCCGTCACGGAGTACGTCAACGCGGGCCTCACACTCGACACCGCGAAACTCGTGATCGACAAGACCAGCGACCTCGGCGATCCGGCCGTGCTGCCGCCCCGCGCGAACGGCACGAGCGACCCGCTCACCGTGAAGATGCGGTTCACCAACACCGGCGACGAACCGCTGGGCGGGCTGCGGCTCGTCGACACCACCGCCACCGGCCGCACCATGACCTCGCTCGCCTGCGTGAACCCGAACGACGGCACCGCGCTGCGCGCCGCCGACAACCCCGTGCGCACGAGCACGCTCGCCGAGTTCGTGCTCGCGGTCGGGCAGTCGGTCGACTGCACGGGCACCCTGCCGAGCATGAACCCCGCCGACTCCTACGGGCCCGCGCACCGCAACGTGATCGCGGTCACCGGCAAGGGCGTCGAGACCGGCCAGTTCGTCGAGGCCAGCGACCCGTTCGAAGCCGCGATCGGCACGCCCCAGTGGACGATGACGAAGACCGCGACCACGGCGGGCGGCGACCCCCTGCACGACGGCACGGTCGTGCGGCCCGGAGACGACATCAGCTACGTGCTCACCGTGACGAACACGGGCCTCGTGTCACTCGACCACCTCGTCGTCACCGATGACGCCTCCCAGGTGCTGAACAGCGCGCGCCTCTCGGGCGCGCTGCCCGCCGGTCTCAGCCGCGCAGGCGCGATCCTCACCTGGCAGGTGCCCGCCGTGGCGCCCGGCCAGTCGGTATCGGCGGTGTATACGGTCACCGTGAAGAACGACGCCTACGACGTCACGATCCTCAACCTCGCCCACGGCGACGGCATCGTGCCGCCCCAGCAGTGCGCGAAGGCGAGCCCGTGCCGCACCCAGCACGGCACCCCGCCGTGGTTCGCGTTCGGGCTGCCCGTGCTCGGCGGCGACGCGGCGTGGATGTACGGACTGTGGGGCGGCCTCATCGTCGCCGCCGCGGCCGCCGCGACCGTGACCCGGCGGCGCCGACGATCCGCGGTCCCGTGAACCGACCGCGGAGCCGGCAGCCGCGAATCATACAGAAATCCTGCCGCCGTGACCACCGGAATTCCCGAAGCGGTATGAACGGTGTCGCGGGCGGTAGGCTAGCGGCAGGCTATTGAAACGCCAACGGCGGGAGGCAATGATGAAGGGCAAGATCGCATTCGTTCTCGGCGCGGCAGTCGGCTACGTGCTCGGCACTCGGGCCGGCCGTGAGCGCTACGAGCAGATCAAGAACGGCGCTCAGACGCTCTGGCACACCGCCCCCGTGCAGCGCGGCGTCAGCTTCGTGCGCGACGTGGCGCAGACCCGGGTCGACGAGCTCAAGGCGTCCGCCACCCGTGCGGGCAAGAGCGCCATGGCGGCGTTCCTGCGCGACGACGAGAGCGACAAGCGCTCCACCGCGGGCACCACCAACGCATCGACGGCGTCGAAGGCCGCTGTGGGCTCTGCGGCGTCCGAGAAGAGCGATTCGAACAGTTCGTCGAAGAGCGATTCGGGCGGTTCCTCGAAGAGCGCCTCCTCGAATTCGTCGTCGAGCAAGAGCAGCGGGTCGGCCGCGTCCAAGAAGCGCGGTTCGGGGGCGTCCTCGAAGTCGGGCGGTGACGCATGAGTCGCAAGAAGGATCAGGCGGGCACCTTCGAACTGCTGACGCGGCTGCCGCAGCAGATCGTCTCGCTCGCCAAGATCGAGTACGAGAACGCCAAGCGCGAGATCATCTCGAAGGCCAAGAAGGCCGGCATCGGCGCCGGAGCGATCGTCATCGCCCTGTTCTTCGTGTTCTTCATGCTCGAGGCGCTCGTGATCGCCGCGATCGCCGCCCTGGCCCTGGTGTGGCCCTGGTGGCTGGCCGCGCTCGTCGTCGCCGCAGCGCTGCTCGTGCTCGCGGCCCTCGCGATCCTCGCCGGCGTCGCGCTCATCAAGCGCGGCAACCCCGTACCGGAAGAGACGCTCGAGCGCGTGGGCGACGACATCTCTGCCATCAGCGAAGTGCGGATCAACGCCGAGCCCCCGACATCGCGGCCCGCGGGCTCGCAGATGCCGCGAGTCGGCGAGGAAGGGAACTGGCGATGAACGCACACGAGAAGCAGCAGGGTGTAGTCGCGGCGGCGCAGGCGCGCGCCGAACTGTACGACACCCTCGCGCAGCTGAAGGATCGCCTCAACTATGCGCAGCGCGTCGACGACGCGGTCGACGACATGAAGCATCGCGTTGCCGAGCAGAAGCGGCGCAACCCGCTCGCCTTCGCGATCGGAGTCGCGGGCGCCGCCGCCATCGTCGGTCTGGGTGTCTGGACGGTCACCAGCGCCGTCATCAAGCGCTTCGAGTGAGTCGATCCGGCCCGCCGCGGGCAGGTCACAGTTGAGTTGCGTTCCCAGGGCCGCCGGGCCTCGTTTTGCTTCCTGGGGAGACGCGGAGTAAGAATAGGGACAGATGGTTTTCCATCCCAGCCATACCGAGGGTTCGTTCAAGACTGATCGTATGGCTTTTGTATTGGTGTCGAGTGAGTGGGGTGTATGTCGGTAGAGGCGAAACCGCTCAGCGGCCTGCGGGTGCTCGTGCCGAGGGGCGGCACCTGGGGAGACATCGTCTCCAAGGCGCTGCGTGAGCAGGGAGCCCACACGGTGATCGCTCCGCTCGTTGACTTCGCCCATACGCGCGAAGAAGAGAAGCTGGTCGAAGCCCTGAAGACCCTCGAAGAGGGTGGCTTCGACTGGATGACCGCGACCAGTTCCACCGTCGCCGACGTGCTGCAGCACCACAACGCCGTGATCCCGCCCGAGACCAAGGTCGCGATCGTCGGCGAGGCGACCGCGGTCGCCTTCCGCGACGCCGGGTACCACATCACCCGCACCCCCGAGCGCGAGAACAGCACCCACGCCCTGCTCGAAGAGTGGCCCGAGATCGACACCGGCGAGGTGCTGCGCGTGCTCACGCTGCGCTCAGACGTCGCGATCCCGGTGCTCACCCAGGGGCTTATCGAACGCGGCCACGACGTCACGCAGGTGCTCGCGTTCCGCACCGTCGGGGTGCCCGCGTCGGTGCACATCCGCGAAGACATCGAGTCGGGCCGCATCAACGCGGTGCTCGTCGCATCCGCACGGATCGCCGAGGAGGTCGCGTCGCAGTTCCCCGACATCCCCGACACCACGATCGTGCCCTGCGTGGGCGTGAACACGATCGAGGCGGCCGCGGCCCTCGGCCTGCCCTCGGAAGCCGACCAGCCCTCGCACCCGCTCTACGAGACCAAGCGCGCCCTGATCGAGACCGTGGAATCGGTCATCGAGCAGAGCGACATGCTCGACTGACCCGGGCTCCCCTGCGCCGGACGACGCCGAAAGGCGGATTTCGCATGTGATCTTCGAGATCGACGTGCGAAATCCGCCTTTCGCTGCATAACGGCCGGGACAGTGCGCGGGCTGCAGGCCTCAGCAACTAGGGGCTAGGGGCTAGGGCTAGGGGCTAGGAGCCTCGAGAGGCCTGAGGGCGAGACACGCCCTTCCTGTGCGTCAGTCGCGCACGATCACGAGCTCTTCGAGCGACAGCCGCGTGCGGGGAGCGGTCTCGCGCTCGCGCAGCACCTCCGACAGCTGCTCGGGGGTGCCGATCGCGCCGATCGCGGTGATCGAGACGGGCAGCAGACGCTCATCGAGGTCGAACGCGGCGCTGATCGCCTCGCGGTCGAAGCCGCCCATCTGATGCGTGTAGTAGCCGTCGGCGTGCGCCTGCACGGTGAGGTGGGCGACCGCCTGTCCGAGATCGTACTCGGCCCACTTGCGGGGCTTGCCCTCGGGGTCGATGACCTCGGCGATGTTCACGATGAGCGCCGCGGCCGACACCGCCCACTCGCGGTTGAAGCCGAGCAGGGCCTGCTCGATGCGGGCGTAGCTCTCGCTGCCGCGGCGGGCCACGATGAACCGCCAGGGCTGGGTGTTGTTCGCGCTCGGGGCCCAGCGCGCGGCCTCGAACACGCTGCGCAGAGCGCCCTCGGGGAAGGCGTGCTCGGCGTCGAAGGCTCGGGGGCTCCACCGCTGCGCGAGAGTGTCGAGAACGGGTGCGGTGGTCTGGGCGATGCGCGAACTCACTGGGAGGCTCCTTACGGGTGACACGGCGGGCCACGATCCGGCCCGCATTCCGCCTCGTTGCAACGCCGGATCGTGCCCCGCTATTCCCGCCCTCGGTGGCTCGCTCAGCCCAGCAGCCACGCGATGAGGGCGATGACGGGCAGCGACGCGAAGGTGGTGAGGAACACCGTGTCGCGCGTCGCGGTCTCGGCCCGCCGATAGGTGGCCGCGTAGTTGTAGACGTTCTGGGCCGTCGGCAGCGCCGCGATGGTGGTCGCCACGAAGACCTCGTGTGCGCTCAGCCCCACCGCGATCGCGATCAGCCACGTGACGAGCGGCATGAGCAGCACCTTCAGGCCGCTCGCCGTGAACACCGCGGCCCGACCCGTTCCGGGTTGCAGCGCGCGCTGGCCGCGGAGCGAGATGCCGAAGCTCAGCAGCACCATCGGGATCGCGGCGGCGCCGAGCATGTCGAGCGGCGCCATCACGAGCTGCGGCACGGGCAGGCCGGTCAGCGCGACGACGAGGCCTGCGATCGACCCGACGATGATCGGGTTCGAGAGCGCCCGCCCGAGCGCCACCAGGAAGCCGCGCTGGTTGCCGCGCACGCTCTCGAGGATCGCGAGCACCGCCGGAGCGAAGAACAGCAGCTGCACCAGCATCAGCGGGGCCACGTAGGCGGCATCGCCCAGGATGTAGACCGCGACGGGCAGGCCGAGGTTGTTCGCGTTGACGTAGCCCGCGCACGTCGCTCCGAGCGTCGTGCTCGCGAGATCCCGCTTGAACCACAGCCGAGACGCGATCACGAACACGGCCGCGACGATCACGGCACCCGCGCTCGTCACCAGGATGACGGGCGAGAGGATCACGCCGGGATCGCTGCGGCTCAGCACCGTGAACAGCAGAGCGGGGGTGGCGATGTAGAACGCCACGTTGTTGAGCACGCGCCGCTGATCCCCCTGCACCACCTTGAACAGCGCGGTGAGGTAGCCGGCGCCGATCACCCCGAGGATCAGTGCGAAGCCCTGCAGCACACCCAGCATCGGAGGCCTAGTGCCCTCGGAACGCTTCGGCCAGCCACCACGCGCCCCCGTCGGAGGCGATGCGGGCGTCGAGCACGAGTGGCGAGCGAGGGTCGGAGTCGAGCCAGGCGCGCACCGCGTCGAGATCTTCGGGCCCGCGCACGGTGACGCCCTGTGCGCCGAAGCCGCGAGCGAGGCTCGCGATGTCGACGCGGGGGAATGTCACGGTGCCGAGGTCGGGGGCGACGAAGTCGGGGTCTTCGCTCACGCCGAAGTGGTGGATCTCGGCGCCGTAGGCGTCGTCGTTGTAGACCACCACGAGCAGCGGAAGACCGAGCCGCACCGCCGTCTCGAGCTCGGCGACGCCCATCAGGAAGCCGCCGTCGCCGGTGCCCAGCACCGGCAGCCGATCGGGGCGGGCGAGCGCAGCGCCGATCGCGGTCGCGAGCCCGAGGCCGATCGCCTGGAACGCCTGCGTGAAGCAGAAGCCGTGCTCGTCGGGAACGTCGAGGTAGGCCGACGGGTAGCCCATGAAGTTGCCCGAGTCGACCGAGATGATGCGTTCGACGGGCAGCAGGCGGTTCAGCTCGCGGCTGAGCACCCGCGGATCGATGCGGATCTCGGGGCCGTCTTCGAGAGGACCGGGGTCTGAGGCGGCGCCGGTGCCGGGGCCGCCGAGGTCGGGCGGGTCGAGCGGCACGTCGCTCCACCGGCTCTCAGCCGCGATGCGGGCCGCGATGCCCGGGGTGCGGTAGCGGGGTTCGAGACCGGAGGAGAAGCGCGTGAGCTCGGCGAGCACCGCGGTGGCGGTCGAGGCCGCGTCGCCGACCACCCCGAGATCGATCGGGCGCTGCGCCCCGAGCGCCGACACCTCGAGATCGATCTGCGCCACCCGGGTGCGCTCGCCGATCAGACGGCCGTGCCGCATGGTCCACATGTTCAGGGTGCACCCCGCGCCGATGATGAGGTCGGCCTGCGAGATCAGCTCTGCGGTGAGGGGCGACGAGAAACCGCCCGAGATGCCGAGGTCGAACGGATCGCCGGCGAACAGCCCCTTCGCCACAGCCGAGGTCGCGAGCAGCGCCCCCGCGGCGGAGGCGAGCGCCCGCAGCTCGGGCCCCGCGCCGCGCGCACCCCGCCCGGCGACGATCACCGGTCGCTCGGCCGTGGAGATCAGCTGTGCGAGGGCCGACACGGCCTCGGCGTCGGCCCGTGGCGGCGCCGGAGCCGGCGGTGGGGCGAGGCTCTCAAGGGCGCGCAGTGCGTCGGCGGAGGCCGGCTGCGCCTGCACGTCGAGCGGCAGATTGAGCACCACGGTGCGCCGCTCATCGCGCGCCGCGCGGAAGGCCCGCACCACATCGACGAGTGCGCTTTCTGGGGAGTGCACGCGGTGAGACTCCGCGAGCACCGACCGCGCGAAGCCCGGCTGGTCCATCGAGAAGTTCGACCCGACGGCCGCGCCCGACGCCTCGGCCGCCAGCACGATCATCGGGGTGCGGCTCTTCGCCGCTTCGCCGATGCCCGTCGCCGCGTTGGTGAGACCGCAGCCCTGGTGCACCGACACCAGTGCCACCGTGCCCGACATGCGGGAGAAGGCGTCGGCCATGGTGGCGGCCCCGCCCTCGTGCCGCGTTGCGGTGAACGGAACGCCCGCCTCGCGCAGCGCGTTCGTCACCGCGAAGTTGCCCGAACCGACCACCCCGAAGCAGTGGCCGGCGCCGAGGCGCGCGAGCGCGTGCCCCACGAGCTCGGCCACGGTGGCGCCGGCCATCAGGCCTCCACGAGGGCGTACACGCGGGCCGGGCTGCCGGTGCCGTCCACGATGGGCAGCGGCGCCACCACGATCGCAGCGCCCTTCGGGGGCAGCAGCGAGAGATTCTGCAGCGAGGTGATGCCGTACTTGTCGGCGCCGAGCAGGTGGTAGTGCACGGGGAAGGGCGGATCCAGTTCGGCCCCGCGACCCGCATCGATGCCGACGGTCTCGACTCCCACGCCCGAGATCTCGGCGCGGCCGGCCAGCCAGGCGGCGCACTCCGCCGTGAACCCCGGTGTGTGCGAGCCGGTCTCGTCGGCATTGAGGAACGCCTGCTGCGAATCGGAGAAGCGATCCCAGCCGGTGCGCAGCAGCAGCCAGGTGCCGTGCTCGAAGGCGCCGTGCTCGGCCTCCCACGCCTCGACGTGGTGCACGTCGAGCAGGAAGTCGTTGTCGGCCGCGGCCTCGGCCGAGAAGTCGAGCACCGCGGCCGGGCCGAAGAGGCGCGCGGGCGGGATCTCGGAGACGTCGTGGCCCTCGCGACCGCTGATCCAGTGGATCGGCGCGTCGATGTGCGTGCCGATGTGCTCGCCGGTGTGGATGTTCGCGTGCTTCCAGAACGGGCCCGGCTCGTCGTACTCGCTGACCGTCTCGAGCGAGAAGTCGATCAGGTTGGCGAAGGGCTTGGGCAGGCGCAGGGTGGGGGTCGAGGCCTGCAGCTTGTTGGTGAGATCGACCACGCGCAGCGATCCCGAGCCGATGGCGCCGAGCAGTTCTGGAATGAGGGACATGGATCCTCCTCGTCGAGGCACAGAGGTGCGGTGAGTGGGCGCGCCTCCGAAGCTCAGACACCGGCGAGACGCCCTGATGCCGTTCCAGGCTACCGCGCACCGCCGACATCGAGTGCGAGCGCCGCGTCCTCGGCGATGATCGCCGACAGCCGGTCGAGCACGGGGGAGCGCAGATTCCAGCGCTGCCAGTAGAGCGGCAGCTCGAACGCCGACCCCGGCATCAGCTCGACCAGGCGACCCCGCGCGAGCGCTTCGGCGCACTGCAGGCGCGGCAGCATGCCCCAGCCCATGCCCAGTTCGATCGCCGTCGCGAACTCCGCCGACGACGGCACGAAGTGGCGCGGCGGCTCGATTCGCGCGTCGGCGGGGCCGCCCCCGGCCGGCTCGCCCGCCGGTGCCGCGGCGTGATCCGGGGCGGCAGGGCGATCCGGGGCGGCAGGCCGATCCGGAGCAGCGGGGCGATCCGGCGCTGCGGAGCGATCCGGTGCTGCGGAGCGATCCGAGGCGGCGTGATCCCGAGCCTCGGCGTGCCCGGCCGCGATGCGATCGATGAAGCGCCGCTGGAACATGTCGTGGCGGTCGAACTCGATCACCGGCGCCGTCGCGAGCGCGGTGGCCGTGACGCCGTCGCCGAAGTGCGCGGCGGTGAAACCGGGCGCGGCCACCGCGAGGTAGCGGTCGACCCCGATGAGGGTCGACGTGCAGCCCGGCACCGCCTCGGCCGTCGCCGTGAGCGCCGCCATCACTTCGCCGCTGCGCAGCCGCTCCGTCGACAGCGTCTCGTCAGAGCGCACCACCTCGAAGCGCGCGCCCGTCTCCCGCGCCGCCCGAGCCAGTGCGGGCACGAACCAGGTCGCCAGCGAATCGGCGTTGACGACGACCGGTATGAGCGTGCCGCCCGACGGTCCCTGCCCCAGCTCGTCGGCCACGTCGTCGAGCACGCGCTCGACCTGGCGGGCCGCGCGCAGCACCGCCGATCCCGCCGCCGTCGGCTCGACCGGCCGCGTGCGCCGCAGCAGCACCGATCCCACCCGCTGCTCCATCGCGCGCACGCGCTGGCTCACCGCCGATGGTGTGATGTGCAGGCGCCGCGCCGCGCCCTCGAAGCTGCCCTCGTCGACGATGGCGGCGAAGGTCGCGAGGTGCTCGACTGGCAGGTCCATGGGGCTCCTCGGGTTCGGGTGGGGATCCGGGTCTCTCACGGCTGCCCGCCCATCGAGCAGCCGCCGTGCGGGCATCGTGCGGGCGCCGCGTGGCAGCTGAGCAGCCGCCGAGCAGCCGCCGTTGCTTCGGAACTCACCCGTGTCTCGGAGGTATCCCGGCGAGGGATCCGAAACATCGCCGAGCCCCGAGGCATCGGCCGCGCCACCGGCGCGCACCCCACGCTACCTGAAGCGCGGCTTAAGCTGCATCAGAAACCATAGCCCTGCTGAACTAGCGGGGGCGTGCTCCGCGCACGTAACGTCGTCTGCGTGATCCTCCCCCTTCTCATCGGTGCCGGCAGCGGCCTCTCCCTCATCGTCGCCATCGGCGCGCAGAACGCCTTCGTGCTGCGGCAGGGGATCCGCCGCGAGCACGTGCTGCCCGTGGTGCTCATCTGCGGCCTCACCGACGCGCTGCTCGAACTGCTCGGCGTCGCCGGCATCGGCCTCGTCGTCGAACGCGCGCCGATCCTGCTCGAGATCGTGCGCTGGGGCGGCGTCGCCTTCCTGCTCTGGTACGCCTGGTCGGCCGCCCGGCGGGCCATGAACCCCGAGGTGCTCGTCGCGGGAGACGGGCCCGAGGGCTCGCGCAGCAGCCTCAAGCGCACGATCCTCGCCTGCCTCGCCATCACCTACCTCAACCCGCACGTCTACCTCGACACGATGGTGCTCATGGGATCCATCGGCAACGCGCAGGGCGATCCCGCCCGATGGTGGTTCGTGCTGGGCGGCGCGCTCGCGAGCATCGCCTGGTTCTTCCTGCTCGGCTACGGCGCTCGCGCCCTCACCCGCTTCTTCGCGACGCAGCGCTCGTGGCAGGTGCTCGACTGGATCGTCGCGGCGATCATGCTGGTGATCGCGGCCAGGCTGATCTTCGGCGGCATCGGGGTGTAGGCGGGGGCCTGCGCTCGTCGCGCCTTCCCGCGCCCCCGCGCCTCCTGCGGTTCCGCGCCTGCGGTTCCGCGCCCTCTGCGTCTCCGCGCCTCCTGCATCCTTCCCCTTCTGCACCCTACGTCTCTCCTGCGCCTCCTCGCGCACCGATCGACGCAGCAGCACCCCGTTGCGCGCGATCGGGGTGTTCGAGGCTCGATCGGTGCTGCTGGAGGGGAGGGATGCACAGGTGCGGCGTGATCGGGCCGGGGCATCGGCCCGGGATCGCGATCCGGATCGGGGCGCTCAGCCCTCGGCGATCGCGGCCAGCAGCGCGTCGACGTGCTCGGGCTGCGTGTCGAAGGCGCACATGAGGCGGTAGAGCCCCGGGTCCGTGGGCCGCGCGCCGAACGCGAACCGCGAGCGCACCCGGTCGGCCACGTCGGCGGGCAGCGTCGCGAAGACCGAGTTCACCTCGACGGGGTGCGCGATCCGCAGCCCGGGCACCGCGCCCGCCGTGGCGAGCTCCTCGAGCCCCGTCGCGAGCCGAGCCGCCATCGCGTTGGCGTGGCTCGCCGAGCGCACCCACAGATCGCCCTCGTACAGCGCGAGCAGCTGCGCCGACACGAAGCGCATCTTCGAGGCGAGCTGCAGGTTCATCTTGCGCAGGTAGGGCAGACCGGGGGCGGATCCGGGGCGCAGCACCACCACGGCCTCCGCGCCGAGCAGGCCGTTCTTCGTGCCGCCCAGGCTCAGCAGGTCGACGCCCGCGCCGCTCGTGAGCTCGCCCAGCGAGACGCCCAGGCTCGCCGCGGCGTTGCCCAGACGCGAGCCGTCGAGGTGCAGCACCATGCCGTGCTCGTGCGCCTGGTCGGCCAGCGCGCGGATCTCGTCGGGGGTGTAGCAGGTGCCCAGCTCGGTCGACTGCGTGATCGAGACCGCGAGCGGCTCGGCACGGTGCTCGTTGCCCCAGCCCCACGCCTCCCGCGCCACGAGTTCGGGGGTGAGCTTGCCGCCCGGCGCCTCCACCGGCAGCAGCTTGAGCCCGCCCGTCTTCTCGGGGGCGCCCGTCTCGTCGGTGTGGATGTGGGCGGTGCCCGCGCAGATCACCGCGCCCCAGCGGGGCAGGGCCGCCTGCAGGGCGAGCACGTTCGCGCCCGTGCCGCTCAGCACCGGGAACGCCTCGGCATCGTCGCCGAAGAGGGTTCGCGCGAGCCGTTGGAAGCGCGCCGTCCACGGGTCGCCGCCGTACGCCGGCGCGTGGCCCGCGTTCGCAGCCGCGATCGCCTCGAGCACCTCGGGGTGGGCGCCGGCCCAGTTGTCGGAGGCGAAGGAGATGGTGGGAGCGCTGGTGCTGTTGTTCACCCGTTCAGCCTACGCCCGCGCCGTGGTCGTGGTTCTCTGCGTCGAGTCGGCCTATTTGTATTGAGCCGGCCCGCAATTCGCGCGCCTTCTGGGCCGACTCGATACAAATAGGCCGACTCGGCACGGCCCACCCGCGATCCCGCATCCACCGACCGGTGGATGCGGCAGGCCGCGAAGATCCCCCCACCGGTCGCTGCCGACGCGCGCGGGCGCAGTCCAGGCTGGAAGCATGAACGATCAGCAGAACGGCCGCGACGCGGTGGTCAGTGTGCGCGGGCTCACCAAACGATACCGGGAGCAGACCGTGCTCGCCGGCATCGACCTCGACATCGCGGCCGGCGAGACCTACGCGCTGCTCGGCCCGAACGGTGCGGGCAAGAGCACCACCATCGAGATCCTCGAGGGGATCCGCCGACCCGACTCCGGCGAGGTGCGCGTGCTCGGCGAGCAGCCGCTGAGCGCACCCCGCTCGTGGCGGTCGCGGATCGGAGTCGTCGCGCAGGGCACGGGGGATCTCGGCCCGTACACGGCGCGCGAACTCGTCGCCCACTTCGGCGCGCTCTACCCCCGGCCGCGCGGCACCGACGAGGTGCTCGAGCTCGTCGGCCTCACCGAGCACGCCGGCAAGCGCGCGACCAAGCTGTCCGGCGGCCAGCAGCGGCGCCTCGACGTCGCGCTCGGGATCGTGGGGCGGCCCGAGCTGCTGTTCCTCGACGAGCCCACCACCGGTTTCGACCCCGAGGCGCGGCGCCGATTTTGGGACATGCTCTCGGCGCTCACGGGCGAGGGCGCCGCGATCCTGCTCACCACCCACTATCTCGACGAGGCGGCGCACCTCGCCGACCGCGTCGGCGTGCTGTCGGGCGGGCGGATCGTGGCGGAGGCCCCGCCCGGCGAGCTCGGCGGCCCGCAGGCTCGCGTGCCCGTGGTGAGCTGGCGCGACGCGACGGGCGTGCTGCGCGAGCAGCGCACCGAAAGGCCCGCCCGCCTCGTCGCCGAGCTCTGCGGTGCGGCCGATGCCGCCGGGGCGCCCGGCGGGGAGCCCGCCGAGCTCGAAGTGCGGCGCCCGTCGCTCGAGCAGATCTACCTCGGCCTCATCGAACGGACCGCAGACGGGTCCGCGGCCGACGCGGGCGAGGGCGGCGGCCGAAGTGCCGGTGCCGGCCGATCCGCCGCCTCAGCAGACCCCGCCGCCGAGCGCGCGGCGATCCTGACCGACGAGAACGGAACGAGCCGATGAGCACCGCAACCATGACGCGCACCGGCGGCTTCGAGGCCGCCGCACCGGGGATCCTGCGAGCGGGGGTGGCCGCGATCGGCCTCGAGCTGCGCGCCTACTTCCGCACGCCCGACACCGTGTTCTTCACGTTCCTGTTCCCCGTGCTGATCCTCGGCATCTTCGGGGTCGCGTTCGAATCCATGGGCGAGATCGCCCCGGGCGTCACGATGGCGGCCTACTACCTGCCAGGCATGGTCGCGGCGGGTCTGCTGCTCACCGGCGTGCAGAACCTCGCGGTCGACATCGCCCGGGAGAAGAGCGAGGGCTGGCTGCGGCGGCTCGGCGGCACCCCCATCTCGCCGGTGTCGTACTTCATCGGCAAGGCGGGCATGATCCTCGTCACCTCGCTCGCGCAGCTCGCCCTGCTGCTCGCCTTCGCGGCGATCGTGCTGGGGGTCGACCTGCCCTCGGAGCCGGAGCTGTGGGTGCGGTTCGCGTGGCTGTTCCTGCTCGGGATCGCGACGATGACGATGCTCGGGATCGCGCTCTCGGCGGTGCCGCGCTCGTCGCGCAGCGCGACCGCGGTGGTGCTGCCGATCGTGCTGCTGCTGCAGTTCATCTCGGGCGTCTACCTGCAGTTCTCGATGCTGCCGGAGTGGCTGCAGAACATCGCCGCGGTGTTCCCGCTGAAGTGGTTGGCGCAGGGGATGCGCTCGGTGTTCCTGCCCGAGAGCTTCGCCACGCTCGAGCCGTCGGGGGCGTGGGATCTGGGCCTCGTGGTGCTGATGCTCGCCGTCTGGCTCGTGGCGGGCCTCGTGCTGAGCCTCTTCACGTTCAAGTGGCAGCGACGCACATGAGCGGACGCGCCAGCGTTCGCCGTGCGGAGCTGGGGCCACTTCTGCGGCCGCCCACGGAGCGGAGCGCGGGGTGAGCGACGCACATGAGCGGACGCGCCGGCGTTCGCCGTGCGGAGCTGGGGCCGCTTCTGCGGCCGCCCACGGAGCGGAGCGCGGGGTGAGCGACGCACATGAGCGGACGCGCCGGCGTTCGCCGTGCGGAGCTGGGGCCGCTTCTNCTTCTGCGGCCGCCCACGGAGCGGAGCGCGGGGTGAGCGACGCACATGAGCGGACGCGCCGGCGTTCGCCGTGCGGAGCTGGGGCCGCTTCTGCGGCCGCCCACGGAGCGGAGCGCGGGGTGAGCGACGCACATGAGCGGACGCGCCGGCGTTCGCCGTGCGGAGTTGGGGCCGGGGCCGGAGCTGGGGCCGGAGCTGGGGCCGGGGGCCTCGCCGGAGCCGGTCAAGATGACGCGAGTGGCCGTGTTGCGGGGCGGGAGCGGCCACGTGCGTCATCTGGGGGCGGCGAACGGGGCTCGGGATCGCGCCCGACCGGTCAGTGTCAGAGGTGCATGAGAGAGTGAAGCCATGAGCACGCAGCACGACGAGATCGGGGCCATGCCCCGCCGCCGCCCAGTGCTGCTGTGGTGGGATCTGGGTGTGGCGACCACGGTGGTGGTGCTGGGCACGATCGGCGTGGTCGATGTGGTCTTCGACGACGAGCCCGGCACTCCGCTCGATGTGGCGCTCGCGGTCGGGGCGCTCGCACTGCTGGTGATCTGGTATCTCGGGCTGGGGCGCTCGGTGCTGCGCCGGGCGGCGTGCGACGAGACCGGCCGTCGCGTCGATGACGTCTACCTGGGGGTGCTCGTGCTGCTCATCGGCGCGGCGACCGTGGTCGTGCCGAACTACGCGACGCTGCAGGCGGTCGCCTATCCGATGATCTGGACGGTGGTGCCGCGCTACCGCGACGCCGTCGTCTGGAGCGCCGCGCTCGCACTCTCGGTGGGCGGCGGTTTCCTGCTGGCCTTCGGCCGCTTCGACCTCATGGGCGGCCTGGGCGGGGCGGCCGTGATCGTGCTGCTCTCGTTCACGTTCGCCGTGGTGATGGGCACCTGGATCACGCGCATCTTCCAGCAGGGCGAGCGCTATCGCCTGCTCGCCGAGCAACTGCGCGCGTCGCAGGCCGAGGTGTCGGTGCTATCGGAGCAGGCCGGGGCGGGGCGCGAGAGGGAGCGCCTCTCGCGCGAGTTGCACGACACGCTCACGCAGACGCTCGCGGGGCTGGTCATGCTGAGCGAGCAGGCGGATCGCGCGCTCGCCGCGGGCGATGCCGATCTGGCGCGGGATCGCGTCGCGCGCGTCGAATCGGCGGCTCGAGAGGCGGTGGCCGAGGCCCGGGCGCTCGTGGCGACCACCCAGCCGCTCGGCGATGGCGGGCTCGAAGCGGCGATCGAGCGCGTCGTGTCGCGACTGCGCGCTGATACCGGGCTCGACGTGAGCTGCGAGCTGCAGTCGGTGCCGCTCGATCGCGAGCGCCAGGTCGTGCTGCTGCGCGCGGTGCAGGAGGGGCTGGCGAACGCCCGGCGGCACGCGAACGCCTCGCGGGTGCACGTGCAGCTCGAACCCGCTGGGGGCGGCGGGGCGCTGCTGCGGGTCGACGATGACGGGGTGGGGCCCGTCGGGCGCCGTCCGACGAGCGAAGAACACCGCCACGCCGCTAGTGGGCTGAACGCCCGTGGCGCGGATGTCGGCGATCTCGACACCCGCGACTCGGGTGCCGGTGGCCCGGATGGCCGGGGTGATCAGCGCGATGATTCCGCCGAGGCGGGTGGCCGCACCGGCTCGGCGGGCGAGTTCGACTCCAGCGGGGGCTTCGGTCTGAGCGGGCTGGCCGCCCGGGCCCGCGTCGTCGGGGGAGCGGTCGGATTCGGGGCGTCTCCGCTCGGCGGTGCGCGCCTCGAAGTGCGCCTCGAAGCGGTGAGAGGAGAGAGCTCATGATCCGAGTCATGGTGGTCGACGACCACCCCATCGTGCGCGCCGGTATCGTGGGGCTGCTCGACACCGAGCCAGACTTCGAAGTGATCGCCGAGGCGCAGTCGGGCGAGCAGGCGATCGAGCTGGTGCCCACTGTCCGACCCGACGTGGTGCTCATGGACCTGCGCATGCCCGGCATGGGCGGGGTCGAGGCCACACGGCGCATCGCGGAGTGGGCGGCCGGAGCCGCCGCCGACGGGCCCGTGCGCGTGCTCGTCTTCACCACTTACGAAGACGACGACCAGATCCTCGCGGCGATCGAAGCCGGCGCGGGCGGCTACCTCGTGAAGGCCGCACCCGCCGAAGAGCTCGCGGCGGGAGTGCGAGCGGTCGCCGCCGGGCAGACGGTGCTCGCCCCCTCGGTAGCAGCGGCCCTGGCGACGGCGGCGCGTGGGCGCGCGAGCGAAAGCGGAGCCGGGGATGCGAGCGGGCCCAGGGGTGCGAGCGCACCCGGGGATGCAACCCGAGTCGGCGGCGCGAGCGCGCCCACCGGAACAGGCGAGCGCGGAGCCGCGGGCGGCGAGCGAGCGTCGGATCCCTCGCCGCGGCTGACCGCTCGCGAAACCGAGATCCTCGCCCTCGTCGCCGAGGGGCTGAGCAACCCCGAGATCGCTGCGCGCCTGTTCATCGGAGAGTCGACCGTGAAGACCCATCTGCTGCACGTCTTCGAGAAGCTCGCCGTCTCCGACCGCACCCGCGCCGTGATCCGAGCGATGCAGCTCGACCTGATCTGAGGGAGCCTGCTCCAGCCGACGCACTCGAAGTTCGGCGAACGAGGCACCTCCTCGGCGCAGGGCTGTGGATAATTACACCGGTGTAATTCTGAGTAGCGCGGCCGCCGCATCCGCGTGGAATCGCCGCAGAAGCGGCCCGCGCACCGCCCCGAGCACAGCCGTGCCCGATCGTTTCCCACAGGCGCGATCCGCGTCTGTGGATAATTACACCGCTGTAATTCGCCGCCTCGGGCGGCCGAAGCGCGCGATGGTCACGCTCACTCCGCCGAGCCCGCTGCGGCGACCCCGGGCTGCCGGATCCCGCGCGGTCTTCTCCGACTCGCACCAGCCCTGTGGATAATTGCACCGTTGTAGTTCGGGGCGCCCCCGCCCGCGGATCGCCGCGAGAGCGCCGCAGTGCAGGTCGACGGGCGCGTCTGTGGTGATCCGAGCACCTGATTCCCCACAGCCCCGAGCTGCGCCTGTGGATAATGACACTCCTGTAGTTCCGTCTCCGGGAGAGCTCCTCGGGGCCGAGCTGTGCCCGCCCTCCCGCATCGGTGCTTGACAGGGGCGGGACGAGGCGCGTAGGTTCATTAGTGAAGTAATGAACCAGGGAAGCGCGCGGATCGAAGATCCCTCCCTTCCACCACCGAGAGAACGGAGGCGCCGGGTGTTCGACGACACGCGCCCGATCTTCCAGCAGCTCGCCGATCGCATCGCCGACGACGTGCTGCGGGGGGTCTACGCCGAAGAGGAGCAGGTGCCCTCCACCAACGAGCTGGCCGCGCACCTGCGCATCAATCCGGCGACCGCGGGCAAGGGCCTCGGCCTGCTCGTCGAGCGAGGCGTGCTCTACAAGCGTCGCGGCATCGGCATGTTCGTCGCGCCCGGCGCCCGATCCCTCATCGCGAGCGAACGCCAGCGGGCGTTCGTGCAGCGATTCATCGTGCCGCTGCTGACCGAGGCGCGCAGCCTCGGGCTCGATGCGCCTGCCGTCGTACGGCTCGTCGAGCAGCAGGCAGTCGAGCAGCAGGCCGCCGAACGGCAAGCCGTCGCCCCACCCGCGGCGCAGCAAGCGAAGGAAGAACAATGACCGCATCAGTCATCACCACTCGCGGCCTCACCCGCCGCTACAAGGGCGCGGCAGCGCTCGAAGACGTCACACTCGACATCGAGCCCGGTGTGATCACCGGGCTGCTGGGCCGCAACGGGGCGGGCAAGACCACGCTCATGTCACTCATCACGGCGCAGGATCGGCCGAGTGCCGGCACCGTGAGCGTGAACGGCCGCGACCCGTTCGAGCACGCCGAGATCATCGAGCAGATGTGCTTCGTGCGCGACAACCAGCGCTACCCCGACGACTACAAGCTGAAGCACGCCATCCGCGCGGCCTCGATCTTCTACCCCCACTGGTCGCAGCAGCTCGCCGATCGGCTCATCGAGCTGTTCCGCATCCCCTCGAAGCCAGTGATCAAGAAGTTCTCGCGCGGCCAGCTGTCGGCCCTCGGTATCGTGCTGGGTCTCGCCTCGCGCTCGCCGATCACCTTCTTCGACGAGCCCTACCTGGGTCTCGACGCCACCGCGCGCGGCATTTTCTACGACGAGCTGCTGCGCGACTACGCGGCGCACCCGCGCACCATCATCCTCTCGACGCACCTCATCGACGAGATGGACCGTCTGCTCGAGCGGGTGATCGTGCTCGATCAGGGCCGAGTCGTGCGGCACGCCGACGTCGACGAGCTGCGCGGCGGCGCGTACCAGGTGGCGGGTAAGGCCGCCGCGGTCGAACGGTTCGTGCGGGACCGCCGGGCGCTCTCGCGCCGCACCATCGGGGGGCTCGGCACCGCCGTGCTCGAGGGAGTGCTCGGAGACGAGGATCGGGCGGAGGCCGCCTCCGGGGGGCTCGAGATCACGCCGGTCTCGCTGCAGGATCTCGTCGCCGCCTACGGTCTGGGAGACGCCGTCGACGACGGCGATCCGGCCGATCCCGAACTCGCCACCGTCTCGCCGCTCAGTGAAAGGAGCGCATCATGAATCGCGTCATCAAGGTGACGAAGCTGCACCTCAACAAGATCGGCACCTACGCGGTCACCCCGCTCATGATCCTGGCCGTGGTGATGGTGATCTCGATCATCATCCAGCTCGCGATCCAGCGCAGCACCGGCGTCGGTCCGTCGTCGCCCGAGTACGCCGAGAACGCCCGCTGGAACCAGGCGATCCTGTGGTCGCTCCCGGGATTCCTCGTCTACTACGGAGTGCAGGCCATCGCGACGACCTACCCGTTCGGGCTGGCGCTCGGTGTGACCCGCCGCAACTTCATCCTCGGCACCGCGCTCGCGAACGCGGTGCAGGCAGCCTACGTGGCGGTGCTGCTGCTCGTGCTGCTCGGCCTCGAGCTCGCGACGAACCACTGGTTCATGGGCCTGTACGTGCTCGACGTCTACGTGACGGGGTCGGGCGACCCCGTGATCCTGGGGCTCGCCGGCTTCCTCGGAACGCTGTCCTGCCTCACGATCGGCGGCCTCTTCGGCGCGGTGTGGGTGCGATTCGGCCCGAAGGGTCCGGCGATCATGGGCCTCGCACTGGGCCTCGTGCTCGCCATCGGGCTGCTGCTGCTCGCACCGCAGCTCGGAGAGATCGTCGCGGGGATCACCGGGGCGTGGCTCGCGCTCGTCGCCGTGCTGGTGATGGTGGTCTGCCTGATCGGCACCTGGTTCGCGATGCGCCGGGCATCGGTGCGGTAGAGGCCCGGCTCCGACCGGGCGCGACCCGACGCCGCGGCCGGCCGCGACCCGCCACCGCCCCGACCCCCGCTTCGCGGCTCAGAGAGCCGCAGGGAGCCTCGCGCTGGCCCCGTCGGTGAACGCGTTCTTCGGAACGAAGCAGAGCAGCGCCGCGGCGACGAGCGCGGTGACGCCGCAGATCGCCCACACGGTGACGTATCCGGCGAGGGATCCGGCGGTGCCCTCGGCGGCGGCGCCCGTCGCGCCGTGCATGAGGGCGATGCCGAAGGCGGCCGATGCGACCGCGCCGCCGACCGTCTTCACCGAGTTCGTGAGCCCGGTCGCCACCCCCGTCTGCGCGGCGGGCGCCGCCGAGGCCGCGGCGGCCGGGAGCGCGGCGACGAGCGCGCCGGAGCCGACGCCCGCGATCATCATGTTGGCGGTGACCTGCGCGTAGCTCTCGTGGAGCGGCAGGAACAGCAGGTATCCCACCCCCACCAGGCCCGCGGCGCCGATGAGGGTGATCCGCGGGGTGGTCCGGCGGGCGATCTTCGGGAAGAGCAGGGCACCCGCGATCATCGCCACGAGGTACAGCCCGATGATGAGCGAGGTCGTGAAGCCGCTGGTGCCGAGCCCGTAACCGTACACTTCGGGGTCGGTGCGCGCGAAGGTCGACAGCGGGGCCTGCGCACCGAGCACGCTGACGCCGAAGAGCCCCGCGGTGATAAACACCGGTGCCAGTGCCGGCGAGCGGAACATGCGCACGTCGATGAGCGGGTCGGGCTGCCGCAGCTCGACGAGCACGAACGGCACGACGAGGGCGAGGCCGAGCGCGGTCACGATCCAGGCCGCGGGATCGGCGGGGCCGTTCAGCCGCAGCAGGCTGAGGCCGCCGGTGAAGGCGATGAGCGCGAGCGAGACCAGCACGAGCCCCGCGAGGTCGAGCCGCCCGCCCGGTCGCAGGTCGGTCTCGCGCACGCCGAACGCGACGACGAAGAAGCACGCGACGACGAAGGCCGCGGGCACGAGCAGCACGACCTGCAGCGGCAGCAGGTCGATGAGCCGGCCCCCGAGCAGCGCCCCGAGGATCGCGCCGAGCTCGAGGAACGCCACGAGAATGCCGGCGGCCCGCGCGGTCAGCAGCGACGAGCCCTCGCGGCCGCGGCTGCGGGACCAGATGATCGCGATCTCGAGCGGCAGCCAGACCACGTAGAAGCCCTGCAGGGCCCAGGCCACCAGGAACACCGCGAACGAGTCGGTGAACGGCAGCGCGAGCGACGCGGCCGCGGTGAGCGCGGTCGACCACAGCAGCATGCGCTTGTGCCCGAACATGTCGCCCAGCTTCGCGAAGGCGGGCACCACGAGCGCCGAGAGCATGAGCTGCGTGCCCTCGAGCCAGTTCACGTCGGCGTCGTGCACGCCGAGGTGCCGGGCGATGTCGGTGAGCATCGGCGTGTAGTAGCCCTGCAGGATGCCGCTCGTGAGCTCGACGAAGGCCAGGAAACCGACGACTCCCGCGAGGGCGCCCAGTCGCACGCGTGGCTTCGTGGCGGGGGAGGGGCCGACGCCGGCGAGGCCGGAGAAGCGCGGTGCGCCGGTCGAGGCGTCGCGATCGCGAGGAGTCGTGCTCATGCCGGCAGCCCTTCGATGAGACGGCGGTGGAAGAGCTCGCCGCGCGCCAGCTCGGAGACCTCGACGCGCTCGTCGACGCCGTGGATCGAGGCGCGCTGCTCGGCGTTCATCATGAGCGGTGCGAAGCGGTAGTTCGCCGGGGCGTAGCGGTGGAAGTAGCGGGAGTCGGTCGCCGCCATCGTCACGTACGGCACGGCCACCGCGTCGGGGTGCGACGCCGCGATCGCGTCGGCGATCAGCGCGAACTGCGGGCCGTCCGAGGGGGACTCGGGTGACGCGTCGTTGCCCTCGAGCACCTCGACCGACACCGCCTCGTCCCCGATGCGGCGCCGCAGCCGCCGCGCCGCGCCCTCCACCGTCTCGCCGAGTGCGAGCCGCAGGTTGACCGTGGCGCTCGCCTCCGAGGGCAGCACGTTGTTCGCGGTGCCGCCCGAGAGCCTGGTCGGCGCGATCGTCGTGCGCACGAGCGCCGCCGCCTCCCCGCCGAGCGCGGCGAAGACGCGCGCGTTCAGCCAGGGCCACGCGGCGAGCAGCCGGTAGAGCGGCCGCCCGATCCCGCGCGACCGCGGCGCGAAGAGTCCGAGCATGCGCGGGATCGCGCGGGGCGCTCGGGCCCGGAACGTGCCGGGCGACAGCCGGTTCACGGCGCGGGCGACGCGGCCCACGGCGGTGAGGTCGGGCGGCACGGAGGCGTGCCCGCCCTCGCCCCTCGCGCTGATCCGCACGGTGACGATCCCCTTCTCTCCCACCCCCACCATCGCGGCGGTGCCGGTGACGAACGGCAGCGGCGCGTCGGTCACGGCGCCGCCCTCGTCGAGCACGATCCACGGCCTGATGCCTCGCTCGTGCAGCGTGTCCGAGATGACCCTGGCGGCGGCGCCGAAGGTCTCCTCGTTGCCGCCGAACGACAGCAGCACGTCTCGCGCCGGCGTGAACCCGGCGGCGAGCAGGTTCTCGACGGCCTCGAGCACCACCAGCAGGGGGCCCTTGTCGTCGAGCGCGCCCCGGCCGTGCACGAAGCCGCCCTCGACGCGGCCCTCGAACGCGGGAAAGCGCCATCCGTCATCGGGGTGCACCGGCACCACGTCGTAGTGGGCCATGAGCACGGCGGGATCGGCGGCGGCGTTGCGGCCCG
Source organism: Leucobacter sp. UCD-THU (assembly GCF_000349545.1). Classification (NCBI taxonomy): domain Bacteria; kingdom Bacillati; phylum Actinomycetota; class Actinomycetes; order Micrococcales; family Microbacteriaceae; genus Leucobacter; species Leucobacter sp. UCD-THU. The sequence goes on from NZ_KB714602.1 coordinate 443,571, forward strand.
GCCAGCGGAAGAGCAGGCCGAACTCGGTGATGCGCTCGCGCTCCAGGTGTTCGTGCACGAGCGGGTAGAGCTCTTCGAGCAGTTCGACGAAGGTCTCGAAGGGCTCCTGGCCGCGCTGCGCGAGCTCGGCCGAGACCGTCGGGATGCGGATCATGCGCGAGAGGCGCGACTCGGCGCCCGGACGGGGAGTGACATCGACGTTGGCTGCCATCGGGCCAGTATATTTCGGTGCCGGTGCCGGTGCCGGTGCCGGTGCCGGTGCCGGTGCCGCCGCCGTCGACGCCCGTCGGATGCGGGAGTCAGCGCGTCTGGAAGGAACTCTGCATTCTCCCGGCGCGAACGCGGAGTCCCGCACCGCTGCTTCCCGGGGGATGCGGCGGTGCGGGACTCCGAGTCGGGGGAGGGGCCCTGCGAGGGCCCAGGCGCGCTACACCTTCGCGGGTGCCGGATCCCGGATCTCGTCCGACGACGGGCCCTCGGGGCGATCGGCCGCGGCCTCCACGTCGGTGTTGTCGAAGGCCTGGCCCTTGCGGGGGGCGTTGTAGAGATCGACATCGAGGATGCCCTCGCGCTTCGCGACGATGGCGGGCACGAGCGCCTGGCCGGCTACGTTGACCGCGGTGCGGCCCATGTCGATGATCGGGTCGACCGCGAGCAGCAGGCCGACTCCCTCGAGGGGCAGGCCGAGCGTCGACAGGGTCAGCGTGAGCATGACGGTGGCGCCGGTGGTGCCGGCGGTCGCGGCCGAGCCCACCACCGAGACGAGCACGATCAGCAGGTACTGCACGATCGTCAGGTCGATGCCGAAGAACTGCGCGATGAAGATCGCGGCCACGGCCGGGTAGATCGCGGCGCAGCCGTCCATCTTGGTGGTCGCGCCCAGGGGCACCGCGAACGAGGCGTAACCGCGGGGTACGCCCAGGTTACGCTCCGTGACCCGCTGGGTGAGCGGCAGGGTGCCGATCGACGAGCGGCTCACGAAGCCGAGCTGCACCGCGGGCCACACGCCCGAGAAGTACTGCCTGACCGAGAGGCCGTGAGCCTTCACCAGCACGGGGTAGACGACGAACAGCACGAGTGCGAGGCCGAGGTAGAGCACCGCCACGAACCAGGTGAGCGAGCCCATCTTGTTCCAGCCGTACTCGGCGACGGCGTTGCCGATGAGGCCGAGGGTGCCGAGGGGTGCGATGCGGATGATCCACCACAGCACCTTCTGGATCACCGCGAGCGCCGACTCGGTGAGGCGGATGAACGGCTCGGCCTTCTCGCCGATCTTGAGCGCGGCGATGCCGACCGCGACCGAGATGACGATCACCTGCAGCACGTTGAAGCTCGCGGATCCGGTGAACGCGCCGGTGTCGGCGTCGACGCCGCCGCTCACGCCGAGGCCCAGGAAGTTCGAGGGCACGAGGCCGGTCAGGAAGTTCCACCAGGTGCCGACGGCGTAGGGGTCGCCGGTCTCGAGCTCGGCCTGCGAGGCGTGGGAGCCGGGCTGCAGCGTCACGCCGAGCACGATGCCGATGGTCACCGCGATGAGCGCGGTGATCGCGAACCACAGCAGGGTCTGACCGGCCAGGCGTGCGGCGTTCGTGACCTGTCGCAGGCCGACGATGCTCGACACGATCGCGGTGAAGATGAGCGGCACGACGGCGGCGCGCAGCAGCGAGACGTAGCTGCTGCCGATGGTGGAGAGGGTGGCGTGCAGGCCGTTCTTGTTGCCCTCGGCATCGGCGCCGAGCGACATCGCGATGCCGCCGAGCACGAGGCCGAGGACCAGGGCGGCGAGGATCTGCCAGCCGAACGACGTCATCCACTTGGGGAGGCGGCGCCGCGTTTCGGGGGCGGTCGGAGTTGTCGACACGACGAGGGGTTCCTTTCGGTGGGGAAGCGCGGGATCGGGCGATAGGGGCGGATCCGCGCGGAGTGCATGCGGGCGCGAAGCCCGGGCCGCAGAAGAGTCTAGCAACCTATTCGCGAAAGTTATTCCAGGTATTGCGAACCGTTGAGTTGGGGTGCTCGCGCGCCCGTCCGCTCGCGTGCCTGTCGGCGGGTCTGCCGCTCCGCTGCGAGGCCGGGTAGTCTGGCCCTATGGCAGATTCTTCGTTTGACGTGGTGAGCAAGATCGACTCGATGGAGGTCGAGAACGCGGTCAACCAGGCCCGCAAGGAGGTCGAGCAGCGCTACGACTTCAAGGGTGTGGGAGCCGACGTGACCCTCTCGGGTGAGAGCATTCAGATCAAGGCCAACACCGAGGAGCGCGCGAACGCCGTGCTCGACGTGCTGCAGTCGAAGTTCATCAAGCGCGGCCTCTCGCTCAAGGCGCTCGACAGCGGCGAGCCCTACGCGAGCGGCAAGGAGTACCGCATCGACTCCAAGCTCAAGGAGGGCATCGACCAGGCCACCGCCAAGAAGCTGAACAAGCTGATCCGCGATGAGGCGCCGAAGGGTGTCAAGTCGCAGATCCAGGGCGACGAGCTGCGCGTCAGCTCGAAGAGCCGCGACGACCTGCAGGGCACCATCTCCCTGCTCAAGGGCGCCGACGTCGACGTGGCCCTGCAGTTCGTGAACTTCCGCTGAGCATGATCGGAGAGAACCTGCTGGGGCCCGAACCCACCCTTCTCGCGCAGGAGCCCGCCGTCACCGCGGCGCTCGCCGCGGGGGCGGATCCCGAAGCCGTCGTGCGCGAACATCCCGAATCGCCGCTCGCGTGGGTGGTGCTCGCCGACCGCGCCGATGCAGAAGGCCGCGACATCGAGGCCTACGCCTTCGCGCGCGTCGGCTACCACCGAGGCCTCGACGCGCTGCGCAAGTCGGGCTGGCGCGGCGCCGGGCCCGTGCCCTGGTCGCACGAGCCCAACCGCGGCGTGCTGCGCGCCCTCTACGCGCTGCGCCGATCCGCGGCCCGCATCGGCGAGCAGAGCGAGGTCGACCGGCTCACCGAGTTCCTCGACGGGGCCGACCCTGGCGCGATCCCAGCCATCGAGGCGCAGTAGCACCACCCGCTCCTGGCGAGAGATCCGGCGTCCGTGAGGCCGGATCCGCGGGCTCGGTCTCACCGACGCCGAATCTCCCACGGAGCCCTCGGGATCCTCCGCCACAGGTGCCGGGTAGACTGGGCCGGTATCTGCCACAGCTGCAAAGGAAGGGGCTGAGATGCCCGCAGTGCTCATCACCGGTGCCCAGTGGGGCGACGAGGGGAAGGGACGAGCGACCGATCTGCTCGGCAGCCGCGTCGAATACGTGGTCAAGTTCAACGGCGGCAACAACGCCGGCCACACCGTCGTCGTCGGCGACGAGAAGTACGCGCTGCACCTGCTTCCGTCCGGCATCCTGACGCCCGGCGTCGTGCCCGTGATCGGCAACGGCGTGGTCATCGACCTCGGCGTGCTCAAGCAGGAGCTCGACGCCCTCAGCAGCCGCGGCGTCGACGTGTCGCGCCTCAAGGTGAGCGCGAACGCGCACGTCATCACCGCCTACCACCGCACGCTCGACAAGGTCACCGAGCGCTTCCTGGGCAAGCGCCAGATCGGCACGACGGGGCGCGGGATCGGCCCCGCCTACGCCGACAAGATCAACCGCGTGGGCATCCGCATCCAAGACCTCTTCGACGAGAGCATCCTGCGCCAGAAGGTGGAGGCCGCGCTCGAGTTCAAGAACCAGGTGCTCGTCAAGATCTACAACCGCCGGGCCATCGAGGCCGACGAGGTGATCGCCGACCTGCTGAGCTTCCGCGAGATGCTCGAGCCGATGGTCTGCGACACCGGTCTGCTGCTGCACGAGGCGATGCAGGACGGCAAGACCGTGCTCTTCGAGGCCGGGCAGGCGACCATGCTCGACATCGACCACGGCACCTACCCCTTCGTGACCTCCTCGAACGCGACCGCGGGCGGGGCGAGCACCGGATCGGGTCTGCCGCCCCACCAGCTCGACCGCGTCATCTCGGTCGTCAAGGCCTACACCACGCGCGTGGGCGCCGGCCCGTTCCCCACCGAGCTCTTCGACGAGTTCGGCGAGCACCTGGCGAGCGTCGGCCACGAGTACGGCACCACGACGGGGCGCGCGCGCCGCTGCGGCTGGTACGACGCCCCCATCGCCCGCTACGCGGCCCGCATCAACGGCGTCACCGACTTCGTGCTCACCAAGCTCGACGTGCTGTCGGGGCTCGAGACGATCCCGGTCTGCGTCGCCTATGACGTGAACGGCGTGCGCCATGACGAGATGCCCGTCAATCAGAGCGACTTCCACCACGCGAAGCCGATCTACGAGGAGTTCCCCGGCTGGTCCGAGGACATCTCGGGAGCGCGCCGCTTCGAGGAGCTGCCGAAGAACGCGCAGGAGTACATCCGCGCCCTCGAGGCGATGAGCGGCGCCCGCATCTCGGCCGTCGGCGTGGGCCCGGAGCGCGAGCAGGTCGTGGTTCTCCACGATCTGCTCGACTGAGGCCGTCGTCCTGAGCGGAGTCGCGGGATCCTCGGGCGCGTGAGATCCTGCGGCTCCTCCCCTCGGGGTCGAGGCCCCGCCTCCCCGGCAGCAAGCAGCCGCACCACGCGGAACGACGATTTGGAGCAACCCATGAGCGATCCGACCCCGCAGGAGCGCCTGGCCGCGCTGCGCTCGAGCATCGACAACATCGATGCGGCGCTCGTGCACATGCTCGCCGAGCGCTTCCGCTGCACCCAGGAGGTGGGCCGCCTGAAGGCCGACCACGACATGCCGCCGTCGGATCCGAGTCGCGAGGCCCGGCAGATCGAGCGCCTGCGCTCCCTCGCCGAAGACGCCCACCTCGATCCCGAGTTCGCCGAGAAGTGGTTCAACTTCGTGGTGGCCGAGGTGATCCGGCACCACCAGCACATCGCCTCCGAGCGCTGACTCCGGCCTGCGGCGCCGGGCGTCGCGGGCTCCGGGGAAGCGCACGGAGCGATGCGCCGAGGGTTTCCCTGCGAGCCGCGCGCGCAATCGAGTCTTGCGATTCATTCGAACATATGTTCGAATGAATCCATGAGATGGAGCGGGCAGCGGGTCGATGCAACGTCGGAGACGGCGCTGCCCGGGCTCGGTCTCGGCGAGGTCGCCGCGGTGCCGGGGCACCTGCGCACAGTGCGCTCCCCCGAGTTCGCCGGGCTCGTCTTCCACGAGGTGATCGCGAAGAGCGCGCTCAACCGGGTGCCCGCCTCGTCTTCGATGCCGTTCTCATGGACCATCAACCCCTACCGCGGCTGCTCCCACGCCTGCGTCTACTGCTTCGCCAGGGGCTCCCACCGATACCTCGACCTCGACACCGGCCGCGACTTCGACTCGCAGATCGTGGTGAAGGTCAACATCGCCGAGGTGCTCGGCCGTGAGCTGGGCAAACCCGGCTGGCAGGGCGAGCACGTCGCGCTCGGCACCAACACCGACCCGTACCAGCGGGCCGAGGGCCGCTACCGGCTCATGCCCGGCATCATCGACGCCCTCGCCCGCAGCGGCACGCCGATGTCGATCCTCACCAAGGGCACGCTGCTGCGCCGCGATCTGCCGCAACTCGTCGAGGCCGCGCAGCGCGCTCCCGTCGCGCTGTCGATGTCGATCGCCGTCGCCGATCCCGATCTGCAGCGCTCGATCGAGCCCGGCGTGCCCAGCGCGCGGGCGCGGCTCGACACCATCGCCGCCGCCCGAGACGCGGGCTTCGAGCCCGACGTCTTCGTGATGCCGGTGCTGCCGCACCTCACCGACTCGACCGCTCAGCTCGGCGCCCTGCTGCGAGACATCCGCGCCGCCGGCGCCCGCTCGGTCATGTACGGCCCCCTCCACCTGCGCTCGCACGTGAAGCCCTGGTTCTTCGCCTGGCTCGAGCGCGAACACCCCGAGCTCGTGCCCGCCTACCGCTCTCTCTACCCGGGCAGCGCCAGCAGCGCCCCGCAGGCGTACCGCATGGAGCTGGCGGCGCGCATCCGCCCCATCATCAGACGCCTCGGCCTCGAGTGGGCCGCGCCCCGCGACCCTGCCCACCCGCGCCGCGGCGCCGCCGCCCGGCCGATGCCCCTCGACGCGCTCGCCACCCCCGGCGCGCCCGCGCCCACCCTCTTCTGAGGCGCGACCCGAGCGGCTCCACGTACGAGGCTCGGGGCGGGCCGGCCGACGGCACCTCGATCAGCGCGGACTGCGGGGCTGCGGACCGCGGTCGGCACGCAGGGCTCAGGCCGCCGACCGCACTCCCGCTTCGCCCGCGGCCGACGCCGCGCGCGCCTCCGCGATCGCCTCCAGCACCCGCAGCCGCAGCACGTTCCCGCGCTCGGCGAAGCCGCGCTGTCGGCGCGCATACTCCCGCTTCCCGTCGGCCGCCTCGATCGGGATCGGCACGAGCGGCGCCCCCGACGCTCCGACGAAACCGGTCACATCGTAGGGCGACGCCTGCATGTCGACCTCGCGGATGTCGCGCGCCAGCTCGAAGGCGTCGAGCAGCACCTCTCCAGGCACGATCGGGCCGAGCTTCGCCGCCCACTTGTAGACGTCCATGCCCGCGTGCAGGCAGCCGGGCTGCTCGAGCTCGGGCTGCGTCTCGCGAGTGGGCTGCACCGCATTGAGCGGCGCGGCCTCGGCGGTGAAGAAGCGGAACGCGTCGAAGTGGGTGCACCCGATCAGGTGGCTCTCGACCACGAGGTCGGTGGCCGCGTGCCCGATCCGCAACGGCAGCGCCGTGTGCCGCAGCTGTTCGGGGGTCATGCGGTAGACCATCGCCCACTCGTGCAGGCCGAAGCAGCCGAAGCGCGGCGCGCGGTCGAGCGTCTGCCGCAGCAGCGTCTCGACGTAGTCGACCGTGCCGCCGCGCTTCGCGAAGAACGCGGCGGCGTCGACGATGGCGTCGTCACCGTGCCCGTCATCGGCGACCGGGGGCGCGCCTGCCGAGCTGCGCGTCCCTCCCGCCGGTCGTGCGCCCGCCGGTCGTGCGCCCGCCGCCGTGCGCGTGCCGTTCGAGCGGCCGACGACTGCGTAGTACTTCCAGGAGGCGCGATCCCGAGCCCCGCCTTCGAGCACCGCCGCGGCGCCCGGATGCCACCGCCGCAGCTCGCCCGGCTTCACCGAGTAGTAGGTCCAGAGGAAATCCTCGACCGGGTGCCGCTCCCCGCGCTGCTTGCGTGCTCGGTGCGCCGCGGTGAGCGCGTCGGCGCGCAGCTGATGGGCGGCCTCGCGCGCCCGCCACTCGTCGTGCCGCAGCATCAGCGCTCCATGCCGCGCAGACGGTCGAGCTCGCGCCGCTCCCGCTTCGTGGGGCGTCCCGCGCCGCGATCCCGCAGCACCGGGGCCGGGCGCTCCACTCGCGGCGGGGCCGGCGGAGTCAGGTCCTCGAAGTAGCGGGCCGCGTCGGCGGCGCTTCCCCGTCGCGAGGCGAGCCCCGTCACGCGGTAGACACGATCGAAGCCGTGCAACCGCACCCGAACCTCGTCGCCCACCCGCACCGGCTGCGCGGCCTTCGCCGGCTGGTCGTTCACGCGCACGTGCCCGGCCCGGCACGCCGCCGTGGCCTGGCTGCGGGTCTTCGCGAGCCGCACGGCCCATACCCAGCTGTCGAGTCGCACCGAATCCATGCAGATCAGGGTACCCGTCCTCGCTTCGCGCTCTCCGCGATCGGGCAGGATGGGATCATGAGCGCCGAGTACGAGACCATCGCCGCGCCGGTCGACGCCGAGCTCGAGATATCGCGATCCCGGTTCCTGACGAGGCTCGAGCGGGTCGAGACCGAAGAGCAGGCGCGCGAGACGATCGCCCGGGTGCGCGGGGAGCACCCGCGGGCGCGGCACCACTGCTCGGCGTTCGTGCTCGGCCCCGACGGCCGTGTGCAGCGCTCCAACGACGACGGCGAGCCGAGCGGCACCGCCGGGGCGCCGATGCTCGACGCGCTCGTCTCGGCGGGCCTCAGCGACGTCGTCGCCGTGGTCACGCGCTACTTCGGGGGAGTGCTGCTCGGCGCGGGCGGCCTCACCCGCGCCTACCGCGCGGCGGTGGCCGAGGCCGTGCTGCGCGCCGAGCGCCTGCGCCGCGGGTTGCGCAGGGAGGTGCTGGTCACGACCGGGTACGAGCCGGCGCCGCAGATCGAGGCCGAGGCGCGGCGCCGGGGCTACGGGATCGGCGCCGCCGACTACAGCGATCGGGTGGCGCAGCGCTACCTCGTCGCGGAGGCGGAGGTCGCGGAGGTCGCGGCGCTCGCCGCCGAGATCAGCGCCGGATCGGCGGTGGTGGTGCCGGGTGATGCGGCCTACGTCGATCTGCCCGGGTAGGGATGAAACGGCGGGGCTGCGAGGTCGCGAGAGCGGGGGTGCGGGAGCGGGACGCCTCGACTGCCCTGCCTGGGCGCCTCGTGCCCCTCAGAAGGGCATCGAGGGGCACGAGGAAGCCCCCGACGGCCTGGGGGACAGGGCCGGGGGCTCAACCCCTCCCGTTGGATTTATGGACACCGGCGGGAGAGGCTAGCGTCTTCCCGGGGGGAACTGGGTTGAGCGCCAGTATTGATACTAAACGCGTAGTTTTCGCACAGGAGCGAGAAGCATCGAACTTCACCCGACCTTTCACCCGTTGCCGGGTGAAGCGGGAGTAAAGGGTGAAAAGCGTGCTCGAGCCCCATCCCGCCCCGCAGTTCCTTGTCGGCGGCGCGCGATACCCTGTGGGGGTGAACTTCTGGGCAGAGATCGTCGGCCAGCCTGAGGCTGTGCGCACCTTGCAGCAGGCCGCCGATCCCGCGGCCCCGGCGCCCCCCGCGCACGCGTGGCTCATCACCGGTCCGCCCGGATCCGGGCGCTCCAACCTCGCCTTCCGCTTCGCCGCCGCCCTCATCGCGCGCACCGAGGCCGACCGGCAGGCGGTCTTCGAGCAGGTGAGTGCGCGCACGCACCCCGACCTCGGGGTGCTCACCACCCAGAAGCTGCTCATCGACATCAAGGCGGCGCGCGAGATCGTCACCACGGCGCACTACGCACCCGCCGAGGGCCGCTTCCGGGTGATCGTCATCGAAGACGCCGATCGTATGCCCGAGCGCACCTCCAACGTGCTGCTGAAGGCGCTCGAGGAGCCTCCCGAGCGCACGATCTGGGTGCTCTGCGCCCCCAGCGAGGCCGACCTGCTCCCCACCATCCGCTCACGCACGCGCTCGCTGCGCCTCGTCACCCCGAGCCCCGACGACATCGCGCGGCTGCTGCACGAGCGCGACGGCATCGACGCCGGCGCCGCCGAGCGCGCCGCCCGCCTCGCCCAGAGCCACATCGGCATGGCCAGGCGGCTCGCGAGCGATCCCGAGTCGCTGGCGCGTCGCGACCGCTCCATCGAGGTGGCGCTCTCGATCGAGACGCTGGGCGACGCGATGCGCGCCGCCGCCTCCCTCGTGAAAGTGGCCGAGGCCGACGCCGCGGCCCTCACCGAACAGCTCGACGCCCGCGAGCGCGACGAGGCGCTGCGCAGCCTCGGCCTCGCGCCCGGCGCCGCGATCCCGCCCCAGATGCGCGCGCAGGTGCGAGCGCTCGAAGAGGATCAGAAGCGCCGCGCGACCCGCAGCCTGCGCGACGGCATCGACCGCATCCTCACCGACCTGCTCTCGCTCTACCGCGACGTGCTGCTCGTGGCGCTCGGCGCCGCGCCCGAGCTCGTCAACCGCGAGCAGGGCGCGCGCATCGAGGGCCTCGCCGAGCGGTGGTCGCCCGCGCGCGCGCTCGCAATGGTGACCGCGGTCGAGACCGCGCGCGAGCGGCTCTCGCGCGGCATCACGCCGGGGCTCGTGCTCGAGGCCCTGTTCGCGGCGATCGTGACGCCCGCGACGGCCGGGGCGCCGGGAGTCCGCCGATGAGCGCCGCGGGGGCGACCCGCCGCCGAGCCGGGCTGCGAGCGCCGGGCGCGGCGATCCTCGCGGCCTCCCTGATGCTGCTCACGGCCTGCACGCCGATCCTCTCGCTGCTCCGCGGCGACGAATCGCGCGGCTACGAACTGCCCGAGCGCCCCACGGGGGGCCTCGAGGGCTTCGCCGCGCAGCAGCCCGTCTGGGCGTCGTGCGGGGACGGCATGGAGTGCGCCGACGTGTACGCGCCGCTCGACTGGGGCGATCCCGCGGGCGAGACCATCACACTGCGCCTCGTGAAGCACCTTGCCACCGGCGGCGAACGCATCGGCACGCTCTTCGTGAACCCGGGCGGCCCCGGCGCTTCCGGCGCCGACTACGTCGCCGAGAACATCGACTCGGTCATCCCGGCCGACGTGCAGCGCGCCTACGACGTGGTCGGATGGGATCCGCGCGGCGTGGGCGAGTCGACGCAGGTGCGCTGCCTCGATCCCGCGGGCATGGACGACTACCTGTTCGGGCTCGGCGAAGAGGCGGGTCTCGAACGCGGCAGCGACGCCTGGATCGACGCGGCCGTCGAGCAGTCGCGCACATTCGGCGAGGCCTGCGAGCAGCGCACCGGCGACCTCATCGGGCACGTGAGCACCGCAGACACCGTGCGCGACCTCGACATGCTGCGCGCGATCGTCGACGACGACCGACTGCACTACCTGGGCTTCTCGTACGGCACCTACATCGGCGCCCGCTACGCAGACGCCTACCCCGACCGCGTGGGTCGTCTCGTGCTCGACGGCGCCATGGACCCGACGAGCACCCTCCCCGATGTGGTGCGCGAGCAGACCCGCGGCTTCGAGCTCGCCCTGAGGGCCTACCTCGCCGACTGCCTGCAGCGCAACGACTGCCCCTTCAGGGGCAGCGTCGACGAGGCCATGAGCGTCATCGGAGGCCTGCTCGACCGCGTCGACGCGAACCCGCTCACCGGATCCGACGGCCGCACGCTCGCGGCCGGCACCATGCTCACCGCGATCATCACCCCCCTGTACTCGCAGAGCAACTGGGGCTACCTCGACCAGCTCTTCACCACCGTCGACCAGGGCGACGCCGACGTGGCGCTCTCGCTGGCCGACTTCTACTACGACCGCGTCGGCGGTGAGTACGTGAGCAACTCGACCGAGGCATTCTCGGCCATCAACTGCCTCGACTACCCGGGCGGCGAGCTCGACCGCGAGCGCATGCGCGCCGAGGCCGCCGAGCTCGACAAGATCGCACCCACCATCGGCCGCTTCCAGGGCTTCGGCGACGTGTCGTGCGCGGAGTGGCCGGTGCAGGGCGCAGCCGATCGCCAGCCGGTGCGTGCGGCCGGCGCCGAGCCGATCCTCGTCGTCGGCACCACGGGCGATCCCGCGACCCCCTACCGCTGGGCGGAGTCGCTCGCCGACCAGCTCGAGACCGGCGTGCTCGTCACGTACCGCGGAGAGGGGCACACCGCCTACGGGGGGAACGCCTGCATCGACGACGTGGTGAACGCCTACCTGCTGCAGGGCGTGGTGCCCGCGCAGGATCCGCTCTGCTCGTAGCCGCTCCGCGAAGCCCGATGCGCCCGGCCCGGAGACCCCGCGGCCCCGCGCCGGGCGCTCCCCGGGGCGGGCCCGACAGCTCGAATCGGGCCTTCCGATTGTGGTAAAGTAGGCGCTTGTGTGCGGGAGCGATCCTGCGCCAGGCCGCCTTAGCTCAGGGGTAGAGCAGTTCCCTCGTAAAGAACAGGTCGTCGGTTCAAATCCGACAGGCGGCTCCGTATCGACAGCCCCCGCCTCGGCGGGGGCTGTCGCCGTTTTCGGCGGCGGCCGCGGCGGCCCGTAGGCTGGTGGCGTGAACGAACGTGCCGTCGCCGCCGCGCCCGCGGCCTCGAAGCCGCGCATCGCCTACTGGGACAATGCGCGCTTCCTGCTGATCGTGCTGGTGGTGGTCGGCCACGTGGTCTCGACGGTGCGCACCGACTCGGCGTTCGGCTTCGCGCTCTACTCGTTCATCTACCTGTTCCACATGCCCGCGATGATCCTGCTCTCCGGCCTCTTCTCGAAGCCCGAGGTCACTCCGAAGGCGATCGCGTCGACGGTGCAGCTGCTCGTCACCTGGCTGCTGTGGGAGGGCATCTGGGCCGGGATCAGGGCCGTGGCCGAGGGCCGCGGCCCGGGCGCCGGGTTCCTCGTCAACCCGGCCTGGACGCTGTGGTTCCTGGTCTCGCTCGTCACGATGCGCATTCTGCTGCCCTACATCGCGAGGCTTCGCCACCCGCTGCTCTTCTCGATCGCACTCGCACTCGGCTCAGGGCTGATCCCGGCGATCGGTACGGCGTTCTCGGCCTCGCGAACACTGGTGTTCCTGCCGTTCTTTGTCGCGGGCTGGTTGATCCGTGAACGGGGCTGGCTCGACGGCCAGTGGTTCGTGCAGCCCGCCAGGTCGGCCCGCATCTCGGCGTGGGGGCTGCTCGGAGCGCTCGCGGTGCTGTTCGCGCTGCTGCCGCAGCTCAGCCGCGTGTGGCGCATCGACCGCTGGCTCACCTGGCGCGACGACTACCTCGGCGTGTTCGAGCGTGCGCCGATCGGCGACTGGCAGCCGGACACCTGGGGGGCGGCGGCGCTCGGCGGTGCCGCCGTGACCGCTGTGCTCCTGGCGCTCGCCGCCGCCATGACGCTGGCGGTGCTGATCATCGCCCCCAGACGCCGCAGCGTCATCACCGCGTGGGGAGCCCGCACGCTCTACATCTACCTGCTGCACGGCCCGGTGGTGTGGGTGCTCCGCTCCTCGGGGGTGATCGACGCGATCGACGCGTGGGGCGCCGCCGGGGTGCTGCTGCTCGTGATGCTCGGGATCGCGCTCACCGTGCTGCTCTCGATGACGTGGATCACGCGCGTCTTCCGGGCGGTCATCGAACCGCGCGTCGACCGGCTGCTGGTCCGCTCGTAACGAGCGGGCAACCTCGGCGCGCCGTGCTCTCGAAATGTCGGAGGCACGCGGTACGTTCAGACCAGACACCTCGCCGGCGGCGGGTGCACCGAGGAGGAGGCCATGGAGCGGAGCGGGCGGGGTCGGCGCGGCGCGCGTCCTCCGCGCGCCGCGCGGCTCGTCGCTGCGCTGACGGCCGCGGCACTGCTCGCGGGCTGCGCTCAGATCGCCCCCGTCGTCGACTGGCAGCCGCCGGCATGGCCCGATGATTCGGGCGCCCGCCTCGTGCTGGCCGAGGGGGCTGCCCAGGGTGAAGGCGGTGGCGATGGCGGCGGTGCGGAGGGCGGTGCTGCGGGCGAAGGCGGTTCCGAGGCCGGCGCCGATGCGGGGGCCGACAGCGGGGCAGGAGGCAGCGCCGAGGGCGTCGGCGTGGGCTCCGTCGCCGAGGGGGCGACCGCCACGAGCGGCCAGGAACTCGGTTTCGTCGAGCGTCGACTGCGCAACGACCGTGCCCGACTGCAGGCGCGGTACGTCGAGATCCCCGGCTGGCACCGCTTCAATGTGCGCATGTCGGAGCTGCTGAGCACCGCGGTCGCCTCGACGGGCACGGTGATCAAACCCGAAGTGTTCCCGGTCTCAGCAGGGCTGTCCCACGGGGGATGCGTGCCGGGCTCGGCGAGCTGGCCGGCCGCCAGCGTGCTGGCCGAACCCGAGACCGGACCGCTCGACGGCACGGGAGCCGGCACCTCGTTCGTCTGCGACATCACGGCGGCGTTCGGCGACTTCGTGGGGGTGACGGCGAGAACGGTCATCGGCGGACCCGAGAGCATCACGAGCGACTCGGCGGTCACCCTCTACGTCGAACTCTCGACGGGGGCGGTGCACGAGTCGGGCGAGCTGTGGAGCACCGAGGCGGCGGAGCAGCTCTGGCTGCGCGCGGTCGAACTGCTGCGACGACAGGCCGGCGGTCTGAGCGCGGCGCCGGTGAGTGCGCCGACCGACGAGCAGGTGGTGTTGGCGCGCGGCGCGCTCGACGCGGCGCGCTTCACCGAGAGCGGCGCTCGCTTCACCCTGCCCGCCGGCATCGCCGGGTCCGAGCTCGAGGGTCTCGGCATCGAGGCCACCACCGCTCCCGTCGTCGTCGAGATCGGCGCCGAGGAGCACTCGGCCTGGATGAGCGAGCTCGGGTCGACGATGCAGGCCCAGCGGGGCTCGCCGTTCGCGGGCCTGCCGGAGTGGAGGGCCGACCAGCCGGTCGACTGCGGGCTGCTCGCCTGCGTCGCGGTGACCTACGACGACGGGCCCTCCATCCACACCGCGAAGCTGCTCGACACGCTGCGCACCGAGCAGTCGACCGCCACCTTCTTCATGGTGGGCAGCTCGGTGAACGCGCTCCCCGACGTGGCGCGGCGAGTCGCCGCCGAGGGCCACGGCATCGGCAGCCACACCATGACCCACGCCGATCTCACCACGCTGACCCCCGAGAAAGCGCGCAAGGAGGTGGTCGACGTCGAGGCGCTGCTGACGAAGCTGACCGGCCGCGCGGTCGGCATCTACCGCCCGCCCTACGGTGCGGTCGACGACAAGGTGCTCGCCGCGGTGGGGCAGCCCGCGATCCTCTGGTCGATCGACACGCTCGACTGGAAGAAGCCGGGCCGCGAAGAGCTCGCGCGTCGCTCCGTGGGCGTCGCGACCCCGGGCGACATCATCCTCTTCCACGACCTGCACGCCGAGACCGTCGAGAACGCCGACGTAGTGCTGCGCGGGCTGCGCGATCGAGGCTTCACGCTCGTGACGGTCGAGCAGCTGTTCGGCGGCAGCGTGCCCGCAGGGCGGGTGACACGACGATGAGCCGCAGGGGCGAGCGGAAGCGCGCGGCGCAGGCACGCGTGGTGGTCGAGCAGGCGGGGCGGCCGGCGGGCGAGGGCTCGCGGCGGTCGGTGCGCACCCGCAGGTGGGTGACCGCCGTGGTGCTCACCGTGCTGCTGCTCGCAGTGGCCGCCGCGGCCTACGCGGTCACCCTTGCGCCCGAGCACTATGCGAAGCTGCGGGCTGCTCCTGCAGACGGTGCGACCGCGGTCGAGGTGGGCACGGGGGCGCAGCTCGTGCCCGAGCGCGACTGGGTCGTGCAGCCGCTCGTGCGCGATCTCGTCGAGTGGCCGCCGCTGCCCTCGCTGAAAGACTGGTCGGTGCTGTTCGATGAGCAGACCGGCGTGCTGCTGCTCTCACCCGATCAGCGGCTGCGGGTCGAGATCGACGTGCTGAGCGGCTCGGCGGAGGGGGCGGCGCTCGCGTGGTTGCGCTCGGAGAGCGGGGCAACGGGGGCGGGCTCAGAACCCTCCCCGGATGCGGGGGAAGCCGAGGGCGCCGAGAGTGCCGGAACGGCGGATCCTGCTGATGATCCCGCCGCGGATCCCGGCCCCGCCGCGGGCGCCGCGGGGACTGGGCTCCCCGGGCGCCCCGACGAAAGCCAGAGCTCCGCCGTTCGCACCGAGACGCTGGCCTCGGGCCTCGACGTGCAGCACATCGACGCCGGGGACCTGATCGTCGCCGTGATCGACACGGGTTCCCAGCGCGTCACGCTGCGAGCCGATGCGGGCGAGCACTCGATCGATCGCTACCGGCCGGCGCTGTCGGCTCTGCTGGAGACGATCTCGGCGCACTGACCGGTCGCGTCGGGAGACGGGGCGTCGGCTCGGCCGAGTCTGTCGGCCGACTCCGACGCCCTACGCTGCGCTCAGCGCTTCACCCCGGCCCCGGCCGGCCCCTCCTCCTCCTCCCGGCCTCCCCGTTCCGGCACCGATTGATGCTCCGGCACCTCGACTCAGGGATTCGGGGTGCCGGAGCATCGATCGGTGCCGCTGCGTGCACGCGAAGCGCCGGAACCGGCACGCCGGCCGAGGTCTTCACCTCGGCTCGTGCATCCACGACCGCGCGGGCGATCGAGGCCCCGGCGATCGAGGCCCCGGCAAACGAGAGGGGAACGAGAGGCGATCGAGGGGCGAACGGCGGCCTAGCCGTCGTCGGACACGAGCAGCTGGTGCTTCGCGAGCTCGCGGTAGAGGGGCGTCGTCTCGAGCAGTTCGGCGTGGGTGCCCTCGCCGACGACGCGGCCCTCGTCGAGCACGATGATCTTGTCGGAGTCGACGACCGTGGAGAGGCGGTGCGCGATCACCAGCAGGGTGCGGCCCGTCGCCACCGAGTCGAGCGCGTCGCGCATCAGCCGCTCGTTCACGCCGTCGAGGCTGGCGGTCGACTCGTCGAGCAACAGGATCGGGGGCGCCGTGAGCAGCGCTCGGGCGATCGCGAGCCGCTGCTTCTCGCCGCCCGACAGCATGATGCCGTTCTCGCCGACCTGCTGATCGAGGGCGCGGGCGAGCTGCGCGTCGGAGAGGGCGGTGCCGGTCACGTCGACAGCGGCGTCGGGGGAGCGGCCGGCCCCCGCGACCGAGCGATCCAGCAGGCCTCCGAGGTTCACCGCCCGCAGCACGCGCTCGCAGGCGGCGTCGGAGGCCTCGGGAGCGGCGAGGCGCAGGTTGTCGCGCAGACTGCCCGCGAGTACGGGAGCGTCCTGCTCGACGTAGCCCATCTGCGCCCGCACCTCGGAGCGTTCGAGCGTGCGCAGGTCGGCGCCGTACAGGGAGACGGCACCCTGGTCGGGGTCGTAGAAGCGCTCGATGAGCCCCAGCACCGTCGACTTGCCGGCGCCCGAGGGGCCCACGAGCGCGACGCGCGATCCGCGGGGCACCTCGAAACTCACCCCGTGCAGCACGGCGGTCTCGATGATCTCGGCCGGAGCCGCCTCCGCGTCGCGGCGCGCACCGCGACCGCCGCCGCTCACGAGCTCGCGGGCGTCGGCCCGGTCGGGGGCGGCGGAACGGTAGGTGAAGTGCACGTCGGAGAAGCGGATCGCGGCAGCGTAGTCGAGCCTGGAGGCCTCGAGAGGCACGGTGCGGCCGAGCGGCGAGAGCTGCGCATCGTGCTCCGACTCCGTGGGCAGTTCGGAGATCTCCTGGATGCGGCCGAGCGCGCCCAGCGCCTGGTTGACCGCCGCGATCGCCCCGAACGCCTGTCCCAGGGGCATCACCATGAGGAACAGGAAGATGATGAACGTCACGAGCTGGGCGATCGTGATGGCGCCCGTCGCCACGCGGTACCCGCCGAGTCCGAGCACCACGAGGAACGAGAGCTGCATCGCGAGGAAGGAGACCGGCACGATGAACGCCGAGATCTTCGCGACCTTGACGCCCAGCACGTAGGCCTCCTCGGCGTCGCGCTCGGTGAGGCGCTGCTCCCGCTCTGCGGCGCCCGCGGCGCGGATGGTGCGGATCGAGGAGATGGTGCGATCCACCTGGGCGGCGAGATCGCCCACCTTCTCCTGCGCCTTCGCGACGGCGGGGCGGATGCGGCTCGACACGAGCACCACCACCACGAGTGCGACGAGCACCACACCGAAGGTGATCCCGAACAGCATCGGATCGATGACGAGCATGCCGATGAGCGCGCCGACGAAGACCAGCATGCCGCTGATCGCCTCGACGAGCCCCTGCGTGAGCACCGCCCGCAGCAGCGTGGTGTCGCTGCCGACGCGCGACACGAGGTCGCCGGTGCGACGGCGGTCGAACTGCGAGATCGGCAGATGCAGGATCTTCGCGATGAGCCGACGGCGGCTCGTGAGCACCACCCCTTCGCCCATGCGCTGCAACACGTAGTGCTGCAGGCCGCTCAGCAGCGCGCCCACGATCACGATCGCGGTGAGGGCCGCGAGCAGCCCGCCGAGCGCCTGGCCGCCCTCGACGCGGGTGATCACCTGGCCGAGCAGCGGCGGCTGCACCAGCGAGGCGACCGCCGCCACGAGGCCGAGCACGATCGCGAGTGCGAGCGGGCCGCGCTGCTCGAAGAGGTACGGGATCAGCTGCCGCAGCGAGGCCCGGGGGCCGCGGGGGGCGGGGCGGGGTGCGCGCCCGCGCTGCCGGGACGTCGCGGCGTCGGTTGCGGTCTCGTCGGATGTGCCAGCCACGGCCACCACTCTAAGCCAGTGCGCCTGGCAACTCGCCCGCGCCCGCTCGCCCGTGACTTCGGGGCAGGCGGAACGCGCGCGGGTCGGCCGGCCGTGGCCCGACCCGGGCCCGCGCTCAGAGCGCGGTGGCGGCGATCGTGCGCGTGGCGATCGCGAGGTGCAGGGCGGCCTCGGCCGCCTCCTGCCCCTTCGACTCCGAGGAGCCGCGGCGGCCCGAGCGGTCGAGGGCCTGCTGCTCGTCGTCGGTCGTGAGCACGCCGAAGCCGACGGGCAGGCCGGCATCGAGCTGCACGCGCGTGAGCCCGTCGGTGACGGCGTTGCACACGTAGTCGAAGTGCGGTGTGCCGCCGCGGATGATCACGCCGAGGCAGACCGCGGCGTCGAAGCCGCCCCCGCCCTGCTCGGCGGGTGTGAGCGCCGCCTGAGCGGCGAGGGGCAGCTCGAACGCGCCCGCCACCCGGAAGAGGGAGTGCTCGGCGCCCGACGCCGCCACGGTGGTCTGGGCGCCCTCGATCAGCGAGGACATGATCTCGTCGTGCCAGCTGCCGGCGATGATGGCGATGCGCAGTCCGCTCGCGTCGACGGTGAGGTTGGGGGCTCCGGCTCCGCTCATGGGGTGCTCCTTGGGTTGGGTGGTTCGGGTTCGGGATCGCCCCCCTTTGACAGGGGCGGGGTCTGGTGAGGGCGCGCCGCTCGAGCGCGGGCGGCGTCGGGCTACTGCTCGTGCACGTCGGCGGGCAGGTCGTGGCCCATGCGGTCGCGCTTCGTCGCCAGGTAGCCGATGTTCTGCTCGGTCACTCCGACGAGCAGCGGCACCCGCTCGGAGACGACGATGCCGTGCGCTTCGAGCTGGCGCGCCTTGTCGGGATTGTTCGTGAGCAGTCGCACCCGCTCGACTCCGAGTTCGGCGAGGATCTCGGCGGCCGCGGTGTAGTCGCGGTCGTCTGCGGGCAGCCCGAGCTGCAGGTTGGCATCGAGGGTGTCGCTGCCCTGCTCCTGCAGCTGGTAGGCGCGCAGCTTGTTGGCGAGGCCGATGCCGCGGCCTTCATGCCCGCGCAGGTATACGACGATGCCGCCCCGCTCATGGATGAGGTCGAGCGCGGCGTCGAGCTGCGGGCCGCACTCGCATTTGAGCGAGCCGAACGCCTCGCCGGTGATGCACTCGGAGTGCACGCGCACGAGCGCCTCGTCGCCGGGCATCGAGCCGTCGGGACCGGGGGCGATGAGCGCGATGTGGTCGATGCCGAGGCGCCGGTCGCGGTAGGCGCGCGTGCGGAAGTCGCCGTGCTCGGTGGGCAGCAGCGTCTCGGCCCGCAGGCTCACGCTGCGGTGCTGCACCTGCTCGGCGGGAACATCCACGGGGTCATGCTCGTCGAGGTATGCGATGAGCTGCTCGATCGTGATGACCGGCACGTTCTCGCGCTGGCCCAGCTGGATCAGCTCGGGCAGGCGCATCATCTCGCCGTCGTCGGCGACGATCTCGCCGATCACCGCGACGGGGCTGAGGCCGGCGAGACGCATGAGTTCGACGCCCGCCTCGGTGTGCCCGTCGCGGGCGCGCACACCGCCGTCGACCGCGCGCAGGGGCAGCACGTGGCCGGGCCGTCGCACGTCGCCCGGCACCGCGTCCGGGTTGGCGAGCGCCCGCAGCGTGGTAGCCCGGTCGCTGGCGCTGATCCCGGTCGTGACGCCGTGGGTCGCATCGACGGTGACGGTGTATGCCGTTCCGCGTACATCCTCGTTGCGGTCGACCATCATGGGCAGGTCGAGTCGATCCGCCACCTCGTTGGTCATGGGTGCGCAGAGCAGCCCCGACGACCGCTGCACGGTCCACGCGATCCACTCGGGGGTGGCGAGCTGGGCCGAGAGGATGACGTCTCCCTCGTTCTCGCGATCCTCGTTGTCGGCGACGATCACCGGGCGGCCGGCCTTGATCGCGGCCACCGCGTCGTCGATGCTGCTGATGCCTGGCGTGGTGGGGCTCATTCTGAGATTCCTTCGGTCGTGGTGAAGAAGTTGCGCATGCGCGCGAGGTGGCGCGCGAGGATGTCGGTCTCGACGTTGACGCGGTCGCCCGGCTCGAGCGCGCCGAGGGTGGTCGCCGAGAGGGTCTCGGGGATCAGCGACACCTCGAACCACTGGACGTCGCCGGGCTCGCCGGGCGCGGGCGGATCCGAGATCGCCGACACGGTGAGCGAGACGCCCGAGAGCGTGACCGAGCCCTTGTCGACGAGCAGGGGCGCGAGCTCGGGGGAGAGCGAGAAGCGGAGCGTGCGCCACGCGGGGTGCGGCACGACCGAGAGCAGTGTCGCCGTGCCGTCGACGTGGCCCTGCACGATGTGGCCCCCGAGGCGGGTGTCGGCGCGCATGGCGCGCTCGAGATTGACGCGGCTGCCGGGCTGCAGCTCGCCGAGGGTCGACATGCGGAGCGACTGCCGCATCACATCGGCGGAGAACGTGCCCCGGGTCGCC
Organism: Leucobacter sp. UCD-THU; assembly: GCF_000349545.1. Classification (NCBI taxonomy): domain Bacteria; kingdom Bacillati; phylum Actinomycetota; class Actinomycetes; order Micrococcales; family Microbacteriaceae; genus Leucobacter; species Leucobacter sp. UCD-THU. The sequence continues at coordinate 463,808 of NZ_KB714602.1, forward strand.
CCCTCGTCGTCGGTCGCGACGCCCTGCTCGACGACGGTGAGGCACACGCCCGAGACGCAGATCGACGCGCCGTGGGTGGCGTCGCTCGTCACGACGGGGCCGGCGATGGTGAGCCGGATCGAGTCGACGCCGGCGGAGGCTTCGGGGCCGCCGGCCACCTGTTCGACGGCGACGACCTCGCCGATCTCCTCGATGAGTCCGGTGAACATCGTTACCCCTCTTCCTCTGGGTCAGCGTGGGACTGCGCGGTCTGCGTCGCAGCCGCGGTGGGTCGGGATCGTCTGGCAGCCTCGTCGGGGTGCGGCGAGGCGAGTGCGGCCTTGATGAGCAGGTCTGCGCCGAGCTGAGCCGTGCGCGAGACGCGCAGACGCTCGATGCCGGCCATGTCGGCGATGCCGAGGTCGCCGAGCGCGAGGCGCGGGCCGCCGAGCAGTGCGGGGGCCAGGTAGACGAGCACCTCGTCGGCGAGACCCGCCGCGATGAGCGCGCTCGCGACCGTGGGCCCGCCCTCGACGAAGAGGCGGCGCACGCCGCGGGCGTGCAACGCGGCGAGGTCGGACGCGAGGTCGTCGCCCGTGATGCGCAGGGGCTCCGAGAGACCGTGGGCGGCGAGCGCTGGGTGCTGCCGCACCCGCGCGCCGGACGGCACGGGCCGGTGGCCGAGCACGACCGGGATCGGCTGCTCGGCGGCCGGAACCAGCAGACCGCCGTGCTCGGCCCGCGACGTGAGCTCGGGGTCGTCGGCGATGAGGGTGCCCGTGCCCACGAGGATCGCGTCGGCCTCGGCGCGGCGACGGTGCACGTCGGCGCGGGCGTCGACCCCGGTGATCCACCGGCTCGATCCGTCGGCGGCGGCGGCCCGCCCGTCGAGCGTCTGCGCCCACTTCACCGTGACGTGCGGGCGGGCCGACGCGTCGCGCGCCTCGTCGTCGACGCCGGCGGCCTGCCGGGCCAGCCACGGCCCCAGCACGATTCGCGCCTCGCCGGGCAGCACGCCCCCGCGCACCTCGACACCGGCCGCGCGCAGCCGCTCGGCTCCCCCGGCCGACGCGTCGCCGGGGTCGCTCAGCGCGTAGACGACGGCGCCGATCCCGCTCTCGATCAGCGCGACCGCGCAGGGGCCGGTGCGACCCGTGTGATTGCAGGGTTCGAGCGTGACCACCGCCGTGAGCTCGCCGGCCCGCGCGCGCCACTCGGCGGGCAGCTGGGCCAGCGCGGCGGTCTCGGCGTGGGGGGTGCCCGCGCCGAGGTGCCAGCCCTCGGCGACGATGCGCCCGGCGGGGTCGAGCAGCACGCAGCCCACCTGCGGGTTCGGATCGGCGGAGGGCCCGCGGCCCGCGATGACGAGCGCGCGACGCATCGCGTCCTCGAGGAGCGCCTGCTCGAGCATCCCGATCCCCCGTCTCATCCGTGTGCAGCGGATCCGGGGTGCTGAAAACCTCTCCGCGCAGCGCGGAGCTCAGCGTTCCTCTCATCCGGACTAGGGCTCGCGCCCATCACCGTCGGCACCGGAATTTCACCGATTCGGCCTCGCGGGTGCGAGGTTCGCGGGCTGTCACCGCCGGTTCGGAATCACACCGACCCCGGAACACGCCTCCACTGTACCCGTTTCCGGTGAGCGCCGCCTGCGCGGCGACGTCGTATGACGCCCGGGCTACTCGAGGAGCTGCGAGAGGAACTCGCCCTTCGTGATCACGTTGATCACGAGGGCGATGATGAGCGCGTTGAAGAAGAAGGCGAGGGTGGTGTGCCAGACGATGGTCCAGCGCATCCGCGTCGAGCGCACCTGCACGTCGGAGACGGCGAAGGTGGTCGCGTTGGTGAACGCGAGGTAGACGAAGTCGACGAGCCGGGGCTCCTCGGTGCCGGGGAACGAGAGGGGCGGATCGGCTTCGCGGTGGTATCGCGAGAAGTAGATGCGCGCGTACCCCCAGTTGAACATCGCCCACGAGAGCAGCATCGTCCAGATCGCGCTGAGCTCGGCCACCGGATCGTGCACCCCTAGACCCAGCGCCGAGATCAGATCCGTCGCGACGGCGAGGCCGAGCAGGCTCGCGCCGAAGGCGACGAGCGTCGCGAGCGCGCGGGCGATCGCGTGCCCCACGAGCACGCGCGTGGCGCGCGGATCGGGCACGTCGAGCCGCACGAGCACGTTGAGCGACACGATCGTCGCGCCGAGGTAGAGCGAGGCCAGCACGCACCAGAGCATGCGCAGCAGCGTCTCGTCGTCGGGGTCGTCGGCGCCCCATACGATCTGGGCCGCGATCCAGATGAGCAGCAGCTGCATGACGGCGCCGATGATCTCGCCGGTGATGCTGAGCGCGGCGCTGACGCCGGTGCGGGCGGGGCTCGGGGTCGACATGATCCAACTGTAGGGGAGCGGGGCGGATCAGGCGGGTGACCCGGCCGACGCGGTCGACGCGGCCGATGCCACGAGATCGCGCAGCGAGGCGTCGGGCAGGTAGGCGCGGGTGAGCGCGATGCCGATGCGGGGCAGATCGCCCTCGTCGCGGTAGAGCAGGTGGAGCGACTCGTGGCGCGGATTGAACTTCTGCTTGAAGCGGTGCAGCGACTTGAAACCGTAGAGCGGTTCGATGAGGCCGCCGATCTGCTCGAGCACCTGATCCACCGGACCCGCCTCGGCGTCCTCAGGCCTCACGAGCGGGGCCCCCGACAACGAGACGAACTCATATCCCTGTTCGGAGAGGTGCTGCGCCGACGCCGCGATCAGGAACTCCATGACGGGGCCGAAGCCGCCGTCGCGGCGGCGCATGAGGTCGAGGGTCCACCCCACGATGCGGGTCTCGCCGCTCTCCGGATCGGCAGCCCCGTAGACCGGCAGCCACGAGGTGACGCCGTGCAGGTCGCCCTGCCCGTCGACGGCGATGCCGACGAGCGCCTCGGGATCCAGCGCCTCCTCGACGGTGCCCAGGGTGAAGCGCATCTCGGGCAGGCCCTTGTCGCCGGTCCACTGCTCCGAGATCGCGCGCACCTGGGCGAGCACGTTCCAGGGCTCCTCCGCGAGCCGCACCATGCGGAACTCGACCCCCTCGCGCGACGCTCGGTTCATCGCGGTGCGCACCGGTCCCCACGCCTTGCCCTTGAACTCGAGCCCGGAGAGATCCACGATCGTGTCCTCGGCCACGATCACCGAGCGCCACCCGGCCGGCCGCGCCTCGGCGGCGGCGGAGCTCGCCGAGAAGACGCACGGGACGAGGCCCGCGTGCTGCGCCACCCGCTCGAACTCGGCGAGAGCCCCGCCCTCGCCGCCGGCGGACACGATCGGGTCGCCGAGCATGATCGCCACCCCGGAGTGCGACTGGTAGGCGATCGCGCCCGTCTCGCCCGCCGCGATGCGGCGGTTGCCGTCCCACGTGGTCATCCACGAGATCGTGCCGCCCCCGCTGCGCTTGAGGCGCTCGACGAGCTGCTCCCGGGTGAGCGCCTCGGCGTCGAGCCTGCGGTGGGACTTGCGCAGCCGCACCTGGAACGCGCCGCGCGCCAGCACGAGCAGCACCACGAGCCCGAGCCAGAAGACGGCCGGCGCGAGCACGAGGCCCACGACCTCGGTGGGGGAGTCGAGCACGCCAGCCTCGACGAGCAGCGGCAGCAGCGGCAGCACGACGACCGCGGTCGCGATGTTGAAGAAGCCGAGCACGAGCGCGGTGATCCAGGCCAGGCGGTATCCCTGTCGGATGCCGTTGGCGATGAGCGCGATCACCACGACGTCGATCGCCACGTCGGTGAACGACGAGACCGGGTCGTTGGCGCCGAGCGGGCCGTCGTACGGCACCATCAGGTCGAGCACCTGGATCGCGCCGATCGCGATCAGCAGCGACAGCGCGATGAGTCGCCACTCGCGCTGGCTGGGCCGACCCGCGGGGCGCCTGAAAGCGGGCAGCCAGCCGCTCACGGCGAGGGCCGCCGCCATCGACACCGCGTGCTCCAGGTCGTGCAGCTGGCCGAGGTAGACCACCGAGATGCCGGTCCACACTCCCACCGCGATGCGCGCGCGCAGGCGCCACGGCGACGGCAGCGCGGCGATCGCGAAGACGAGCGCGGTGAGCGCGCCGCACGACGGCCCCACGTCGTAGCTCTGCGAGAGCCGCACCGCCCACGGCCAGCCCGAGGGCGAGACGAGGGCGAGGATCCCTGCCGCGCCGAGCACGCCCACCACGTGCCCGGCGGCGAAGAGGCCGATGGTGCGCAGCGATCCGAACCGCCACTCCGCCCAGCCGATGCCGCCCACCACGAGCGGCAGCAGCGTGAGCAGCACGAGCGGGTGGTCGACGAAGAAGGGCGAGGTGGCGATCGTCCACCAGCGGCCCTCGACGAAGGCGGGCAGGCCGGTGGCGACGCGCTCGAACCACGGCTGCTGAGACGCCGGGGCGGTCAGTGTGCCCGTCGCCGCCGCGATCACGAGGAGCGCGAGGGTCAGGGCGATGGTGAAGGGGGTGCGACGGATCACCGCGACGGTGCGGCTTCCGGTGTCGTCCTCGGTCATGGACCCAGTCTAAGCTTCAGTCCTTCGCTCGCGGGAGACCTCGGGTGCGCGCAGTGCCACGCCGGGTGAACGCTCGGCGCTCTTCAGCGGATCCACTGCATGGCGGCTTCGCGCCGGGATAGCCTGGAATCAGGACGCCGATCCGACGCCCTGAACCGCAATGGTCGCGTGACCGCGGCCAGAATCGAGGAGAAGCGATGCGCGCAGTGACCTATGTGAAGAACGACACGGTCGAGATCTGGGACAAGCCGGTGCCCGAGATCGCGCCGGACGAGGTGCTGCTGAAGGTGGGCGGGGCCGGGCTCTGCCACTCCGACATCGCGATCATCAACTTCGGCGATGACAACCCCCTCATCGGCAGCACCCTCGGCCACGAGGTCGCGGGCACCGTGGAGCGCATCGGCGCCGACGTCTCGGGTTGGGCGGAGGGCGACGCCGCGCTCGTCGCACTCGTGCTCTCCTGCGGGCAGTGCCGGGAGTGCCTCGCGGGCCGAGACAACCAGTGCGAGGTCGTCTCGCCCCGAGGGTCGCTCGCTCCGCTCTCTCCCGGCATCGGCAGCCCCGGAGGCATGGCCGACTACATCGCAGTGAAGGCCCACCACCTCGACCCGATCGGCGACCTCGACCCCGTCGATGCCGCTCCCCTCGCCGACGCGGCGCTCACCCCCATGCACGCCATCAACACGGTGCGCGACCGCCTCGACGCCGACGCGACCGTCGTGACCATCGGTCTCGGCGGCCTCGGCCACATGGCGCTGCAGATCCTCGCCGCGACCACCGGTGCCCGCATCATCGCCCTCGACACCGACGACGAGAAGCTGGCATTCGCCCGCGAGCATGGCGCCGACCTGGCGCTCAAGAGCGACGGCGAGGCGGCCGCCCGCATCCTCGAGGAGACCCGAGGCGTCGGCGCCGACGTGGTCTTCGACTTCGTCGGGGTGCAGCCCACGGTCGACCTCGCGCTCGCCGTCGTGCGAGTGGGGGGCGCGATCCGCTTCGTCGGCCTCGGCGGGGGCTCATTCGAGTACGTGGCGAACAGCGGCGCCCTGCCGTGGGGCGTGAACATCGAGCGCGCCTACGGCGGCACCCGGTCCGACCTGCGCCAGGCCGTCGCGCTCGCGCGGCAGGGCAAGATCGGCGTCGAGGTCGTGCGCTACTCGCTCGACGACGCCGTGCAGGCGTTCGACGACCTGCACCACGGCAAGATCCAGGGCCGCGCCGTGCTCGTGCCGTAGCGGCCGGCCGCTCGTGCGAAGAACGCCCCCGCGCTTCTCGGCGCGGGGGCGTTCGCGGTTGCGGTGTGCGCGGGATCCCGTCCTTCGGAGCCCACCCGCATCTCGGACGGGATCGCCCCGATCGATCCGAAGGTCGGGAGAGCCCCGAAGGAACGGACGCGCTGCGGCGCCACGGACCCCGCCCTCCGACGAGGTCAGCGCATGAGGCCGATCGCGTCGTACACGGCGGTGAGGGTGCGGTTCGCGACCTCGTTCGCGCGATCCGCGGCCTTCGCCAGCAGGCGATCCAGCTCGGCGGGATCGGCCAGCAGCTCCTCGGTGCGGTTGCGCACCGGGGCGAGGCTCTCCTCGACCACCTCGACGAGGCCCTTCTTGAGGTCGCCGTAGCCGCGGCCCGCGTACTCGTCGACGACGGAGTCGATCGTGCGGCCCGACAGCACCGAGTAGATGGTGAGCAGGTTCGAGACGCCGGGCTTGGCCTCGCGATCGAAGCGGATCTCGCCGTCGGTGTCGGTGACCGCGCGCATGATCTTCTTCTTGGTGACGTTCGCGGGATCGAGCACCTTGATGAGACCGGCCTCGGTCTCCGCCGACTTCGACATCTTCGCGGTGGGCTCCTGCAGATCGTAGATCTTGGCGGTGCCCTTCGGGATCTGCGCCTCGGGAACGACGAAGGTGTCGCCGAAGCGGGAGTTGAAGCGCGTCGCCAGGTCGCGGGTGAGCTCGACGTGCTGCCGCTGATCCTCGCCGACGGGAACGCTCTCGGCCCGGTAGAGCAGGATGTCGGCGGCCATGAGGATCGGGTAGGTGAAGAGGCCGACCGAGGCGGCGTCGGCGCCCTGCTTCTGCGACTTGTCCTTGAACTGGGTCATGCGGCTCGCCTCGCCGAAACCGGTGACGGTGTTGAGCACCCAGGCCAGTTCGGCGTGCGCGGGCACCTGCGACTGCACGAACAGCGTCGACTTCTCGGGGTCGATGCCGGCCGCGATGTACTGGGCGGCGGTGCGGCGAGTGCGGGCGACGAGCTCGGCGGGGTCCTGCGGCACGGTGATGGCGTGCAGATTCACCACGCAGAAGAAGGCGTCGTAGTCCTCCTGCATCTTCGTCCACTGGTTGAGCGCGCCGATGTAGTTGCCGAGCTGCAGCGAGTCGCTCGACGGCTGCATGCCCGAGAAGAGGACGGGCTTCGAGGATGTGGTGGTTACGGTCATGGTGTGGCTTTCCTTGCCTTACAAACGAGAACGGAGTCGGCGGCTGCCGGGAGAGTCGGTGGGAAGCGGGGGCGAATGCGTCTCGCGCCGCTCATCCATCCGCAGCGGGGGGCCTGGTATTCCTCCGCGTGGTCGGGTCTGGCGGGAGCGACCGGTGCGAAGCACCGGCCGCGAGTGGATGAGCGGAGGAATACCAGGCCTCCCCGCTGCTCCCGCCAGGCTCGGCCAAGCGGCGCGAGACGCATTCGCCCCCGCTTCAGCGGCTCAGAGCCGGTAGTCGACGACGACGGGCGCGTGATCCGACCATCGGGTGTCGTACGACGGGTAACGATCGACCCGGTAATCGGCGACGCGCTCGCCGAGGGCGGGGGTGACGACGTGGTAGTCGATGCGCCAGCCGGTGTCGTTGTCGAAGGCCTGGCCACGGTTCGACCACCAGCTGTAGGGGCCGTCGACCTCGCCGGCCCAGCGGCGGCCGACGTCGATCCAGCCGAAGCCGGGGCCCTCGGTGCCGTCGACGCCGACGACGGTCTCGCCGCGGGGGCCGAAGAAGCGGTCGAAGTAGGCGCGTTCGCGGGGCAGGAAGCCGGAGCGTTTGACGTTGCCGCGCCAGTTCTTGATGTCGAGTTCGCGGTGGCCGACGTTGAAGTCGCCCACGATGGCGACGTGCTCGCGCTCGTCGGCGAGCTCGTTCATGCGCACGCCCATGGCGTCGAGGAACGCCCACTTGGCGTCCTGGCGAGGGGTGTCGACCTCGCCGGAGTGGGTGTAGTTGCTGATGACGGTGAGGGCGCCGTCGCCGAACGCGAAGTCGGCCTCGAGCCAGCGGCCGGACGACTGCACGGCCTCCTGCGCGTCGAGGGCGCCGAGGCCGACGCGGTGCCCGAGCGAGGGCACACGGCTGAGGATGGCGACGCCGGCGCGGCCCTTGATCTGGCAGGGGTCGTGCAGCACGTGCCAGCCCCCGGCATCGGCCGCGGCGACGAGTTTCGCGATGTCGGCGCCTGCGGCGCGCACCTCCTGCAGTGCGACGATGTCGGCGCCGGAGGCGTCGAGCCAGTCGCCCATGCCCTTGCGGAAGGCGGCACGGATGCCGTTGACGTTGACGGATGCGACGCGCAGGAAGTCAGCCATGCGCTCCACTTTACCGCCGCTTCGGGGATGCCGGCCCCGGTGGGGGATCGGGCTTCGGTGAGAGGCTTTCGGCGGATCCGGTCTCGCCGAGGCAGGAGCCCGCGTGCCGGATCGGCTCCCAGCGGTCGCGGCTAGAACACCATGGGGCGGTCGTACTCGTCTTCGAACGTGCCTCCGAGCAGCCCGGGATCGATCTCGCAGACCACGGGCACGTGGTCGCTGGGGGCGTCGCCCTTGCGCTCGTCGCGCTCGATCGAGGCGCCGGTGACGGCGTCGGCGAAGGCTCGCGAGCCCATGATGAAGTCGATGCGCATGCCCTGGTTCTTGGGGAAGCGCCCGGCCTTGTAGTCCCAGAACGTGAAGCCCTCGGGGACGATCGGGCGTACGACGTCTTCGAGGTGGGGCGCGAACGCGGCGAACGCGGCGCGCTCCTCGGGGGAGACGTGGGTCGACTCGCCGACCGTGAAGGAGGGGTCGCCCATGTCGGCGTCGAGGGGCGCGATGTTCCAGTCGCCCATGAGGGCGAGGGGGAGGTCGGGATCGTCGTCGAGCCACGACTCGGTCGCGCCGCGCAGGGCGTCGAGCCAGTTCAGCTTGTAGTCGAGGTGGGGATCGCCGAGGGCGCGCCCGTTGGGCACGTAGAGGCTCCAGAGGCGCAGGTCGCCGACCGTGACGCCCAGGGCCCGCGCTTCGAGCGGCAGACCGTTGGGCCCGATCCCCTGAATGTCCTCCTGCCCCTTCACGGGGTTGCCGAAGCCGGGCATCCCCTCGAACGAGCGTGCGACGTCGGTCATCTCATGGCGGCTCGCGAAGGCGACGCCGTTCCACTGGTTGAGGCCGTGGATCTCGAGCTGGTAGCCGGCCCGTTCGAAGGCCTCGACAGGGAACTGGTCGGGCCGGCACTTGATCTCCTGCATGGCGAGCACGTCGATATCCTCGCGCACGAGCCAGTCGGCGACGCGGCCGAAACGGGTGCGGATCGAGTTGACGTTCCAGGTGGCGATGCGCATGGATCCAGCCTAGCGGGGGTGGAGTTCGCGCTCGGCCCCGCGGAATTCCAAGGGGCCGCTCAGTCGCCTCCGGTACTTTAGAAGGCTCACGACGACCGAGTGCGCCCAAAAGAAGGGGGCGAGCTCGACGAAGACGGGAAGTTGCATGGCCAAGAATCACGCTGCAGGCATTGGGCGTTCGAGTTTCGTGCGCCACGGGAAGCTGCGGCGTTCGAGCGGCTGGGCCAACGCCCTGCGCATCTTCCTGACCGCCGCGATCGTGGTCGCTCTCAGTGGCGTCGCCACCGTCGCCTACGCGGTGTGGGGGCTGGTGCAGGATGTGCGCACCGTCGACCTGGGTACGGAGGCGTCGGCCGAAGCGGTGGGTGCGGGCAGCCAGGCCTTCGACGGTGCGCTGACGATCCTGCTCGTGGGCTCCGACACGCGTGCCGGCCAGTCGTACCAGGACGGCGAGGAGGGCGAGCTCAACGACGTCAACCTCATGCTGCACGTCTCGGCCGACCACCAGAACGCCACCGTCGTGAGCTTCCCGCGCGATCTGATGGTGCCGTTCCCCAGCTGCCCCGGCCCCGACGGCGAAGAGGACTACTACTCCGCCATGAGCGAGCAGCAGCTCAACAGCGCCATGATGTACGGCGGCCTGCCCTGCGTGGCGCGGGTGATCTCCGAGCTCACGGGCATGGAGATCCCGAACGCGGGCCTCATCACCTTCGACGGCGTGATCGGCGTGTCCAACGCGCTGGGCGGCGTCGAGGTCTGCCTCGCGCAGCCGATCGTCGATCCCGCCACCGAACTCGACCTGCCGGCCGGAGAGGTGTCGCTGCAGGGCAAGGACGCGCTCCAGTTCCTGCGCACCCGGTACGGCGTCGGCGACGGCGGCGACACGAGCCGCATCAGCAACCAGCAGGTGTTCATGTCGGCGCTGGTGCGCAAGCTGCAGAGCTCCGAGACGCTCTCCGACCCCGTGAAGGTCTACAGCCTCGCGAAGGCGGGCGTCGACAACATGACGCTCTCGAGCAATATGGCGAGCGTGCAGTTCATGCAGCAGGTCGCGGGCACGGTGAAGGACATCGACCTCGACCGCATCAACTTCGTGCAGTACCCCACCTACACGCACCCCTATCAGGAGGGTCGCCTCACCCCGGATCGCGCCAGCGCCGACGCCCTGTTCGAGATCATCCAGAGCGGTCAGCCGTTCGAGGTCACGGGCGTGGGCAAGGCCGCGGTCGATCCGAACTCGGCCGGGGGCGAGGCGCCGGTCGAAGAGGCGCCCGCCGAGATCGATCCCGCGACGGGCCTGCCGATCGACCCGGCCACCGGCCTGCCGATCGATCCCGCGACCGGGTGGCCCATCGATCCCGAGACCGGGTGGCCCATCGACCCGTCTACGGGTGCGCCGACGGACCCCGCGACCATCGCCCCCGCAGAGGAGGGGCCGGTGCAGCTGCCGGAGAACATCACCGGGCAGCCTGCGAGCAAGCAGACCTGTTCGGGCGGCCGAACGGTCTTCTGATCCGCCCGGGGTCTCGCGACACGCGAGCGGGACGCGAGACCCCGACCTGATTTTTTATTTGCGTGAGAGTAGTGATATTCTCTAACGGTTGTCATCGCACGGTGGCTTCGCCCCGATAGCTCAGTGGTAGAGCACTTCCATGGTAAGGAAGGGGTCGCCAGTTCAATCCTGGCTCGGGGCTCTGACTCTGCTGGTCTTCGGATCAGAGTTTGGCTGAGTAGCTCAGCTGGTTAGAGCGCACGACTCATAATCGTGAGGTCGCGGGATCGAGCCCCGCCTCAGCTACCAGAGTCACACAAAGCCCCTGGTCTTCCGGGGGTTTTGCTGTATCTGCCGCGCATCCGCCGCTGCCGTGAAGCGGGTTCAGGCCGAGGCCTTCTCTGCTCGGCTGCTCTCGGCCTCGGCGATCCGAGCGCTCCGACGGCCGAGCACGGGGCTCACGACGAGCAGGGCGAGCCAGGTGGCCTTGCCCCAGTCCGCGTCAACCAGGAACGCGACGGGGATCGACAGGACGAAGACGAGGATCTGCGCGCACGCGTCGATGCGCTGCGCGCGCCTCACCGGTCTTGCCACCGGGGGCTCGATCAGGCCCCGGGCGTGGCCGATCTCGCGGGTGACGAGCAGCGACGCCAGCGCGAGCGCCACGTTCGCGGCGTACAGTGCGGTCGGCAGGGGCAGCTCGCTGGTCTCGGCGTCGCTGATCCCCTGCGTGGTGAAGGGCATCAGCACGATCAGCAGGGCGGTGACGAGATTCGCTGCGATGGCCGCGCCATCGAGCGCGCCGAACTCGCTGAGCAGCGAGGTGTTGCGGCTCCAGAAGACCGCGATCACGACGAAACTGATGAGGAAGCCGGTGAGCTGACCGGCGAGACCGCTGGAGAGCAGGGCGTCGAGATCGCGCCACGCGGAGGCCGGGGGCATGTCGAGGTTCGCGATCAGCAGTGTGATCGCGAAGCCGTAGATGGCGTCGAAGAACGACAGCCCTCGATCGAACTCCGATCGCTCCCGGCCGAACACGCTGCGCTTCTGGGTCACAGTCGCATTGTGCTGCACGCGCGGGCCCGCGGCAAGCGGGACGGGCGCCCGTGCAGCGGCGTCGTCCTCATGAGGCGAGCGCCCCGAAGAGCGTGTACCCGGCCAGGGCGAGCACCGCGATTCCGACGAGCAGATCGGTCCAGGTGGCGAGCGACTCTCGGGGCTCCTTGCCCTTCTTCGCGACGTGGAGCAGCCCGGCGAGCAGCAGGAACACGCCGCCGGCGAGCCCCGCCGGAACGGCCCATCCCGGAACGAGCGCGAACAGCCCCGCGAGGCCCATCCCGACATTGGCGGTGCCGAGCTCTCGCGTCAGCTGCGTCTCCTGCGGGCTCGGCGCCGCAGCGCCGAGAATCTCCGATGTCGGCCCTCTGCCGGACAGCTGCGCCGCTCCGGCGACCAGCAGTCGCGTGCCGACGCCCCAGAACACCCACCACTTGCCGATGATCAGCACGGGGTCTCCGCCTGCGGCGGCGAGTTCGACGATCCCAGAGGCGACCGGCAGCACCAGGGTCTGCGCGATGACGAGAACGAAGTAGCCCATGAGCGAGGGCCTCCCGAATGCTCAGAGGGGGCAGGCTCAACCCGGTGAATGGTCCCGTCCCGGCGAAACTCGAGAAACCGCGTGAGATCGCGGCTCTCGTGGCATCATCCTACTGAGCGGCACCGGGCATCACCAGGCCTGGTCTCGGATCCGGCGTGCTCCGCTGAGCGATCCTGACTCCGCTGCGGAGCGAGTGGGCGGTCTCGCGTTACCAGCCGAAGAGCTCGGAGGGGTGGGTGAGCCGCCACCACAGGTCGGGTTCGACGACCTCGGCGGTAGCGATCACCGCGATGCTCTGGGCGGCGCTCGGAGCATCGACCTCCACCGAGCCCACCTCGGCGCCCGCCTCGCCCAGCGAACCGGCATCGAGTGCGGCGCTGCGCCGGGCGCTCTCCCCCGGAAGCAGCGTGACGGCGGCGCCCCGCTCGGCGACGAGCGGGATCCGCGTTCCATCGACGGTCACCGCCTCACCGATCACCGCGCCCTCTTCCAGGATCGGTGCGATCCCGGGCAGTGCGTCGAGGGCGGCGAGCATGTCGCGGCCCGACTGCGCGCGGGCCTCCGTCGAGTCGCGCCCCAGCGTCACCGACATCTGCACGACATCGCGCCCGTCCACGTCGACCTGCTGGGCCACGGCGAAGTTGAAGCCGGCCACTGACGAGCGGCCGGTCTTCACGCCGACGATCCCGGGCATCTCGGTGAGCAGTGGATTCGTGTTCTCGATGAGGCCCACGCCCCACGGCATCTCGGCCGAGGGCAGGCGGGTGAACTCGGCGAGCGCCGGGTTCTGGAGCACGAGGCGGGCGATGCGCAGCACGTCGGGGGCACTCGCCAGGTTCGCCTCGTCCATGCCCGTCGGCTCGACGAACTGCAGCGACTCGAGGCCGTGCAGCTGCTTCCAGTCTTCGACCGCGGCGAGAAAGGCGTCGTCGTCGCCGAACGTCCAGTGGGCGTAGGCGGCGGCGTAGTCGTTGGCCGAGGGCAGGAAGATGAACTGCAGCATCTGGCGCAGCGTGATCTCGGTGCCGACCGGGATCGGGTAGGCGACGCCGTCGAGCGCGAGGTAGCCGTCCTGCCGCTCGCGATCCGCCTCCGTCCACACGTAGACGGGTCCGTCCGATCCGGGCTCGATCGGCTGCACCTCGGCGCACACGAGCACCGTCACCAGCTTGGAGATGCTCGCGAGCGGGTACGCGGTCGCGTCGTTCGCCCACACCTCGTCCTCGTGCAGGTAGCCGATCGCCGTGGGCAGGTGCTGCGCGTCGACCGCGGCCTGCGCCGCCGCCGCGTCGCCCGCCATGAGAGCGCCGTCACCGCCCTCGGCGAAGCCGGGACTCGTCTCGATCGTCGGCGCCGGGAGCGGGGCGAGCGCGCACGCCGCCGTGTAGCCGCCCGCGGCGAGCGCGGCGACGACGAACACGGACAGGGCGGCGATGAGGGCGCGGCGGCCTCGCGGGCGGGAGCGGTTCACGCCTTCCAGCGTACGCGGCGGCGGCGCCGGTCACGCGCCCGCAGGCCGCGGGGTCGCTCGCGGATCGGCTGTCGTGGCGACGCGCGGCCACGAGCGACGCCGCTCTCGAGCGAAGGAAAGGAATGAATGAGATCTGGAACGGCGGCGACCGTGCACAGCGGTCGCTGCGGCGACTGTGCCGAGAGGACGGGTGCCGCCGCGGCGGATCGGGCAGAATGGCCGTGACGGATCGCGCCGCCGCGATCCGGCCCACCGCCCGTCGCACCCGTCGCACCCCAGGAGGTCTCCCGTGACCGCTCCCAACTCCGCTCTGATCGCCGGCTACGCCCGCACGCCGTTCACCCGTTTCACCGGTCAGCTGGCCGCTCAGCCGGCGACGGTGCTCGGCGCTCACGCGGTGCGCGCCGCCCTGTCGCGGGCGGGGATCGCCGCCGATCAGGTGGACGCCGTGGTCGCGGGCCAGGTGCTGCAGGCGGGTGCGGGGCAGAACCCGGCGCGTCAGACGGCGGTGGGGGCGGGGATCCCGATGAGCGTCCCCGCGATCACCCTCAACGCGGTGTGCCTGTCGGGCGCCGAGGCGGTCGCGCAGGCGGCCCGCCTGATCGCGTCGGGCGAGGCCGAGGTGGTGGTGGCGGTGGGGCAGGAGTCGATGTCGCTCGCACCGCACGTCATCCCGCTGCGGGCGGGTACGAAGTACGGTCCGGCGCAGCTGGTCGACACCGCGGATCACGACGGGTTGAGCGACGCGTTCGACCAGGTCGCGATGGGTGCGCTCACCGAAGACGGCAACGCCCCGCTCGGGCTGACGCGCGAGGAGCAGGACGCCTTCGCTGCGGAGTCGCATCGTCGCGCGGCCGAGTCGGCCGAGTTCTTCGCGGGTGAGATCGAGCCGTTCACCGTCGTCTCGCGGCGCGGCGACACCGTCGTCGCCGAGGATGACGGGATCCGAGCCGGCACCACCGTCGAGACCCTCGCGGGTCTGCGGCCGGCGTTTGCGAAAGACGGCACGATCACGGCGGGCAACGCGTCGCAGATCACCGACGGCGCCGCGGCGCTGGTGCTCGTGAGCGAGGCCGCCGCGCAGCGTCTCGGGCTGTCGCCGGTGGCGCGCGTCGAGGCGACGGCGTTCGTCGCGGGCCCGGATACGCACCTGCACTCGCAGCCGGCGCGCGCGATCGGCGCGGCGCTCGCGAAGCTCGAAGGTGCATCGGTCGAGGATCTGCGGGCGGTCGAGATCAACGAGGCGTTCGCGGCCGTGGGGGTGCAGTCGGCGCGCGAACTGGGGCTGGATGCCGCGGTCGTGAACCGGCACGGCGGTGCGATCGCGCTGGGGCACCCGATCGGCGCGTCGGGCGCGCGGATCGTGGGCACGCTCGCGCGGCAGCTCGCCGAGCTCGGCAGCGGCTCGCTGGGCGCGGTCGGCATCTGCGGCGGCGGCGGCCAGGGCAGCGCCGTCGTGCTCCGCGCCGTGTGAGCCGAGGCCGGATGGATCGATGAGGGCGCTCCTCGTCAGCCTCTTCACGCTGCCGCCGGGCCCGGCTCCCCGGTTCTGGATCGCCGTGCGTGCGGCGGTCTCGATCGGCGCGCCGTTCGGGGTGCTCGTGCTGCTCGGGCACGAGGATATCGGCCTGCAGGCCGCGGCCGGCGCGTTCGTGGCGCTGTTCTTCGCGTCGGCGGGGGCCGTGGAGCGCGCGAAGGCGCTGCCCGTCGTGGGCGGTGCGCTCTTCGTCTGCTCCGCGCTCGGGGCCGCGCTCTCGCCGTGGCCGTGGCTGCTGGCCGCCGGGCTCGTTGCCGTGGCGGTGGTCGCGAGCGCCTGCTGCTTCGCCTACCGCGTGGGCCCGCCCGGCCCGGTCTTCCTCGTGCTGAGCTACGGACTCGCGGCGAACATCACCGGCGTCGTCGACGGCGAGCGGATCACCGGCCCGTTGCCGTTCCTCGCCGCGGTGGCGGGGGGATCGCTCTTCTCGTACCTCGTCGCGCTGGCGCCGCTGCTGCTGCGGAGCGAGCGGCGGCGGCCGGCCCGGACGCTGCGGCAGCTGATGCCGGGTCCGTGGCTCGGCCCGGGTGAGCGGCGGCTGATCCTGCGCATCGCGGTCGTCTCGGCGCTCGGCGCGCTCGTGAGCATGGTGCTGCTCGATCCGCATCGGGCGTACTGGACGGTCTCGGCCGGTGTCGCCGTGGTGGGTCTCACCCCCTCGCGCGGCTACTCGCTGGGCAGGGGCCTGCACCGCACGGTCGGCACGCTGCTCGGCGCGGGGCTCGCGGTGGCGCTGGCGCCGGTCGCGGCGAACCCGCTGCTGCTCGTCGCGCTGCTGATGCTGCTGCAGTTCGGGATCGAGCTCGTCGTGGTGCGCAACTACGCGCTCGCGCTGGTGTTCATCACGCCGCTCGTGCTGCTCATCACGGCCGCTGCGACCGGCACCGTCGACGTGGTCGGAGCGGCCTGGGAGCGGCTGCTCGACACGATGGTCGGCTCGGCGCTCGCGATCCTCACCGCCCTGCTCCATCGCCGCGAGCCGGCGGGGTGAGCCGCATCATCCCCGGGGTCTTCGCGGTTCGAACACCATGCGCTCGCGCGAGAGCAGCAGCCCGGCGCCGAGTTGCAGGGTGATGCCCGTCAGCAGCACGAGGAGCGGCGGCACCCAACTGCCGGTCGCGCCGTAGAGGGCCCCGAACAGCACCGGCCCCACCGCTGCGAGCAGGTAGCCGACCGATTGCGACATGCCCGAGGTGGCTGCGGCGGTGGCGGCGTCGGCCGAGCGCTGCGCCATGAAGGTGAGCGTCACGGTCAGCGAGCATCCCGAGGAGAGGCCGCAGATCACGAGCCACAGCGGCAGCGCCGCCGGGGCGAAGATCAGACCGATCGCCCCGATGCCTGCGAGGATCGGCAGCAGCGGGGGCAGGATCCGCCGCATCGCGCCGCGCGAGACGAAGGGGCCCGCGAGCGAGCCGAGCATGCCGCACACGTGGTAGACCATCACGTTGAACCCCGCCGTGACGGGGTCGGCGCCGCGTGAGAGGTCGATGGGTGCGAGCCAGGTCGCCCACACGTAGAACGTCGACGACTGGGTGCCCATGTAGACCGCGATGCTCCAGGCGACCGGGTCGCGCCAGATGCGGCTGCCCAGCCGGGAGGGCGCAGGGGTGGGGGCAACGGAGGGCCGGGGCTCGGGATCGGCGGCGCCGGAGGCGGCCCCGGTCTCGGCTGCGCGCCGCAGCGCCAGGCCGCGCCGGCTGCGCGCCGCCCAGACCCACACGACGAGCGCGGGAAGCGCCATGACGCCGGTCGCGAGCAGCGCGATCCGCCACCCGACCGGCTCGCCCGCCCCGAGCGCGGCGTGGGCGATGGGTGCGACCATACCGGCCCCGATCGCCGCGGCCCCGCTCAGCAGCGTCGAGTAGATGCCCATGACGAGCGGCACGCGCCGGCCGAAGTCGCGCTTGATCGTCGCCGGCAGCAGCACGTTCGCGATCGCGAGCGCCGCGCCCACGAGCGCGGTGCCCAGCCAGAGGTTCGAGAGCGATCCAGGCAGCGAGCGCCAGACGGTGCCGATCGTGAGCACGACGAGCGACCAGCCCACCGCCGGGTTCAGGCCGATGCGCGCCGCGAGCCCCTGTGCGAGAGGCGATACCACCGCCCAGGCGAGCAGCGGGATCGACGCCAGCAGGCCGAGCGAGGCGGGGCTGACGCCCTGATCCGCCGCGATGTCCTCGAGCAGGGGGCCGACCCCGGTGATGGTCATGCGCATGTTGATCGCGACCAGGCAGACCGCGACGAAGAGCAGCACCCACGGGGCGCCGGGGGCGCGGGCGTCGGGTGAAGCGGTCACCACGCGACCCTATCGCAGGCGAGGAGCGCGGGGCAGGGGATCCTCCCCCGCGCGACGCGGACTCGGCGCGGGCGTCTCAGTCGAGGCAGCGCACGCGCACGGAGAGGCAGGTGGGGCAGCCCTCGAGCTTCTCGTACTCCGAGATGGCGACCTCGGTGACGTCGTAGCCCAGGTCGCGCAGCATCGCGGCGGTCTGCGGCGCCGACGCCGAGATGAGCAGTTCGGAGTCGCTCAGGCAGACGACGGCGGTGCCGTGCGGCTCGGGCACGGGCAGGAAGGCGGGGAAGATGCCGGGGTTGTCGACGAAGTCGGGGTAGCCGATCACGGTGCCGTCGGGGAGCGCGGTCACGGCGGTCTTGAGGTGCAGCACCTTCGTGACCGGCACGGCCACGACCCTGCCGCCGAGCGGGGCGAGGATGCGGCGCAGCTGCGCGATGCCCGCGGCGTTGGTGCGGCCGCCGCGGCCCACGTAGACGGTGTCGCCGACCTTCAGCACGTCGCCGCCGTCGAGGGTGCCGGGCTGCTGGATCTCGACGACGGGGCAGCCGAGCGCCTCGAGCGCGCGGCGGGTGCCCGGGGTCTCGGGCTTGCGGCTGTCGGCGCCGGGGCGCGAGATCACGGCCACGTTGCGGAACATCACGACGGTGTCCTCGATGAACACGGAGTCGGGGCAGTCGTCGGCGGGATCCACCTCGATCGTCTGCCAGCCGTGCGCCTGCAGCGCGGCGACGTAGCCCCGCCACTGCTCGCGCGCGTGGTCGAGATCGACGGCGACCTTCTCGATGTGGTCGACGATCCCGTCGTCGAGCAGGCTGCTGGGCTGGCGCACGAGGGCGATCTTCGACATGGGTGGCTGGTTCCTCTGAGTGAATTTGATTGCCTATAGTGACGCTTTCAAGGCTACTGGGTGCAGATTGAATCCGGCGGGTAGCGGATTACGCCTGACGTTCGCCCGACTCTTATGAGCTGAGCGGCCCGGTTCTTTCGATTCCAGTCAGGAACGTTTATCGTTCGTTTGATCGTCGATGTTTTCGGGTTGCTGTCCCAGCATAGGTTCTCGATCTATCGTCCTGTTCATTCCACCATGACAGAGAGCCCGCGAAACTGTGATCTGTGCTTGTTTCGGCACTGGTAGCTCGCCATATTCCTGCCGTTTTCGGGGTCGGCGTAGAGCCTCGCGTAGACACCGGGGCGGTTGCTATCTAGACAATCGAGGCATTCGACCTCGACGCTGGCCCGCTTGAACTTTCCGGGCTCGGTGGCCGAGGGGATGAGGGCGCGTCGCCAGGAGCGGCGGGAAGGAAAAATAGGCCACTGGCGGCGGCGATCGTTGAAATAGCACCACCCTCGGAAAGAAAGGACAGCGAGCACTACTCCGATTGCAAACGCAATCCACGCACTAGGGGGCGGGCTGAGTAAAAACGGGAGCCCCCCGCCGACAGCGGGAGAACTGAAGTCGATGTCTTGCCATGCGGGAACTAGCTGAGCGCCGCTCCCTATGAAGGTGAGGATTGTCGCCAGGCTCGACAGGGAAGCCAGTATCGCGCTGAGCTTTGTCGTGATGAGACTTGTTCGCTCGCGATTGAACCTTACTTCAGTCGTTCGACCTCTTTCGGTTGCACCAAAGTAAATGTGTTGATCTCGGCCCGCCTGTGGACTGTACGCACCCGAGGTCGACCAACTGGCCTGGTTGTTGTGCTGGTCATCATGCAAAGAACTATGCTCCAGGTATCTACGGGTGGCGGACAACGAATGTCTTCAGCGCGGGCAACATTACATGTGTATGCCAAGGTTAGCGAAACTTAATAGTCATTCCATACCTTGTGTACTGGCGGCGGGCTTTGCGCTTTGGAAGCGGCTGACAGGGCTGTCCTCTACGAAGTTTCGCGGGCGGCCACTGCGAGCCCCTCGCGCGCGGCCTGGTGGCGCAGCGCGTCTTCGACTGGATCGAGAACGTGGCGGGTGTCTGAGTCGACCCGGCGGCCTCGCCGTCCCGAATCGGCTCCCCGGAGATTACACTGAGCGCATGGTGCCAGCATCGGAGCCTCGTGCGGAGGTCGGCTACGCCGCGGAGCGATTCAAGGCCTTCGCCGACGCGGTCGTGGCCATCGCGCTGACGCTGCTGATCCTGCCCCTCATGGACAGCGTGAGCGAGGTGGCGAGCGCGGGCGACGGTGCGTTCGCCTGGCTCACGCAGCACGGCGGCCAGCTGCTGAACTTCGTGCTCAGCTTCGTGCTGATCGCGATGTTCTGGATGATCCACCACCGCCTCTTCTCGGCGGTCGATCGTGTCACGCCCACGCTGATGTGGCTGCTCGCCGCCTGGCTGCTCACGATCGTCTGGCTGCCGGTCGCCACCGCCGTCGCGGGTCGCATGGACGATGGCGACCGGGTGGCGAAGGCGCTCTACATCGGCAGCCTGATCCTGACCGCCGCGATGTCGCTCGTCGTGCGGCTGTATCTGCGGGCGCATCCCGTGCTGCACCGGATGGAGCGCGGGGAGCTGCGCTCCGGTCTCGCCGTCGACCTCTCGCTCGTGCTGCTGTTCGGCGCGGCGCTCGCGGCCGCGCTGCTGATACCGGGGGTCGGCTACTATGCGCTGTTCGTGATGGTGCTCACGGGCGTCGTGCAGAGGATCATCGAGAAGATCCTCGCCACGGATCCCTAGCGGAAAGCAGCGCCCTGCAGTAAACTTGAGTCATCATAACTCAAGTTTGTGGCCGCCCGGCTCGGGTCGCCGCAGTCTGCTGAAAGAGAAGGGACCCAGATGCAGGCAAACTGGCAGCCCGCCCAGGGCGAAGAAGGGCAGAGCGCCCTCGAGCAGTTCGGCGTCAACCTCACGGAAGTCGCCCGCTCGGGCAAACTCGATCCGGTCATCGGCCGCGACAGCGAGATCCGTCGCGTGAGCCAGGTGCTCACCCGCCGCACCAAGAACAATCCCGTGCTCATCGGCGAGCCCGGCGTCGGCAAGACCGCCGTCGTCGAG
Source organism: Leucobacter sp. UCD-THU (assembly GCF_000349545.1). Taxonomy (NCBI): domain Bacteria; kingdom Bacillati; phylum Actinomycetota; class Actinomycetes; order Micrococcales; family Microbacteriaceae; genus Leucobacter; species Leucobacter sp. UCD-THU. The sequence goes on from NZ_KB714602.1 coordinate 484,278, forward strand.
GGCCTCGCCCAGCGCATCGTCGCGGGCGACGTCGCCGAGTCGCTCAAGGACAAAGAACTCATCTCCCTCGACATCTCCGCGCTCATCGCGGGCGCGAAGTACCGCGGCGAGTTCGAGGAGCGTATGAAGGCGGTGCTGCAGGAGATCAAGGACTCCGACGGCAAGATCATCACCTTCATCGACGAGCTGCACACCCTCATGGGCGCCGGCGGCGGCGAGTCGTCGGTCGCGGCGTCGCAGATGCTCAAGCCCATGCTCGCGCGAGGCGAGCTGCGGCTCATCGGCGCGACCACCCTCGACGAGTACCGCGAGTACATCGAGAAGGACGCGGCGCTCGAGCGGCGCTTCCAGCAGGTGTACGTGGGCGAGCCGAGCGTCGAAGACACGGTCGCGATCCTGCGCGGCCTCAAGGAGCGCTACGAGGCGCACCACAAGGTGACCATCGCCGACTCGGCCCTCGTGGCCGCGGCGAGCCTGTCGAACCGCTACATCACCGCGCGCCAGCTGCCCGACAAGGCCATCGACCTGATCGACGAGGCCGCGAGTCGGCTGCGCATGGAGATCGACTCGGCCCCCGTCGAGATCGACGAGCTGCGCCGCTCCGTCGACCGGCTGAAGCTCGAAGAGCTCGCGCTCAAGAAGGAGAAGGACGACGCGTCGAAGGAGCGACTCGCGAAGCTGCGCGAGGACCTCGCCGCGAAGCAGACCGAACTCGGCGGTCTCGAGGCCCGCTGGGAGCGCGAACGCGCTTCGCTGAACCGTGTGGGCGAGCTGCGCGAGAAGCTCGACCAGCTGAACATGCAGGCGCAGGTCGCTCAGCGCGAGGGCAACCTCGAGAGAGCCTCGCGTCTGCTGTACGGCGAGATCCCGGTGATCCAGAAGCAGCTCGCCGAGGCCGAGCAGGCCGAGATGGCCGGCGAGGTGGGCGGCGAGCCCCGCATGGTCAACGACCAGGTCACCGACGAGGACATCGCCGGTGTCGTGGCCGCCTGGACCGGCATCCCGGTCGGCCGGCTGCTGCAGGGCGAGACCGAGAAACTGCTGTCGCTCGAGAGCGAGCTCGGCAAGCGCCTCATCGGCCAGGGCGACGCGGTGCGCGCGGTCGCCGACGCGGTGCGGCGCACGCGCGCGGGAATCGCGGATCCGAACCGCCCCACCGGCTCGTTCCTGTTCCTCGGCCCGACGGGCGTCGGCAAGACCGAGCTCGCCAAGGCGCTCGCCGAGTTCCTCTTCGACGACGAGCACGCCATGGTGCGCATCGACATGTCGGAGTACGGCGAGAAGCACTCGGTGTCGCGCCTCGTCGGCGCCCCTCCCGGGTACGTCGGCTACGAGCAGGGCGGTCAGCTCACCGAGGCCGTGCGCCGCCGCCCCTACTCGGTCGTGCTGCTCGACGAGGTCGAGAAGGCGCACCCCGAGGTGTTCGACGTGCTGCTGCAGGTGCTCGACGACGGGCGCCTGACCGACGGACAGGGCCGCACGGTCGACTTCCGCAACGTGATCCTGATCCTCACCTCCAACCTGGGCAGCCAGTACCTCATCGATCCCGACATGTCGTGGACCGAGAAGGAGGGCGCGGTGCGCGAGACCGTGCGTCGCGCGTTCAAGCCCGAGTTCATCAACCGCCTCGACGAGATGGTGATCTTCCACCCGCTGTCGGAGGCCGATCTGGCGCAGATCGTGGAGCTCTCGATCGACCGGCTGCAGCTGCGGCTGGCGGATCGCCGGCTCACGCTGGGGGTCACGCCCGAGGCGCGGGCCTGGCTCGCGTCGCGCGGCTACGACCCGATCTACGGCGCCCGCCCGCTGCGACGGCTCATGCAGCACGAGATCGACGACCGGCTCGCCCGGGCGATCCTCTCGGGCGGTGTGCGCGACGGCGAGGCCGTGCGCGTGGACGTCGCACCCGACGGCGACTCGCTGGTGCTCGAGAGCATCGGATCGATGCCCTCGGGCGGCGGATCGCGAGGGTCCGGCCCCGACGACGTGATCGAGGCCGAGCTGCTCGACGAATGAGCGGCCACCGCGCCGGGGAGGCGATCCCGAACTGGACGCCCCCCGGCGCGGGGCCGAGCGGCGGGCGGACGATCCCGCGGCCGCTGCGCTGCCGCTCAGCTCAGGGAGGCCTCGATGAGTCGCAGCTCCGGCCACTCGTCGAACGCGAACGACCGGTTGCTGTCGAGTCGGGTGTTGTAGCCCACGCCGGCGTCGAGATAGCCGAAGAAGCCCGCGTCGATGCGCCAGTCGTCGTCGGAGATCGCCTCCCTGAGGGGCACGAGCCGCTGCTGGGTCTCGTCCCAGCGCGTCTGCTGCAGCGCTCGGGCCTCGTCCTGCGGCATCCACGCGACGGCCGACTCGGTGCTGCCCGCTCCGTCCCGCTCGCCGTCGAGGCTCGCGCCGAACAGCGCACCGATCAGGATCGCCACGAAGACCGGCGGTGCGACGAGCGCGGCCCAGGGCCACTGCGAGGTCGCGCGTACGGGCCCGGTGCCGTCGGCGCCGAACGCGACGGCCACCGCCGCGAGCCAGGCGGCGGCCGAGACGAGGCCGCCGCCGAGCGCAAGCATGCCCTCGAGCTGTTCGGGCAGCCGGAACAGGGCGTTGCCGAGAACCGAATCGAGGCCGCCCGAGTCGCCGACGCCGCGCAGACTCAGCCCGAAGATCGCGAACCCCCACCAGTGCACGAGCATCAGGGCCGTGACCGCCGACGGCGCCGCTCCGATGCCTGGTCGCAGCTTGCGCAGTCGGAAGTACGGGATCAGATCGAGCAGCGCCATCGTAGGTACGAGCACGGGGGAGAGCAGGCTGATGACGAGCACGTCCCAGCCGTCGCTGCCCGACGTCCACAGCACGACGAGCAGCAGAATCGGCAGGCCCCACGCGATCGCCTTCCAGCCCGACCAGACCGCCCGGTTGATGAGGCTCGGTCCGGGCGCCGATCCACCCGCGCCCGGACCGAACGGGTCAGTTGCCGGCGCGCTCGCGGCGGAGATCCCGCACCTCGCGAACATCACCGGGGTGGCAGCTGCCCTGGGCGGAGATGCTCACGCCGTCGGCCTCGGCCCCGGGGTGGAACATGATCGTCAACTTGTCGACGACCTCCGGGTAGCGCGCGTAGACGACGGTCGTGTCGACGTCGCCGTCGTAGCTGGTGCCGGTCACGTCCTGCCACCCGGCGGCGTGGAGCTGCTCGGCCACATGCTGCCGGAACTCCTCCTGGCTCTCCGGGAACCGCCAGCCGTCGACGTTGCCGATGCTGCGGTCGAGGGTGTACGCGTAGCCCCCGCCCGAGGTCTCGCACTCGACCAGGTCGAGCCGCTCCTCGAACAGCTGGACGCGGTCGTTGTCGCCCTCGTCGGGCGACTCGTACGGCGCACTCGGATCGATGAGCAGCGCCACCCCATGAATGCTCTCTTTGAGCTCGGCGCGCACCTCATCGGACTGCGTCAGAAGCTCTTCACCACTGGGCACAGACGTGCCTCCTCTCCAAACCGTGATCCCGACACCGGCGATCGCCGCGACGAGTACCGCCCCCGCGATGCCCAATCCGATCCCCATCCGGCGGCGGGATCTCTGATCGCGGGCGCTCACTTCGTCTCCTTCAGCAGGTCGGCCGCCTGATCGACGCCTTCAAGGAACGACCGGGCATCGGTATCGAGATAACCCCGCTGGCCCCTCCAGAACTCGTACCAGGGGGTGTGGTGGTGCGAACCGTGCCCCTCGGTCTGCTCGCCCTGCGGGGCGCGGACCTTCCCGTCGGCGCCGATCCCGAAGTCGACGGTTCCGGTCTCGCTGCTCAGCTCGGTCACGTAGTCGAGATCGATGGGGTTGATCGGGTGCGAGGAGATGCCGGGACTGCGGCCCGCCCACGCGGTCCAGTCGCGGCCCGCGGCGGTGGAGTTCACCTCCACGTTCTGCTGGCCGATGGCGGCAGCGGCGTCCTCGGTCCAGCCGGCCGACCCCACCGTGTAGATCTGGTCGAGCAGTTCGGGGTGGCGGCCCTGGGCCTGCGCCCCCATCGTGGTGCCGTACGAATGGAACCAGCCGGCGGTGATCGAGTCGGGATTGCGCTGCGAGACGCCGCCCATGAACTGGGCGTAGCGGGCGGCGCCGGCCTCGGCATGGATGCTGCCCTGCACCGCGGTCGCCCCCTTCGAGTCGTACTCGAACCACACGACCGAGGCGATCGAGATCCGCCCGTCCGCGGCGGTGTATCCGCGGCGTTCGAGCTCCGTGCTCACCTCTCGCTGCACGTCCCGTCCGGTGCCGCTCCAGTCTCCGAACTGCTCGAGATCGGTGCGGATGCCGTGGGTGAGCGTGAGCACCAGATCGGCCCGGTCGATGTCTCCGTAGGAGACGGCGGCCCGCGGCTCGTTGAGATCCTGGAACAGCGAGAGCAGGAAGACGTCGCCCCTGCGCTTGCCGTTGTCGTCGACGAGGGCGTTGTAGACCTGCTCCAGCCGGTCGCGCGTGCCCCCGTCGAGATCGTCCTGATCGAGCAGCTGCTGCAGATACCGGTAGTTGTCGGTGTCCTTGACCCGCGCCGGGATGCCGTTGAGGTTGCCGATCACGCCGGGGGCGGCCGCCATCAGAACGGCGAGCTCGCCTGTCGGCTCCCAGCCCGACGGGAACTCCGTGCCGGCCACACCCTCGAACCAGCGGCTCACGCGCGCCGGATCGGCGAGCCCGACCGCGGCGATGAAACCCGAGCGCGCCGCGATCCAGTCGCTGATCTCCTTCGAGCTGCGACCCTCGGCGACGAACCAGTCGAGCCGCCGCTCGACCTCGTCGGTGAGCGTCTTGCGCAGTCGCTCGGACATGGGGATGTCGTCCATGTCGCTGCCGTAGGCGCCCCACTGGGTGAGCTCGGAGCTCATGGGCTTTCCATCGACGCGGTAGACGTCGGTGCCGCCGGACACCCGGCCCAGGGCGCTCGCGAGCTCGTCCTCCGCCGAGATCACGTCGGCGTTGAACCGGGTGATGTCCTCTCTCAGCCGGCGCGCCTCCTCCTGCTGCGCGCTGAGGGCGGCCTCGGCCGCGTCCGCCTTCCGCTGCGCCTCGGTCTCGGCGGAACTGCCGGATTCGAAGTCGCCGTAGGTGAGGGCGGAGGACGTCGACGTGACCGACGCCGAGGCTGCGGAGAGCGCCGCATTGACCTCGTCGATGCGGCTGAGCAGCTCTTCGCGCTTCGTCTGGAGCGTGCCGAAGACGGGCGCCGTGAGCACGATCTGCTGACGGGCCTCCATGAGCGCCTCCGAGAGCGCGAGCGCGTCGGCAGCCGGCCGTTCGAGCATCTGATAGACGCCCTCGGCCCCCGTCACCTGGAACCAGTCGGTGAGGTTCTTCCAGTGCGAGTTGGCGGTGGCCACCGCGTTCGAGGCGTCGATGCCGATCGTCTGCAGCTCGTCGCCGAGCGACTCGACGGCGCTCTGCGCCACCACCTGATATACCGAAGCCGGATCAACGGCCATGTTCACTCACCTCGAACCTCAACCCTCGGGGTACGAATCGGCGTTGTACCGGTACTTCGACGCGATGCCCCACTCGGACTGCGCGTAGGATTCGGCGGCCTGCACGTCGTCGCCCATCTGCACATCCCCGGTGAGCACGGCCACCGTCGCCTCGGTCACCTGACCGCAGCGGTGCTGCAGCATCCACATCAGCTTGCGCGGCACGTCGGTGCGCTCGTCGCAGAAGCTGTTCCACGCGCTCGCGAGCGACGTGCGACCGTCGACCGAGAGCGAGCTCGCGCCTTCGGTCTGGAGGCTCGCGAACTTGCGAGAAGCGGTCTCGAGGTCGTTGCCCTCGTCGTCGACCTGCGCCAGCACGCCCATCACGCCCGCGGCGTCGACGCTCCACTGCCCCGACACTGCGGCTCAGCCGATGTTGTCGACGGCGGACTTCGCCTTCTGGATGGCGGCCTGGGCCGCCTGATCCGACTGCTCGAGGCTCTTGCGCAGGGTGGCGATGATCTCGCGCACCCCGGTCGCGGCGTCCTTCCACCGCTGCTCCTTCGACGCGTACTCGTCGGACACGCCGTCGGCCTGATAGTCGCTCATGGCCGAGCGCACGTCGGCGTTGCGCTGCTCGATCAGCGACTCGAGCCGGGAGGCCACGCGGTCGAAGTTGTCCTGCGCGTTCTGGGAGGCCGCGACGTCGTAGTCTCTGCGATCGTTCTGGTTCATCTGTCTGCTCCTGAGATCTCGACGGGTCGGTGATCAGCGCGAGGCGCTGAAGCGGGCGGCGTCGAACGAGACGGAGGACTGCGTCTGGCGGGTCTGATCGGCGATCTCGCCGTCGCCCTCGAGGAAGGAGCGGTCCATGCCCGAGATGCCGGAGAGCACTCCGGCGAGGGCCTGATCGAGCTCGACCGCGATCTGCTCGGAGTTCGCCTTGAACTGGTCGAACGCGGCACGCCCGGCGCCGTTGAAGCGCCCCTCGAGCGGCTCGGCGGCCTGGGCCAGCTCGCGCACGAGCGTTCCCAGGTCGTCGCCCGCGGTCGAGGTCTGCTTCGTGAGCTGCGTCAGCACCTCTGCACCCATTGCGAACTTCATGACGTTGCTCCAATACCGAAGAAAAACGAACGGAGCGGGTGCATGTCGATGCGAACCCAGCTCCGGATTTCAATCTGCTCCTATGCTATAGGGAGCGCAGTCGAGTGGCTAGAGCGGTGGGGGCGATCCACTGCGCGCCCGACCGCGAGCGCAGGAGGGAGCCGTGGTCAGCGCATGAAGCCGAGCCCCGCGACGTCCGACGTCATCGCCGCCCCCGCGTGGCGGGTGGTGCTGGCGTGCGGCGTCGACGTCGCGCTCGTCGCCGCGGTCGTCATCGCGAGCCTGTCGTTCCGGGGCACGCGCTTCGCCGAGCTCGGCCCGGCCATCGCGGTCGCGGGGATCATCGCGGTCGCGCTCGCCGTCAGGGACTTCGCCGTGCGCGGCCTCACGCCCGGCTGGCGGCTCGGCGGCATCCGCCTCGCGGCGATCGGCGGCTTCCCCGCCGTCGGCTGGCACCGGCCGCCGCACTCGCGCCGCATCGCGGCGGATCTCCGCCGCGGTGCGGACCCGGTCGACGTGCGCACCCCCGTGCCGGTGTTCGCCGCCGCGGTCGCCTCGCCGACCGCGGTGCGCGAGCCGGTGCAGCCGGGAGCGCCGCGCCGCGAGCCAGCCCAGGAGCATCTCGAGCGAACGATCTTCGCACCGGCGTTCGAGCGCGGCTGGACGGTGCTGCTCGACGGCGCCGCCGCGGCGTTCCTCGACCGCCCCATCGTGCTCGGTCGCAACCCGGCCGAGCAGCCGGGCGAGACGGCGATCGCGGTCGCCGACCTCGCACGGGAGGTGTCGAAGAACCACCTGCGCGTCACCCTGAGCGAGGCGGGAGAGCCGATCGTGCAGGATCTGGGTTCGACGAACGGAACGGTGCTGCTGCACCGCGACGGCCGCTCGGCCCTCGTCGCGGGCGGGCGCAGCGTGGTCGTCGACGAGTTCATCACCGTGCGCATCGGAGGCCACGCGGTGCAGTTCAAGAGGAACGGGGAGGTCGTCGCGTGAGCACGGATCAGAACCTGCTCGAGTCGGTTCGCGCGCACCGCACGCGGCTCGCCGCGGCGATGCTGTTCGGCGCCGAGGGGCGCGAGCGGCCGCGACGGTCGATGCTCGCGCGGCTGCTGATCGGCGTGGTGATCGCGGCGCTCGCGGCCGCCGCCTGCGTCGGGGTGGGCTACGTGCAGCACGTGCTCGAACAGCAGCGCATCGAACGACAGCAGATCAGCAACAGCGAGCCGGCGCCGACCGCGGTGCCGCCGCTCGAGTCAGGGAGCACGACGTGATCGATTTCACCCGTCTCACGGTGGTGGGCTCGCACCAGCGGGCCACGCTCGTCGTGCCGAGCGACGACCCGATCGGCGCGCATCTCGGCACGCTGTGCGCCCTGGTGCACGAGCCGCTGCCGAACGGCGAGCTGGTCGCCCTCGTGACCGGTCTGGGGGAGGAGCTCGATCCCGCGCTGAACCTCGCGCAGCAGGGGGTGCTCGACGGGGCGGTGCTGCGCATCGTGCCGACGCGGGAGCTGCCGTCGCCGCCCGAGGTGTCGGACGTGGTCGACGCCATGGTCTCGGAGCCGGAGGGCTTCGCGCCGAAGTCGGATGTGCACCGCGGTATCGCGGGGGCCGCCGTGGCCGGCGTCGGCTCGGCGCTCCTGCTGTTCGCGCTGCCGGGTGCCGCGGCGCCGCTCGCGGCCGGCATCTCGGCGCTGGTGTTCGCGCTGCTCGGCGCGGTGCTCGTGCGCCTCGCGATGCGCGGGCCGAGCTGGGTCGCGCTGTCCGTCGCGCTCGCCTCGGCGTCGGCGGCCGTGCTCTCGGCGCTTCCGCTCGTCACCCTCTCGGCGGCGGTCTGGTTGCTCGGCGCAGCGATCTGGGGGGTGCTCGGCATCGTCTTCGGTCTCGGCGGGGCTCGGCCGTCGGTGCTGCTCGGCGCGTTCGTGGGGCTCGCCTCGTCAGCGATCGGGATCGGCGCCGAGCTGCTCGGACTGAGCTCGGGCCGCACGGCGGCGGTCGTCGCCCTGGCCGGGCTCGTCTTCCTCGCGGTGCTGCCCGAGCTCGCGCTCTCGGCGTCCGGTCTCACCCGTCTCGACGACGGCACCGCGTCCGACCGCGCTCCGCAGCGCCACCGGGTGCTGGCGAGCATCGAGGCGGCCTACGACTCGCTCCGCTGGGCCGCGTTCGCGGCGGCGGGCGCGATGCTCTCCGCCATCCCCATGCTGCTCGGCTCCGGCGATCCGTGGCTCCTGGGCCTCGGACTGATCGTCGCCGCGCTCGTCGTGCTGCGCGCGCGGGTGATCCCGCTGGCGGCACCGGGCTGGGCGCTCTGGTCGGCAGCGATCGGCGGCCTCCTCGTGGGGCTCGGATCGCAGCTGGCGGCGCCGTCGCCGATGCTGCTCGCGGGCCTCGGAGCCGCGGTGCTGCTCGCCGCGGGGGTCGCGGCCTCGAGCCCCGCGGCCCACACCTCGGTGCGCCTGCGGCAGTACGGCGACGCGCTCGAGACGCTGCTCGCACTCGCCGTCGTCCCGATCGGTCTCGGCGGGTTCGGCGTCTACGCGCAGATGCTCGGGGTGTTCTCGTGATCCGAGGCCTCCGCGAGCAGCAGCGCACTCGGTTCTCGGAGACGTTGAGGGGGATGCACACGCCCATCGCGACCGCGCGGAAGCTCGTCTTCGCCTCGATCGGACCGACGTCGGCGGGCCCGCAGGCCGCGTGGGCGGTCGCGCGGGCGCTGGCCGCGGTGCAGCCGCGCCGCGTGCTGCTCGAATCCCGCCCGGCCGGCGCGGAGTGGCTCGCCTCCTTCGCGCCGCCCGGGCCCGGGCAGCTGCCGCGCCTGCCGGACGAGGTGGGAAGCGCGCTGCGCGCGCTTCCCGGGGGTGTCTGGGGCGCCGCCGCTGCCGTCGATCACCGGCACTTCGACGTCGTCTGCATCGACCACGGCCACGCGGCGAGCCCCGACGCGGCGCTCGCCGCCGCCGCGCGGGGTCACGCGCTCTGCCTGGTGGCGAGCGCGGCGCGCGAGGTCGCCGATCCGGCGATCGCACTCGCCGAGGGGATCTCCGCGCACCCCGCCGGCGTCCCCACCGTGGTCGCGCTGTGCGAGCCTCCGGCATCCCGCGCCGGCTGGGCCGGGCTCATCGCGGAGCGCGCACCCGTGCCCGTCGTGCGGCTGCCGCTCGTGACGGGCTCTCTGCCGAGGGCCCGCTCCCGCGGGCGCGGGCCGGCCGAGGCGGAGCTCGCGGCGCGCCTGCTCGCGTCGGCCGCCGAGCGGAAGGGGCCCCGTCCGTGACCTCCCGCGTCATCCACCGGCCCGCGCGCACGGTCCGCGGCCCCGAGAGGCCCCGCGAGCGCACCCTCGCGCCGCCTGCGCCGCTCGGCGACGCCCCGAGCGGCATCCCCATGCAGTCGCTGCTGCCGGTCGTCGGCTCGCTCTCGTCGATCGTCATGATGACCGTGCTGCGCTCGAACCCGCTCATGGTGGTCATCGGCGCGCTGATCCTCGTCGTCGCGCTGCTCAGCGGGCTCGGCATGGCCTTCTCGTCGCGCGGGAGGCAGAACCGTGCGCGTCGGCAGGGGCGCTCGCGCTACCTGCACTACCTCGACGGTGTTCGCGAGGAGTACCGCGAACTGCACGACCGTGTGCGCGCCGAGAGCCACCTCGCCTCGCCCTCCGCCGCGCTGCTGCCCCAGTGCGTCGCCCAGCCCGCGCGCCTCTGGGAGCGGCGGCCGGGCGACGCCGACTTCCTGCTGCTGCGCGCCGCGACCGGCCGGCAGGAGTGGTTCGACCTGCGTCTGCCCGAGGATCCGAACCCGGTGCAGCCGTTCGACCCGTTCCTGCTCGCCGAGGCGGCGCGCACTGTGGAGACCGCCTCCCGGGTGGACTCCCTCCCCATCGCGGTGCCGCTCGCCCCGGGTGCGGTCGTGACCATCGTCGCGCCGCCCGAGCAGGGGCGTTCGCTCGCACGCTCGCTCGTGAGCCAGCTCGTGGTGCAGCACGCTCCCGAAGAGGTGCTGCTCGCCGCCGCGATCGACCCCGCCGCGCGCGACGAGTGGCGGGGGATCGACCTGCTGCCGCACCTGCGCACCCCCGGCGTCTGGGACGGTCCGCTGCCCGCACGCAGCATCGCGCACGATCCCGCCGCCCTCGCGGGCATGCTGGGCGCCGAGCTGGAGAACCGCGCGGCGCGGGCGCGGCGCGGACGCGAACGGGTGGTGCGGCCGGAGACCCCGCTCATCGCGCTGTGCGACTTCGTCGAGGGCCCGGCGAAGCCGCTCGTCGCCCCCGCGGGCGTCTCCTCGACGGAGTGCGGGATCTCGTCGATCGTGCTCGTCGCCGACCGACTCCACGAGCCCGAGCAGACCACCACCCGCATCACCGTCGACGTCGAGAGCGGCGAGACGCGCATCGAGCACCTGGGCGCCGAGCCCGGGGCCCATCCGGCCTCGACGGGCGTGCGCCACGATGCCGCCGCTGTCGAGCTCTTCGAGCGGCTCTGCCACGCCCTCGCGCCGCTCAGACTCTCGGCCGAGGCTCGCGCGCAGACCGCGACCGACGCCGAGGTGGGGGCCCTGGACATCCTGGGCGTCGAGCGGATCCAGGATCTCAGCGGGGAGCGCTGGGGCGCGGCCGCCGGGCGCGGATTCCTCACCACCGTGATCGGCTCCGGCCCGCACGGCGACCCCGTCTCCCTCGACCTGAAGGAGGCCGCACAGGGCGGTATGGGGCCGCACGGCATCTGCATCGGTGCGACCGGCTCGGGCAAGAGCGAGTTCCTGCGCACCCTCGTGCTCGGACTGGCGGCCTCGCACGGCCCCGACGACCTGGCCATGATCCTCGTCGACTACAAGGGCGGCGCCGCATTCAGCCCCTTCCAGCCGCTGCCGCAGGTGGCGGGCGTCATCGACAACCTCGAGGGCGAGGCGGGGCTCATCGAGCGCGCACGCGCCTCCATCTCGGGCGAGATCGTGCGCCGTCAGCAGCAGCTGAAGGACGCCGGCATGCTCGCCTCCATCACCGAGTACCGCGCGGCGCGCGAGCTGCGGCCGTCGCTCGAGCCCATGCCGCACCTCCTCATCGTGCTCGACGAGTTCGGCGAGCTGCTGACCGCGGAACCCGAGTTCATCGATCTGCTGCTGCAGATCGGGCGCATCGGGCGCTCCATCGGCGTGCACATGCTGCTGTCGAGTCAGCGGATCGAGGCGGGCAAGCTGCGCGGCCTCGACACGTTCCTCTCGTACCGCATCGGTCTGCGCACCTTCTCGGAGCAGGAGTCGCACACGGTGCTCGGCACGCCCGACGCCTTCCATCTGCCGTCCGCCCCCGGCGGCGGGTACCTGAAGGTCGATTCCTCGGTGTACACCCGCTTCCAGTCGGGCTTCGTGTCCGGGCCGCTGCCCGGGCCGGACCGGCTCGCGGAGGAGGTGCCCTCCGTGCCCTTCCCGCTGCCCGACGACAACTCCATCGAGGTGCAGCTCGCCGCCTATCTCGGGCGACCCGCGCCCGTGCCCGACGAGCGCAGGAATGCTCCGACGGTGGTCGAGGAGAGCGTGCGCCTGCTGCGCGACGGCGCCCCGCCGACGGCGTCGATCTGGCTGCCGCCGCTTCCCGCGCGCTTCCCGCTGCTGTCGGTGATCGACTCCGAACGGAAGCCGCTCGAGGTGCCCGTGGGACTGATCGACGACCCGGCCCGTCAGCATCAGGGCCCCTGGACCCTCGACCTCGATCGCGCCGGCGGGCACTTCGCCGTCATCGGATCCCCGCAGTCGGGGCGCTCGACGTTCCTGCGCACGGTCGCCGCCGGCATCTCGACCACGATGCCGCCCACGCGCGCCACGGTCTACGCGCTCGATCTGACCGGCGCCGGGCTCACGCGCATCGCGGGCTTCCCTCACGTCGGCGGCGTCGGGGTGCGCGGAGACGTCGAGCGTCAGACGCGCATGCTCGAGGAGCTGCACGGCATGCTGAGGCAGCGGGAGCGCCTGTTCCGCGAACTGCAGATCGAGTCGCTCGGGCATTTCCGCGCTCTGCACGGGGCGGGGCGGGTGCCCGGGATCGTCTCCGCCGACGTCGTGCTGATCGTCGACGGTTACGGACTCGCCCGCACGGAGTTCACGATGCTCGAGGAGCCGCTGTCAGAGCTGCTGCAGCGCGGCGGCAGCTTCGGCATCCACCTGGTGTTCTCGCTCACCCGCTGGGCCGAGCTTCCGATGCGCCTGCAGCCGCTCGTCGGCAACCGCATCGAACTGCGGCTCAACGATCCCGGGGAGTCGACGATCGCGCGCAAGCTCGCGGCGACGATCACGCAGCCGGGCCGTGCACTCGCGGGCGAGCGGCTCTTCGCCCAGGTGGCGCTGCCCACCGCCGACACGGTGCCGGACGAGCTGGTGGGCGAATCGCTCGCCGAGCTCGCGGAGCGCACCGCCGCCTCCTGGACGGGGCCCTCCGCGGCGCCGGTCAGGCTACTGCCCGAGGTGCTCGACGTCGCCGAGCTGCCCGGCGCGTCCGAGGAGCCGCTGCGTCTGCCGTTCGGGCTGCGACAGGACACCATGGACGTCTGCGCGCTCGACCTCGAGAACTCGGCGGGGCAGGATCAGCACCTGCTCGTGCTCGGAGACAGCGGCAGCGGCAAGACGAACCTGCTGTCGGTGCTGCTCGACGGTCTGGTGACTCGGCGCACGCCGGAGGAGGCCGTCGTCGCGCTCATGAGCCCGCGCGGTACGCTCGCGGACCAGGTGCCGGAGGACTACCTCGGCGGCAGCGCGACCGATGGGCGGCGCGCGAGGGAGCTCTCGGCCGCGCTCGCCCTGGAGCTGGAGAAGCGTCGGTTGGGCGAGGCCTCGCCCGAGCTGCGGATCTACGCCGTGGTCGACGACTTCGACGTGCTCGCGGCTGGCAACACGGCTCCGCTCGAGCCGCTGCTGCCGTATCTGCCGCAGGCGCGCGATCTCGGGCTCACGGTGTGGGTCACGCGCCCGGTCGCGGGGGCCGCGAGGGCGCTGTACGAGCCGGCGCTGCAGATGCTGCGGGATCTGGGCGCCACGGGTGTGCTCCTGTCGGGCGAGCGAGGCGAGGGTCAGCTGTGGCCGGGCGTCGTGGCGCACCAGGCGATCCCGGGGCGCGCCCGCATCCTGCGGCGAGGGGAGCCGCCGCGGCTCATCCAGATCGCGGTGCGCGGCGCGGATCTCGCCTGAGGCGTCGAGGGCGGCGCCGCTCAGCCGCCGAGGGCCGCGGCGATCCGGTCGGGGGAGAGCGCCGCGTCGATCGCGAGCTGCGCGGCGCCGTAGATCGCCGCGTTGCCCGCCGCGCGTGAGGGGGCGATCGTGAGGTGCTCGGTGGAGAGCGGGATCGACCGTGCGTAGACCACCTCGCGCACGCCGGCCACGAGATGCTCGGCGGCCTGAGCCATGGTGCCCCCGATGACGATGGTCGACGGGTTCATGAGGCTGACGCAGGCGGTGAGCACCTCGCCGATGTCGCGCCCGGCCTGGCGGATGGCCTGGATCGCGGCGACGTCGCCGCTTTTGGCGAGGGCGACGACCTCGCTCGGGCGGTGGTACCGGCTTTCGGCGGTGCTGAGCGCGTGGGCGAGCGCGCGGCCCGAGGCGACGGCTTCGAGGCAGCCGCGGTTGCCGCAGGGGCAGGGGGCGTCGGCGGCGCGGGCGAGGGCGACGTGGCCGATGTCGCCGGCGGCTCCGTTGGCGCCGCGGCGCAGGGTGCCACCGGAGATGACGCCGGCTCCGATGCCGCTCGCCACCTTGACGAAGATGAGGTCGGTGACGCCGGGCCACGAGGTGCTGAGTTCGCCGAGCGCCATGATGTTGACGTCGTTGTCGACGAGTACGGGGGCGTCGATGCGGGCGCGGATGGCGGAGGGGATGTCGAAGCGGTCCCATCCCGGCATGATGGGCGGGTTGATGGGCCGCCCGGTCGAGAACTCGACGGGCCCGGGCACGCCGATGCCGATGCCGGCGACCTGCTCGGGGGCGTAACCGAGGCCGGGGAGCAGGTCTTCGGCCGAGCGCAGGATCCACTCGATCGCGGCTTCGGGGCCGTCGGCGATGTCTCTCGGCGACGACATCTCGGCGAGCAGCTCGCCGTCGAGGTCGGTCACGGCGACGCGGGCGTGGAGGGCGCCGAGGTCGGCCGCGAGCACCACCCGGGCGCGCGGGTTGAACGCGATCTGCGACGAGGGGCGGCCACCGGTCGAGGCAGCGTCCTCGACGGGGGCGATGAGGCCGAGGTCGAGCAGCTGGTCGATGCGCTGGGTGATGGTGGGCCGGGAGAGCCCGGTGATCTGCGCGAGTTTGGCGCGCGTGCGCGGTTTGCCGTCACGCAGCAGTTGCAGCAGGCCGCCCGCCGTCGAGATGACGGGACTGTGCTGGAGTGAAGGAAGCGCCACCCTTTCAGTAAAGCACAGCCAAAAGTTGATAACGGTTTGATTACTTATGAAAGAAGCTTGACAAAAGTGGTGCCGTTCGCAGCAGAATGGGCACATGTCACAGACAGCGTTGTCTTCCAGACCGCCGAGCATCGGCATGCTCGGCGCGGGCTTCATGGCGCGCACCCACACGATCGCCGCCCGCGCGGGCGGCGCCCGGCTCGCGGCGATCGCCTCTTCCTCGCCCGAGCGGGCCGCCCGCGCGGCCGAGCAGCTCGGCTACGAGCAAGCGCTCGCCGCAGACGAGCTGCTCGCCCGGAGCCTCCCGGTCGTGCACGTCTGCACCCCCAACGGCAGCCACGTCGGATACGCCCGCGCGGCGCTGCGCGCCGGCTCTCACGTCGTCTGCGAGAAGCCCCTCGCCACGAACGCCGCCGAAGCCCGCGAACTCGCCGCCGAGGCGAGCGCGGCGGGTCTCATCGGCGCCGTGCCCTTCGTCTACCGGTACCACCCCATGGTGCGCGAGGCCCGCGCCCGAATCGCCGGCGGCGAAACCGGCGCCGTGCTGACCGTATCGGGGCAGTACCTGCAGGACTGGCTGCTCGACGCCGGCGACGACAACTGGCGCGTCGCGGCCGGCACCGGCGGCCCATCGCGGGCCTTCGCCGACATCGGATCCCACCTCGTCGACCTCGTCGAGTTCGTGAGCGGCGACCGCATCGCGCGGCTCGTGGCGACGACCCGCACGGTGCACGCCGAGCGCGGCGGTCAGGCGGTCGACACCGAGGACTCGGTCGCGCTCACGGTCGAACTGGCGGGCGGCGGCATCGGCTCGCTGCTCGTCTCGCAGGTCGCGCCCGGCCGCAAGAACGGGCTCGTGCTCGAGATCGCAGGCACGTGCGAGAGCGTGCGCTTCGAGCAGGAGGACCCCGAGCGCCTCTGGGTGGGGCGGCGAGGTCACTCGCTGCTGCTGCGCCGCGATCCCGACACGCTCTCCGCCGCCGCGGCCCGCCTCTCCACACTCCCCTCCGGGCATCCCCAGGGCTACCAGGACGCGTTCAACGCGTTCGTCGCCGACGCCTACGCGCTCGTCGCCGGCGAGCGGCCCGACGGCGTGCCCACCTTCGACGACGGGGCGCGCGCCGCCGTCATCACCGACGCCGTGCTCGAGTCGGCGCGCAGCGGCGGCTGGGTGGAGGTGAGCGAGGCGTGAACGACACCGGCTCGGCCGCACCCGTGCTCTCGGCCGTCGACGTGCGCAAGCAGTTCTTCGGCGTCGAAGTGCTGCACGGCGTCTCCCTCGACCTCGTGCCCGGCACGGTGCACGGACTCGTCGGCGAGAACGGCGCAGGCAAGTCGACGCTCATGAAGGTCATCGCCGGCGTGCACCGCCGCGACGGCGGAGACGTGCGCCTCGACGGCGAGAGCGTCGACTTCGGCCACCCCGTCGAAGCCGCCAGGGCCGGCGTCGCGACCGTGTTCCAGGAGTTCAACCTGCTGGCCGACCGCACCGTCGCGCAGAACGTCTTCCTCGGGCGCGAGCCCCGCCGTCTCGGCATCGTCGACACGGCCGCGATGCGTCGGGCGACGCGCGAGCTGCTCGCCGACCTCGGCATCGCGGGCATCTCGCCCGACGCGACCGTCGGCGGGCTCACCGTGGCCGAGCAGCAGATCGTCGAGATCGTGAAGGCGCTCTCGATCGACGCCCGGGTCATCTCGATGGACGAGCCCACGGCTGCCCTCGCCGATCACGAGGTCGCGATCCTGTACCGGGTGATCCGCCGCCTGCGCGACCGGGGCGTCGCGATCCTCTACGTCTCGCACCGACTGAAGGAGATCTTCGACCTCTGCGACACCATCACCGTGATGAAGGACGGAGCGCTCGTGTCGAGCGGCCCCGCCGCCGAACTCGACCAGCCGACACTCGTGCGGCGTATGGTCGGCCGGCCCATCAGCGCCTACTTCCCCGACCCCGAACCCGGCACCGAGGTCGGCGACCCGCTCGTGTCGGTTCGCGGCGGCGGCAACGCCCAGCTCGAGGGCGTCGACCTCGAGCTGCGGGCCGGCGAGGTCGTGGGCATCTCCGGGCTGCAGGGATCGGGCCGCACCGAGCTCGTCGAGGCGATCTTCGGGGCGGCGCCGTTCACGCGCGGCGAGCTGCGCATCGCGGGCGCCGCGGCGACCATCCGTCGGCCCCGCCAGGCTGTGCGGCGCGGGATCGCACTCGTCACCGAGGATCGCAAGCGCACGGGCCTCGCCCTGCACCAGTCGATCCTCGACAACGCGCTCCTCGCGATCCGCAGCGTCTTCCCCGGCCGCACCCGCGCCAAGCGCGCAGAGATCCCGGGCATCTTCACCGCGCTCGAGCTCGTGAGCCGCGGCCCCGGCCAGGAGGTGCAGGCTCTCTCGGGCGGCAACCAGCAGAAGGTGGTGCTCGCGAAATGGCTCGCGACCGCCCCCCGCGTGGTGCTGCTCGACGAGCCCACCCGCGGCATCGACGTGGGTGCCAAGATCGCCGTCTACCGCCTCATCCGGCAGCTCGCGCAGCGGGGCGTCGCCATCCTCTTCGTGTCGAGCGAGCTGCCCGAGGTGATCGGCATGGCCGACCGGATCCTCGTGATGCGCGACGGTCGCATCGCGGGCGAACTGCCCGCGTCGTCGTCGGAGGAGACCGTGCTGGCGCTCGCCACGGGCGCCGCCGAAGACGTCGCCGGGGCCGCGGCCACCGGCGGGCGCGGCGCGACCGAAGGCAGCGCCGGGAGCGGGGGAGAGCAGTGATGGACGCGCTGAGAGCACGCCTGCGAGGGCTCGACACGACCGTGATCGTCTTCATCGCGCTGATCGCGGTGCTCGCCCTGAGCGCCGTGCTGGTCGCGACCGCCGGCCGCAACCTGTTCAGCCCCGGCAGCATCCGCGACATCCTCACCGGCATGAGCGTGCTCGGCTTCGTCGCGATCGGCCAGACGCTCGTGATCCTCGGCGGATCCCTCGACCTCTCCGTGCCCTACGTCGTCAGCCTCACGAGCCTCATCGCCGCCCAGACCATGGACGGGCGGCCCGGCATGATCGTGCCCGCCGTGCTGCTCGCACTCGGAGCGGCCGCCCTGATCGGGCTCGCGAACGGCCTCATCGTGACCTTCCTGCGGGTGCACGGCTTCGTGACGACCCTCGGCATCGGCCTCATCCTCAAGGGGTACCTCGACACCAACTACAAGGGCACCGCCGGATCGGTGCCGTGGGCCTTCCAGCTCTTCGGCGCGACCGGCGTCGGGCCCGTGCCGATCTCCACGATCGTGATGCTTCTGCTCGCCGGCGCCGTCGCCTTCCTGCTCGCCCGCAGCGGCTTCGGACACCACCTCTTCGCCGTCGGCGGCAACGCCGAGGTCGCGCGGCTCTCGGGGGTGCGCACCCGTCGCCCCGTCATCTGGGCGCACGTGCTGTGCTCGGTGTTCGCGGGAATCGCCGGCCTGCTGCTCGCCAGCCGCCTCGGCGTCGGCAGTCCCACCGTCGGCGTGCAGGGCGGGTACGACCTCCTCTCCATCGCCGCGGTTGTGCTGGGCGGCACGCTGCTCGCCGGCGGCCGCGGCTCGATCTGGGGCACGATCGGCGGCGTCGCGATCTTCGCGGTGATCGACAACCTCATGAGCGTGCTGCAGGTCACCCCGTTCCTCAAGGACGTCGTGCGGGGCGCCGTCATCGTGATCGCCGTGGCCGTGTACTCGCGCCGCCGGCTCGTGGCCCGCCGCGAGCGCTTCACCCGTACGGGAGCCGATGCGGCCCCGCTCGAGGCCATGAACGAGGGAGGTGCGCGATGAACGCCGCGCAGTCCGCAGGGGGTGGGATCGCCCGCTTCGCGCGCACGCTCGTGAGCCCGCGCGGCGCCGTCTACCTGCTGCTCGTCGTGCTGCTCGTGGTCGTCGCCGTGCTCAACCCGACGTTCGCCGAGCCGGGCCAGTTCGTGCGCTACATCCAGCGCGTCGCCCCGATCGCCATCGTCGCGATCGGCCAGTACTTCGTGATCGTGAGCGGCGAGTTCGACCTCTCGCAGGGGTCGCTCGTCACCACCCAGGTCGTGCTCGCCGGCACCCTCATCGGGCAGGACGACGAGAAGGCGCTGCCGGTGCTGCTGCTGCTCGTGGTGCTCGGCACCGCAGTCGGCGTCGTGAACGGCCTCGTCACCACCCTGCTCAGGGTGCCGTCGTTCATCGTGACCCTCGGCATGATGCTCGCCCTCTACGGCGGAGTGATGTGGTGGACCGGCGGCGCCGCGACCGGCAACCCGGCCGACTCGTTCCGCCAGATCGGCCGCGGCGGCATCGACGGGCTGCCCGTGATCGGCATGCTGCCGTGGGCCGTGGTGATCCTCGCCGCCGCGCTGGCCCTCGCGGCCTGGCTGTCGAAGCGGCCCTTCGGGCGCACGCTCATCGCGATCGGCGACAACCCCTCGGCGGGCGTCTTCGCCGGCGCCTCGGTCTGGCGCACGAAGACCGCCGCCTTCGTCATCTCCTCGCTCTCGGCCACCGTGGCCGGGGTGCTGCTCGTCGGCTACGCCGGCGTGCACCCCTCGGTCGGGCGCGGATACGAGTTCACCGCCATCACCGCGGTCGTGCTCGGCGGAGTGGTGCTCGGCGGCGGCCGGGGATCCGTGTGGGGCGCCCTCGCCGGCGCCTTCGCGCTCGAGACCCTCTTCACCCTGCTCAACTTCACCTCGGTGCCGTCGACCATGCGCGACGCCATTCAGGGGGCCATCATCATCGCCGCCGTCGCCTACTCGGGCATCGCGTTCGGCGGTCGCAGGCGCCGCAGCGGTGGCGCGCACGAACCACCCCGGGTCACCACCGGGCCGGAACCGACGGGGAGCACCCCGTCACCCGATCCCGCGGGCACCGTCGCCGCGCGGGGCGCACACACGAAGGAGAATCGATCATGAAACGATCGCTGAGCATTACGGCGAGCCTCGTCGGCGCGGCGTCGCTCATCCTGCTGGCGGGGTGCACCACCGATCCATCGGTGGAGACCCCGGCTGAGGAGACGAGCGAGGAGACCTCGTCGGCCGAGTGGTTCGACCAGGAGCTCTTCGACAAGCAGGACGCCGAGCGCTCGGTCGTGCCCGAGGGGCCCGCCGAGCAGCCGTACCTGCAGACCATCAACGCCGAGATGCGCGACACGGCCGAGTACGCGTCGGAGGGCGCGAAGAAACTCTGCTTCGCGAACGCCTCCATCTCGAACCCGTGGCGGCAGACCGGCTGGATCACGATGAACGAGCAGCTCAAGGAGCTGCAATCGTCGGGCGTGGTCTCCGAGATGGAGACCCGCGACGCGAAGGACAGCGACGATACCCAGATCGCCGACATCGACTACTTCATCGCGGAGGGCAACTGCGACGGCTTCATCATCTCGCCGAACTCCACGGCGGCGATGACGCCGGCCGTCGAGCGCGCCTGCGAGACCGGCAAGCCCGTCGTCGTCTTCGACCGCGGCGTGCAGACCGACTGCGCCGTCACCTTCATCCACCCGATCGGCGGCTTCGCCTGGGGCATCGACACCGCCGAGTTCCTCATCGACAACCTCGACGAGGGCGACAAGGTCGTGGCGCTGCGCATCCTGCCCGGCGTCGACGTGCTCGAGCAGCGCTGGGCCGCGGCCGAGAAGCTGTT
This sequence comes from Leucobacter sp. UCD-THU, assembly GCF_000349545.1. Taxonomy (NCBI): domain Bacteria; kingdom Bacillati; phylum Actinomycetota; class Actinomycetes; order Micrococcales; family Microbacteriaceae; genus Leucobacter; species Leucobacter sp. UCD-THU. The sequence continues at coordinate 504,848 of NZ_KB714602.1, forward strand.
CGACGAGGCCGGCATCGAGGCCGTCGACTACTTCACCGGAGCCGACCCCGCCGAGATCAAGAAGATCATCTCCGACGAGCTCGCGAAGGGCGACGTGCAGGGCATCTGGATGGACGCCGGCGACGGCGCCGTCGCGGCGATCGAGGCGTTCGAGGACGCCGGCAAGCCCTACCCCGTCATGACGGGCGAGGACGAGCTGAGCTTCCTGCGCAAGTGGAAGGACACCGGCCTCACCGGCCTGGCGCCCGTTTACTCGAACTTCCAGTGGCGCACCCCGCTGCTCGCGATGGAGAAGATCTTCGCCGGCGAGCAGGTGCCGACCGAGTGGGTGCTGCCGCAGAGCCCGATCACCGCGGAAGAGCTCGACGACTACCTCGAGCGCAACGAGGGCATGCCCGACGGCCACTACGCGAAGTTCGGCGGAGAGGACCTGCCGGGGTACCCGCAGGTCTGGCAGGATCGGGTCATCCCCTGATCGATCCCGCATCTCGCGGCGCCCGCGAGTCGCAGGATCCACCCCGTTCGCGGGGTGGATCCTGCGACTCCGCGCAGCACGACCGAGTTCGGAAGGAGCAGTGATGCAGCGACAGCTCGGAGTCAACACCTGGGTGTGGACCTCGCCCCTCGACGACGCCTCCCTCGAGCGCATCGCGCGGGAGGCGCGCGGCATCGGCTACGAGCTGCTCGAGCTGCCCGTCGAGTCGCCGGGAGACTGGTCGCCGGCGCTCGCCGCCGAGAGGCTCGACGCGCTCGGCATGGGCGCGCGCGTGGTCGGGGCGATGGGGCAGGGCCGCGACCTGCTCGACGACGCGCTGCGGTCGGGTACGCAGCACTACCTGCGCCACTGCGTCGACGTCGCGGCCGTGGTCGGATCGCCCACCGTCGCGGGCCCCTTCACCGCCCGCACGGGCCGCGTCTGGCGCATGAGCCCCGCAGAGCGCGCGACCGCGATCGCGGCGCTGCGCGAGGCGCTGCGACCCGTCGCGGGCTACGCGGCCGAGCGCGGGGTGACGCTCGCGATCGAGCCCCTGAACCGCTACGAGACGAGTCTCGTCAACACGGTCGAGCAGGCGCTCGACGTACTCGAGCCGCTGCTCGGTGCGGGCGTCGGCCTGGCCCTCGACGCCTACCACCTCAACATCGAGGAGCGCTCGCCCGGGGCGGCGATCCGGGCCGCCGGATCCCACACCGCCGTGGTGCAGGTCTGCGGCAACGACCGCGGCCCGGCCGGCCCCGATCACACCGACTGGCCCGCGTTCCTCGACGCGCTCGACGACATCGGGTACGCGGGCCCGCTCACCCTCGAGAGCTTCACGGGCGACAACGACACGATCGCCACCGCGGCGTCCATCTGGCGGCCGCTCGCCGAGAGCCAGCACGAACTCGCCCGCATCACCTTCGATTTCCTCACCGATCTGCAGCAGCGAAGGAGCAGTCGACCATGACCCACGAGGCATCGCACCCCGTCACCCTGTTCACTGGCCAGTGGGCCGACCTGCCCTTCGAGGAGGTGGCCCGCCTGGCTTCGGAGTGGGGCTACGACGGCCTCGAGATCGCGGCGTCGGGCGACCACCTCGATCTGGCCCGCGCCGACGAGGACGACGCCTATCTGCGGTCGCGGCTCGACATCCTCGACCGCCACGGCCTGCGCGTCTGGGCGATCTCGAACCACCTCGCCGGGCAGGCCGTCTGCGACGACCCCATCGACTTCCGCCACCGGGCCATCGTGCGCCCCTACATCTGGGGCGACGGCGAGCCCGAGGGGGTGCGGCAGCGGGCCGCCGAGGACATGCAGCGGGCCGCGCGCGTCGCGCGCAAGCTCGGCGCCGACGTCGTCACCGGCTTCACCGGATCGAAGATCTGGCCCTACGTGGCCATGTTCCCGCCCGTGCCCGCCGAGGTCATCGACGCGGGCTACGATGACTTCGCCCGGCGCTGGAACCCGATCCTCGACGTCTTCGACTCCGAGGGCGTGCGGTACGCGCACGAGGTGCACCCCTCCGAGATCGCCTACGACTACTGGACCACGGTGCGCGCGCTCGAGGCGATCGACCACCGGCACGCGTTCGGGATCAACTGGGATCCGAGCCACCTCGTCTGGCAGGGCATCGACCCCATCGGCTTCATCGTCGACTTCGCCGACCGCATCTGCCACGTCGACTGCAAGGACACGCGGCTGCGACCGCCGACGGGGCGCTCGGGCATCCTCGGATCCCACCTGCCGTGGGGCGACCCGCGGCGCGGCTGGGACTTCGTCTCCACCGGGCACGGCGACACGCACTGGGAGGACGGCTTCCGCGCGCTCGCATCGATCGGCTACACCGGACCGATCTCGATCGAGTGGGAGGACGCCGGCATGGACCGCTTGCACGGCGCCGCCGAGGCGGTCGGACGCATCCGGTCGCTGCTCTGGAAGCGGCCCGAGGCCTCGTTCGACTCCGCGTTCTCGAACCAGTAGACCCGATCCGGGTCACGCCGCCCAAAAGATCACAAAAAGGTAACGGAGTTCGCTAGGCTGTTGAGCCACCACCCGACGACGAGTGGGAGGAGGATCGACATGACCCTGGTGACGGCCTCGGCGGCTACGGCGGCTTCGGCTCCGGCGGCCCCCGCGCCCGCCGTCGCGCAGCGCCGACGACTGGCGCGGTACGGCCTGCTCGCCTGGATCCTCGTCTCCCTCATCCTGCTGCTGTGCAGCCTCAACCCGCAGTCGGCCGCCGCCGAGAGCACCCTCCGGTTGCACGGCGCGCTGCACCGCGAGGGCCCCGTCGGCATCATCTCGCACCGCGGCGCAGCCGCGCTCGCCCCCGAGAACACGCTCTCGGCGATGCGCGTCGCGATCGACCAGGGCGTCGACTTCATCGAGACCGACGTGCAGCTCACGGCCGACGGCGTGCCGATCCTCATGCACGACTTCACCCTCGACCGCACCACGAGCGGCGGCGGCCGGGTGGCCGACCACACGCTCGAGCAGATCAAGCGGCTCGACGCCGGCGGCTGGTTCGCACCCGCCTACACGTGGGAGCCGGTGCCGACGCTCGTGGAGTTCGTCGACCTGCTGGGCGGCGCCCCCACGCGCGCCCTCGTCGAGCTCAAGGGCGTGTGGGCGCCCGAGCAGATCGCGTCGGTGGTCGACCTGCTGCGCGAACGGCAGCTCGTGCACCGGGTCGCGCTGCAGTCGTTCGACGTGCACACGCTGCGCATGCTGCAGGAAGTCGGCCCCGAGTTCGCCCGAGTGCTGCTGACCCGCGAGTGGGACGAACCGACCGTGCGGCTGGCAGGTGAGCTGCAGGTGTCGGCGGTCGGGGCCCGCGCGAAGCTCTACGACGAGCGCCCCGAACTGCTCGACCGCCTGCGAGCGGTGGGCATCGGCTCGCTCGTCTACACGCTCAACAGCGAGAAGCGCTGGCGGGCGGCGGTGGAGCGCGGGGTCGACCTCGTGGTCACCGACGACCCGGTGAGCCTCGCAGAGTGGCGCGGCCCCGCGCCCGTCTGAGCGCGTACCGCTGATTCGCTTCCAGGGTGCGCCCGTCCTACGATGAGGGGCGCGCACCTGAATTCACAGGTGTCGTATGAACTGGTTTACTTGCGGCCTCGAAGGAGAGACGTGACAGGGCAGATGTATGGCGCGGCGCAAGAGGTGCCGCAGTCGGACGGACCGGAGAGCGGGTCGGTGAAGCGCAGCCGGTGGGTGTCTGTCGGAGTGCCAGTCGCCGCCGGGTTGCTCGCGCTGGGGCTGGGATCGGGTGCTGGAGCGGCCGGAGCCCAGGGCGAACTCGAGGAGTTGCGGGCCTCAGAGGCTGCGCTGACGGCCGAGGTCGAGCAGGCCGACTCCGAAGCGAAGAAGCTGGAGAGCCAGCTGCGCAAGGCTTCGGCGGCCCTCACAAGCGTCGAGAAGCGCGAGGCTGCGCTGAAGGCCACGGCCCTGCAACATGCCGAGAAGATGAAAGTGCTCGGTGACGAGAAGACCGCGCTCGTCGACCAGAACGCGCAGCTCGCCGCGCGGGTGGCCGAACTCGAGAGTGCGGTGAGCGCTGCTCAGGCTCCTCCGCCCCCGGCGCCCCTCGCCGAAGTGCCACCCGCGCCCGCCGCGACCGCCTACTATGCGAATTGCACTGAGGTGCGAGCGGCGGGCGCCGCGCCGCTCTACAGCGGATCCCCGGGATACAGCCGCAAGCTCGACCGAGACGGTGACGGGGTGGCCTGCGAGTAACCGGTCGGGCGCGGGAGGCGTTCCGCGTCTAACGCCGCGGCCTTCTGACGCATTCGGTCACATCCCGGCCGCGGCCGAGGTCGCGCTGATAGCGTCGGCAGCGTACCGATCGAAGGAGGATCCGCACATGACCGCACCCGCTCGCACCCGCATCGGCTCATCCGACATCGAGATCGCCGCCCTCGCCCTCGGCGGCAACGTCTTCGGATGGACGGCCGACCGCGACACCTCGTTCGACGTGCTCGACGCGTTCCTCGCGGGGGGCGGCGACTTCGTCGACACCGCCGACGGGTACTCGCACTGGGCGCCCGGCAACGGAGGAGGCGAGTCCGAGACCATCCTGGGCGAGTGGTTCGCCGCCCGCGGCAACCGCGACGACGTAGTGCTCGCCACCAAGGTGTCCACCCACCCGCAGTTCTCCGGCCTCGCGCCGGACACCGTGCGCGCCGCGGCCGACGCCTCCCTGCAGCGCCTGCAGACCGATCGCATCGACCTCTACTACGCTCACTTCGACGACCCCGAGACCCCTCTCGAGCAGACCGTCGAGGCGTTCTCCGCGCTCGTCGACGCCGGCAAGGCGCGGACGATCGGCGTCTCGAACTACACGGCCGAGCGCGTCGCCGAGTGGTTCCGCATCGCGCGGGAGGGCGGCTACCACCTGCCGGTCGCGCTGCAGCCCCACTACAACCTGGTGGAGCGCGACTTCGAGAGCAACGGCCTGCGCGAGGCAGCCGAGCGCGAGCAACTCGGGGTGTTCCCCTACTTCTCGCTCGCGAAGGGGTTCCTCGCGGGCAAGTACCGGGATGCGGCAGACGCGGCCGCCGCCGGCGCGAGCCCGCGCGCCGGCGACGCCGTCGGCTACCTCGACGACCGCGGCCGAGCCGTGCTCGCCGCGCTCGACGAGGTCGCAGCGGCGCATCGGGTGCCGGTGGCCGCCGTCTCGCTCGCGTGGCTGCGCTCCCAGCCCACGGTCGCCGCGCCCATCGCGAGCGCCCGCAACACCGAGCAGCTGCCCGCCCTGCTCGCGTCGCTCACGATCGAGCTCGGCGAGGCCGAGATCGAGCGGCTCGCGACGGCCTCGGCCTGACCCGGATGAGGATCTGGTCGCTCCACCCTCGGCACCTCGACCGCATGGGGCTGCTCGCCTGCTGGCGCGAGACGCTGCTCGCGCAGGCGGTGCTCGCCGGGCGCACCCGCGGCTACCGCAATCATCCGCAGCTCGAGCGCTTCCGGGCGCAGCCCGACCCGCTCGCGGCCGTGGGAGCGTATCTCGGGGTCGTCGCGCAGGAGGCGCACTCGCGCGGCTACCGCTTCGATGCCGCGCGCATCCTGAGCCCGACCCCGGTCGGTGAACTCGGCGCCGCGATCCCGGTCGCGCGCGGGCAGCTCGACTACGAGTGGCAGCACCTCGGGCGCAAGCTGCGCGAGCGCAGCCCCGACGACGCGGCGCGCTGGGAGGCGGCCGGCGGACCGAGCACGCACCCGCTCTTCCGCGAGGTGCCCGGTGGCGTCGAGCCGTGGGAGCGGCCAGCCGCGACCTGAGCGACCGCGCCGGCTCTGCCGCTGCCGCGCGGCTGTCGCGCGGATGGGAGAATGGGGCGGTGAGCCAGCACCCGGATCCCGAACACCTCAGCACCCCCGAGACCGCGGCCGATCCGCATCCGGAGCGCACCACGGCGGGCGTCGGCCCCTGGCCGGGAGGCCGCGACGCGTGGCCCTCCGGCGAGCACTACGACCCCGAGCTGCTCGAGCACGGCGACACCCGCAACGTGATCGATCGCTACCGCTACTGGCGCATGGAGGCGATCGTGGCGGATCTCGACGAGCACCGGCACCCGTTCCACGTGGCGATCGAGAACTGGCAGCACGACATGAACATCGGTTCGATCGTGCGCAGCGCCAACGCGTTCGCCGCGGACACGGTGCACATCGTCGGCCGCCGCCGGTGGAACAAGCGGGGCGCGATGGTCACCGACCGCTACCAGCACGTGGTGCACCGGCCCGACGTCGCGGCGCTCGTGGAGTGGGCGCGATCCGAGGGGGTGCCGATCATCGCGATCGACAATGTGCCCGGCTGCGTGCCCATGGAGACCTTCGAGTGGCCCGAGCGCTGCGTGATGCTGTTCGGTCAGGAGGGGCCGGGGCTCACGGCCGAGGCGATCGCGGCGGCGCAGGCCGTGGTCGAGATCACCCAGTACGGGTCGACCCGCTCGATCAACGCGAGCGCGGCAGCCGCCGTCGCCATGTTCTCATGGGTGGGGCAGCACTCACCGCTCCGACCCGGGGCCCGCTGAGGCGAGGGCGGGGCGCAGGGCGCGCCACGGGGTGCCGCCGCGCGCGACGAGCTCCTCGATGTCGTGCTCGTCGAGCAGGCGGGAGCCGCCGTCCGCGAGGGTGAGCGCGACCCGCGCGGCCTCCTCGATCTCGATCGCCGAGGTCACCGCGGCGTCGAGGGTCTGGGCGGCTGCCACCTGGCCGTGGTTCGCGAGCAGCGCCGCGCGGAACGCGAGCGGGTTCGCGTCGATGGCGTCGGCCTGGCGGGGGTCGCCGGGGGCGAAGTAGGGGATGAGCGGCACCTGCCCCACTTTCAGGAAGATGTAGGGGGTGAGCGGCGGGATCGCGTGGTGCTCGGACCACGGCTCCCGGCAGGCGGCGGCGACGGCGAGCGGGGAGTGCAGGTGCACGACCGCGGTGTGGGCGGCGTCGCGCCGGTAGAGGGCGAGGTGCAGCGGCACCTCTTTCGAGGGCCTCGGGCCGTCGAGGTGCTCGCCCGAGAGCGACAGCACCGAGAGTCGGTCGGGGTCGAGGGCGGCGAGGCTCGAGTCGGTGGGCGACATGAGCAGGCGGTCGCCGTCGCGCACGCTGATGTTGCCGGAGCGACCGGGGCTCATGCCGCAGGACGCGAGTTCGGCCGCCGCCGCGACGAGGAGGTTCGCGGCTTCGGTGCGTGAGGTCATCGGAGCTGCTCCCAGGCGTCGGTGAAGAGGCGTTCGTCGCCGAAGTTGCCCGACTTGAGGGCGATCGCGATGCGCCGGGTCTGGGCGGGCGCCGATCGTGTCGGGGGCGCGGGGTCGGCGGAGCCGTCGCCGGCCGCGGCGCCGGCGGGCGCGACGGCGGCTTCGGCCCAGACGACTCCGGGGGCGAGCTGCGGGCCGATGCGGATCGCGTCGATGCCGAGCGTCTGCACCACGCGGCCGCTCGTCTCGCCGCCGGCGACGAGCACCGCGCCGAGGCCGTGGTCGAGGGTCGCGGCCGCGAGGTCGGCGAGGGTGCGTTCGATGCGATCGGCGACTCCGGCTCGCTCGTCGGTGGGGAGGGCTGCGAGGTCGTCGAGGCTGTCGGTCGCGTAGACGAGCACGGGGCGGTGCGCTTCCGTCGCCCACTGCTCGACGACCCAGTCGGCGAGTTCGGGGGCGAGCGATTCGCCGGCGGCGAGGCGCCGCAGGTCGAGTTTGCGCGAGGGCAGCTCGGAGCGGGCGTGCGCGATCTGGCTGCGCGTCTTCGACGACGCGGATCCGGAGACCACGAGGCGCCCGCCCTGCGGGGCGCCGTGGGGGAGCGGCCGATCCGCGGCCTCGCCCTCGGCGCCGAGACCGAGGGCGAGGCCGGCGCCGCCGGTGAGCAGGACGTGGGGGGCCGACGCGCGCGCGAGGGCGCGCAGGTCGTCGTCGTCGATGGCGTCGGCGATGACGGTGCGGGGCGATGCGGGGGCGAGGGCCTCGCGGATCGTCTCGGCGCCGGCCCGCACCTCGTCGAGGAACAGGTTGGCGACGGGCAGCGCGGTCTGCGGTTCGAGCAGACGGCGCAGCTGCGAGTCGCGCATGGGGGTGAGAGGATGGTCGCGCATGGGGCTCTCGTCGAGGCGCTCGTGACCGACGAAGAGATGGCCCTGGTAGACGGTGCGGCCGTTGGCGGGGTATGACGGGGCGGCGAGCGCGGTGGGGAGACCGAGCTCTGCGAGCAGGGCGTCGATGCTCGGTCCGATGTTGCCGTCGCTCGTCGAGTCGAAGGTGGAGCAGTACTTGAGGTAGAACTGAGTGGCGCCCCACGCGCGCAGGGCCCGGGCAGCGTCGAGCACGTCGCTCACGCACTCCCCGACGGGGGCGGTGCGCGACTTCAGGGCGATGACGACGGCGTCGGCGTCGGCGAACTCGGAGCCCGTGAGCCGCTGCGGGCCGAAGGCCACCACGACGTCGCGTCCGACGCTCGCGAGCGCCGAGGCGACATCGGTGGCGCCCGTGAAGTCATCGGCGATGCAGCCGAGTCTGCGCATGGGGTCTCCGTTCGTGCGGGATGGAGTACCAGAGTACATGTTCTAAAGTGTGAATCTAATTGACTCTAATGTGAATTTATGATTACCTTGCGAAATCGGGACTCCGCCGGAGCCCGCACCGGGTGAAAGGCACGGCATGATTCAGCACCGCGACGGGGCGAGCGCCCCCGACGACTCCAGCGTCCCCCTGAGCGGCGCGCCCGTGCGCGTCGCCGTCACCGGGGCGCGCGGCGGCTACGGGCGCACGCTGCTCGCGCAGCTGCGGCACGTGAGCGACCAGACCGCCGCCGTGCTCATCGACCCCGACACCGCCGGCGTGCGGCAGATGCTGCTCGAACTCGGCTGCACCGAGGACGGCATGACCGTCACCGACGACCGAGCCGCGGCCGAAGCCGCGGTGCACGCGGGCCGCATCGCCCTCGTCCCGAGCGCCGAGGCGCTGCCCTGGAACTCCGTCGACGTGCTCGTGGAGGCCACCGGCCGCGTCGACGTGGGCACCGCCTACGCGACGCGGGCCATCGAGCACGGTGTGCACGTGGTGATGGTGAGCAAGGAGACCGAGACCGTCGCCGGCATCGCCCTCCACCGACGGGCAGCCGCGGCGGGCGTGAGCTACCTGCCCGGCGACGGCGACCAGCCCGCCAACCTGCTGCGCCTGCTCGACTGGATCGAGCGGGTGGGGCTCGAGGTCGTGGCCTGCGGCAAGTCGAGCGAGTACGACCTCGTCCTCGATCCCGCCACCGGCCGGGTGCGGCAGCTCGACGTCGAGATCGACGCGCCGAGCCTCGCCGAGCTGCTCGAACTGGGCGACGACGCGGCGGCCACGCTCGCCGCGCGCGCCGAAGCCGTGACCGGCCTCAAACGCTCCGCCGCCGCCGACTCCTGCGAGATGACCGTGGTCTCGCAGTACTCCGGATACCTCGCCGACACCGAGTCGATGCACTACCCCGTCGCGCGCCCCGACGAGCTCGCCGACATCTACGCCGAGCGCGAGCGCGGCGGCCTGATCGCCGAGCCCGGCGCCGTCGACGTCTTCTCCATGCTGCGCCTGCCCGGCGAGGCGAGCTTCGCCGGCGGCGTCTTCGCCGTCGTGCGCACGGGCGATCCCGTGACCTGGGAGCTGCTGCGCAGCAAGGGCCACGTGGTCAGCCGCGACGGATCCCACGCCTGCATCTACTGGCCCTACCACGCGATGGGCGTCGAGACGCCGCTCACCATCGCCGCAGCAACCGGCCGCGGCGCCGTCGCGCCGCAGATCCCGCGCACCCCCGCGCCCCACACCCTCCTCGCGGCCCGCGCCAGCCGTCACCTCGCCTCGGGCACCCGCCTCGCGGTCGAGGGCCACCACCACGAGGTGGCCGGGGTCGCACCGGTCATGCTGCCGGGATCCGAGGCGCGACGCGGCGCCGCCGCCTACTACCTGCTCGGAGGCGCAACCCTGCGCCGCGACATCGCCGCGGGCGAGCTCATCGGACTCGACGACCTCGACGGCGTCGCACCCGTCGCGCTCGACGCCTTCGCCGACGGCTTCCTCCGGCCCTGACCGCCGAACCGGTCGCCCCCCACTTTCATCACGTCATCGTTCCGCCCCCTCTGAACCCAAGGAGTACCCACCCATGAATCGCGCAGACAGCGCTGTCGCAAGCGAGGCGGCCCCCCGCCGCACCCGGCCGACCAACATCCGCTGGTCGGTCATCGTCATCCTGTTCCTCTTCTACACGGTGAACTGCATCGACCGCGCCTCCCTCTCGGTCGCCCTGCCCACGATCAGCGCCGAGTTCCTGCTCGAGCCGGCCGTTCAGGGCCTGATCCTCTCGGCCTTCTTCTGGACCTACTGCCTCTTCCAGATCCCCGGCGGCCTGGCCGCCGACAAGTTCGGGCCCCGCGGGGTCATCGGCGTCGCGGCCGCGATCTGGGGCGCCTTCACCGCCTTCGCCGGCCTCGCCTGGAACGCGGTCACCCTCATCATCGCCCGCCTCGGCCTCGGCGCGTTCGAGGCGCCCTACATGCCCTCGGCCAGCAAGCTCGTGTCCAAGTGGATGCCCCCGAAGCGCCGCGCCTCGGGCGTCACGCTCATCGACTCCGGCGCGCCCCTCGGCTCCGCGCTGGGCGGTCTCATCGTCGCCGGCCTGATCACCACCACCGGCTCGTGGCGCTGGTCGTTCGTGATCATCGGCCTCGCCACGATCCTCATCGGCGTGGGCGTGTACCTCTACGTGCGCAACACCCCGGGCGAGCACAAGCTCGTCAACCGCGCCGAGGAAGAGCTGATCCGCACCAACGAGGGCGAGCTCGTCGTCGAGGAGGAGCGCCCCGGCGTGAGCCGCGCCACCCTCGTGTGGATGGTCGTCGGCCGCATGGGCTGGGCGATGGTCTTCTGGGGTCTCGTCACCTGGGGCCCGAACTACCTCACCAACGCCCGAGGCCTCGACCTCGCCGCGATGGGCTTCGCGACCTTCCTCATCTTCCTCTGCGGCGCCGCGGGCGAGATCCTCAGCGGCCTGCTCGCCGACTACCTGCAGAAGCGCATGAACCGCAACCGCGCGTTCAAGATCCTCTTCGGCGGCTCCGGCGCCCTCAGCCTCATCGCCCTCGCCATGCTGCCCTTCGTCTCCGACCCCGGCACCGCGGTCACGCTGCTCTGCATCGGCGTGTTCTTCAACCTCTTCGGCGGCCTCTACTGGACCATCCCGGGCATGCTCGCGAAGCCCGACAAGGTCGGCCTCGTCGGCGGCGTCATGAACTTCGCCGGCACCTCCTCGGGCATCATCGTGCCGATCGTCGCGGGCCTGCTCGTGCAGTTCACCGGCGGCTACACCGCGGTGCTCGTCTACCTCGCGATCTGCGCGGCCGTCTACCTCGTCGGCTCGCTCTCGATCGACTTCGAGGGCAAGAAGCAGCCGAAGGCCGCCGTCCATGTCTGATCTCTACGACGGACCCGTCATCGACGCCCACCATCACCTGTGGGACCTCGAGACCAACCTCTACCCCTGGCTCGAGCCCGGCACTCTCGTGCCGCACCGCTACGGCGACTACTCGGCGATCAAGCGCAGCTACCGCGCCGCCGACTACCTCGCGGACATCGCGGGGCAGGGCGTCGTGGCATCGGTGTACATGGAGGCCGAGTGGGATCCGAGCGACCCCCTGGGCGAGACCCGCTACATCCACGACGTGCACGCGGAGACCGGCGTGCCGGGAGCCATGGTCGCCCAGGCCTGGCTCGACGCGCCCGATGCCGCCGAGGTGCTCGCCGCGCAGGCCGCCTTCCCCCTCGTGCGCAGCGTGCGCCACAAGCCGGGAGGCCCGACTTCGCCGCAGGAGGTGCAGCAGGGCGTGCGCACGCTCATGAGCGACGACGCCTGGCGCGCCGGCTACGCGAGGCTCGCCGAGCACGGGCTGCACTTCGACCTGCAGACCCCGTGGTGGAATCTGCCCGAGGCGGCCGACCTGGCGCGCGACTTCCCGGAGACCACCCTCGTGGTCAACCACTCCGGCGTGATCGCGTCGCGCGACGAGCCGACGCTCGCCGACTGGCGCGAGGCGCTGCGCACGGTCGCGGCCGTGCCGAACACGGTGATCAAGGCATCGGGGCTGTGCGTCGAGGGTCGGGAGTGGGCGACGGAGGATCAGCGCGGACCGATCCTCGACATGGTCGAGACCTTCGGCGCCGATCGGGTGATGTTCGGCAGCAACTTCCCGGTCGACGGCATGTTCGTCGACTACGCCGGGCTCGTGTCGACGTACCGCGACGTGCTCGCCGCGCTCGCCCCCGAGCAGCAGCGGGCGGTGTTCCACGGCACCGCCGAGCGCGTCTACCGGCCGCGGTCCATCACCGCCGGCTGAATCGTGCGAGGCCGGGTGCGCGGGTCGCGCGCCGGCCCCGCACGCGTCCGGCCCGGTCGGCGGACGCACCCGGCGCCCCGAGCCCCCGAAGCCTGTGCGGCAGGTCTGCACGGGCGGAGCCGCGCGCCGGTGTTCGTGAGCGCACGTCCGTGTCGATATCGTATGAGACATGTCTGCGCAGGAGGAGAGCGAGGTTCGGGTGATCCCCGATCAGCGACGAGAGACCCTGCTGCGCGCGCTGCACCGCGAGAAGGTGCTCAGCGTGCACCAGCTGACCGACCTGCTCGGGGTCTCGCACATGACCGTGCGTCGCGACATCGCGGCGCTCGAGCGCGAGGGGCAGGCCCTCTCGGTGCCCGGCGGGGTGAAACTCGCCACGAACATCTCGACCGAGCCATCGCGGCAGCACAAGTCCCTGCTGCAGACGGCCGAGAAGCAGGCCATCGCCCGAGACGCGGCCGCTCTCGTGCAAGACGACATGGTGCTCTACCTCGACGCGGGCACCACCACGCTCGCGATGCTGCCCGAGCTGGCCGCCCGCAAGAACCTCACCGTCGTCACCAACGACTTCGTGATCGTCGAGGCTCTGGGCGCCGTCGGAGCGAGCACCATCCACATCGGTGGCTTCGTCGACCACACCAACCGCTCGACCGTCGGCACGCTCGCCACGCGCATCCTCGAGCAGCTCAACCTCGACATCGCCTTCATCAGCGCGTCCTCGTGGAGCCTGAAGCACGGCGTCACCACCCCCGTGCCGACGAAGGTCGACGTGAAGCGCGCCGTGATGGCCGCCGCGACGGATCGCGTGCTGCTCGTCGACTCGACGAAGTACGGCCAGTACAGCGCCTACCGGGTGGCGGCCCTCGCCGACTTCGACACCATCGTCACCGACGCCGGGCTCAGCGAGGCGGCGGTCGCCGCGATCCGGGATCGCGACGTGGACCTGCGCCTCGCCGAGACCCGCGGCGACTGACCGCCGGCGACCGGCCGTCGCGGGGCGCCGCGGGGTGCCGCGGGGTCGCCGTTCGAGGGTGTGCGGAGGCGTCCTAGATCACGTCGCGCCGCCAGCGCAGCGCCCAGCCCGCCGCGATCGACACCGCCGCGTACGCGACGAGCACGGCGAGGCCGGCCCAGATGCCGAGTGCGCTCGATCCCTGCGGAGCCGAGGGGTCGAGCGACGAGAGGCTGCTCATCACACTCGCCCCCACGAACGAGTCGGTCGCCGCCCCGGGCAGGAACTTCGCGACCTGCGCGCTCCACTCCCAGAACTGCGCCCCCGTGCGCAGCAGCGGTTCGACGAACTGGGTGAAGACGAGCGCGATCACGATCGCGATGGCCTGACTGCGAACGAGCACGCCGATGCCGAACCCGATGATCGCCCAGATCCCGAGCGCCGCCAGCACGCGGCCGATCACCGCCCACGACTCGGGCGAGCCGAGCATCGGATCGCCGCCGGTCGCGGCGGTCACACCGGCCCCCGCCCCGACGGCGCCGATGAGCCCGGCCGCGCCCAGCACGACGCCGAAGACCACCAGCACCAGCGTCTTGCTCAGCAGCACGAGCCCCCGGCGCGGTTCGAGCGTGAAGGTGAGCCCGAGCGTGCGGTGGCGCAGCTCGCCGGTCGCCGCGAGCGCGCCGAGCAGCAGCGGCACCACGTAGCCGAAGGTCGACACCGACGAGTAGACCATGTTGGCGGCGTCCTGCGCGGGCAGCTCCGGCGCTCCCGGGCCCGCCCCCGCGAGCGCGTCGCCCATCGCGCCGAACATGAACGCGAACATCGAGGCGATCATCGCGGAGTAGGCCGCGATCACGATCGCGAGGATCCACCACATCTTCGTCGAGAGCACCTTGCGCCACTCGGACGACAGGCTGCGAGCCATGCGCGATCCGCTCATCGTGCACCCCCTTCCATCGAAGCGGCGGCCGCCGGGGCGGTCGTGCCCGCGAGCGCCCCGGCGGGCGCCCGGTCGGTTCCGCCGCCCTCGATCAGTTCGAGGAAGCTCTGCTCGAGCTCGCTCTCCTCGACGCTCAGGTGGGAGAGGGCGATCCCCGCCGCGAGTGCGACCTCGCCGACGGCATCGGGTTCGAGGCCGCTCACGCGCATCGTCTCGCCTCGCACGCCGTGCACCTGGGCGCCCGCCCGCTGCAACGCCTGCGCGAGCCCCGGCCGATCCGCGGCCGAGACCAGCACGGTGCGTTCGCCGTCGCCGTGCTGCAGCTCGGCCAGCGTGCCCGCGAAGGCGAGCTCGCCGCGGCGGATCACGACCACGTCGTCGACGGTCTGCTGCACCTCGCTCAGCAGGTGCGATGACAGCAGCACCGTCTTGCCCTCGCTCGCGAGGTGCTGCAGGAAGAGACGGATCCAGCGGATGCCCTCGGGATCGAGGCCGTTGATCGGCTCGTCGAGCAGCAGCACCTGCGGGTCGCCGAGCAGTGCCGCCGCGAGCGCCAGCCGCTGTCGCATGCCGAGGGAGTAGCCGCCGGTCTTGCGGTCGGCGGCTCCGTCGAGGCCCACGAGCGCGAGCGTCTCGTCGACGCGCGAGACCGGCACGCCGATCGCGCGTCGCACGATGTCGAGGTGCGCGCGGCCGGTGTGCGCCGGGTGGAAGCTGGCCGAGAGCGCCGAGCCCACGGTGAGGGCGGGGCGTTCGAGAGCGGCGTACGACGAGCCGCCGATGGTGGCGGCGCCGGAGTCGGGGCGCAGCAGCCCGAGCACCATGCCGAGTGTGGTGGTCTTGCCCGAGCCGTTCGGGCCGAGGAAGCCGGTCACGCGGCCCGGCTGCGCGGTGAAGCTGAGGTCGTTCACGGCCTGCACGCGGCCGAAGCGCTTCGAGAGGCGCGCGACCTCGACGGGTATCGCCTGCTGGGTCATGGATCCCCTCTCGGTTTCGATGACAATAACTCTATATAGAATAGAACTATTGGCGCCACCGAGGGATCTCGGAACTCACCGAGACGCGACGGTCCGCGGAGGAGCGCCTCGATCTCGAACGATCGAGGCGCTCCTCCGCGGACCCAGGTCGACCGGCGGGCTGCTGCTCAGTGCCCGCCGCCCGTGTACGGGCCGAGCTCGCCGAGGCGCCGCATGTGCTCGGCGAGCGCGAAGCGCGGATCCACCGTGTGCTCCTCGCCCTGCACCAGCTGCGCGGCCCACTCGCCGAGCTGCGGCGAGAACTTGAAGCCGTGACCCGAGAGCCCCGTGATGGTGACGACACGATCCGTGCGGTCGACCACCGGCAGGCGATCGGGAGTGTAGGCGCAGTGGTGCACGCTCTCGCGCACCGGCTCGGGGTTCACGCCCGCGAACAGCTCGGCGCCGCGCTGGCCGATCCGGATCAGCTCCTCGCGGGTGTGATGCGTCGGCACCTCGGAGACGTCGCGGAAGACCGGCCACTCGGGATTCGTGCAGGCCTTGAAGGCGTAGCCGTCGAAGCTCGGCGCGCCGAAGAAGTGCACCGCACCCGCGTCGCGCAGGAAGGCGGGGAACTTCGCGGGCACGAACGCCTCGGGATCCTTCGGCATGAACCAGGTGAGCCCGAGCACCTGCAGGCGCAGCAGCTCGTTCAGCTGCGGGCGCAGGCGGGTCGACCACGAACCCGAAGCGATCACGACGGTGCCGGCGAGCCAGGCGCCCTGCGTGGTGCGCACGACCACGCCGTCGGCGCGCTCCTCGATATCGATCACGGGGGTGTTGAAGAAGAGGCGGGCGCCGTTCTGCTCGGCGAGGTCGAGCGCGCTCATCACGGCCACCTCGGGGCGCAACCCGCCGCCGTGCTCGTCGAGCAGCGCGATGTCGTCGTCGTTCACGATGTGCTGCGGGTACTCGGCGCGCAGCTCCTCGTTCGAGAGCACGCGGTGGGGGATGTCGAACTCGCGCACGTTGGCCATCGCGACCTCGAGGTCGGGGAAGCCCTCCGGCGCGATCGAGAGGCAGCCGACCTCGGAATAGATGTCGCGGCCCGACTCGGTCTCGAGTTTGCGCCACAGCTCGCGCGAGCGCTGGATCATCTTCACATAGGTGCCGCCCTCGTGCACCGCGGTGCGGAACACCCGCGTCTCGCCCGCGTAGGAGCCGTGCGAGTGCACGCGGCCGTACTGCTCGATGCCCACGACGTCGAGACCCTCGCGCTTGCTCAGCTGCCACAGGGCCATCGAGCCGACGGCTCCGGCGCCGATGACCACCACGTCGGTCTTCTGCAGATCCATTCGATCCTCTTCCGTTCTGTCGCCCCGCCCGCATCGGCGGGGCGTGCTTCTGTGCTGGGGTGGGCCCTGCCGCTCCGCGCCCGGCGCGGTCGGCGGGGCGATCGGGCGTCAGGCCAGGGCGGGCTTGTCCCAGAGCTTCAGCTTCGTGCCGATGCCGCGCTCCACGGCGTTGCGGTAGACCCGCGTCGCCCAGGCGACGTCCTCGACGGGCATGCCGCCCACCGAGTAGACGAAGACCTCGTCGTCGCTCGTGCGACCGGGGGTGTCGCCCTCGATGATCTCGCCCAGGTCTTCGAACTGCTCGGGGCTCATGCGGCCGTCGCGCACGCGGTCGACGAGGGCCATGCCCCAGATGCCGACGGTGTCGTGGGCGTTGCCGGGCAGCTCGGCGCCCCAGGCCTCGTAGATGCTGCGGGCGTCGGCGACGTGGCGGGCGCGCTGCACGAGGCTCTCCTCGAGCGCGAGGTGCGCAGAGCAGAGCACGAGCGCGCCGGGCTTCACCCACTCGTCGGCGACGTAGGGGTAGTGATCCACGCCCGAGGGGCTCGGGATCGCGATGCTCACGATGTCGCAGCCCTCGACCGCGCCCTGCAGCGAGTCGACCTGCTCGACGGTCGTGATGCCGGGGAAGTTCTCGCGCACCCAGCCGATGTAGGCGTCGATGCTGCCCTGGCTGCGGCCGAACACCTTGACGGTGTCGATGCCGGGGCGCACCGCGACGAGCGCCTCGAGCGAGGTGCGGTTCATGGGGCCGGGGCCCGCGATGCCGACGATCCTCGCGTCCTCGCGCGCGAGGTAGCGGGCGCCGACGCCCGGGATCGCGCCGGTGCGGTAGGCGCTCAGCAGGTTCGCCGACATGTGGGCGAGGGGCGCGCCCGTGTCCTTGTCGTTCAGCGTGAACATGAGGATGGAGCGGGGCAGGCCGATCTTGCGGTTCTCGACGTTCGAGCCGTACCACTTGCAGCCGGCCGTCTGGAAGCTGCCCCCGAGGTAGGCGGGCATCGCCATGAAGCGGCGATCCGGGCCGTCGAGCGGCATGCCCTCGAAGGGCGACTCCTGCGGGAAGTAGATCTGCGCGCCGTGCAGGTCGTTCTCGACGCCGGCCATGCGGTAGTCGCCGCGCTTGAAGTCGACGAGCATCTCGCTCATCGTGTCGACGCAGGCGGCCATGTCGGTGACGCCGGCGGCGATCATGTCGGGCTCGCTCAGGTAGAGGAACTCGATGGTGGTGTCGGGTGCGTTCTGGGTGTCAGGCACGACGGTGTGTCCCTTCGGTCGGTAGCGCAAGCGTAGAACTATCCAAATGGATAGTCAAGCGCCGGTTTCGGGCTCCGGGCCTCCGGGCTCGCTGTGCCTCCCGGGCGTCACGGGAGACACCGGGAGACGCGCGGCGACGCTGGCTGGCGCGTTCGCGCACCGATCGACATTCGGGCACCCGCCTGCGCGAGAACGAGGTGCTCGAACGTCGATCGGTGCGGCAGGACGGGCCGATCGGCGCCGCGGCTGCAGCGGGATCGGGCGGATGCGGCTTGCGGTGGGCGAAGGGGCGCGGATCAGCCTGCCGCGGCCCTCTCGATGAGGGCGCGGATCCGCCGCACCGCGGGCGCCGGGTCCTCGGGGGCGACGAGCTGCTTGAAGACGATGCCGTCGAGTGCGAACCAGATCAGCTCGGTGAGCTCCGCGTCGTCGACGCCGAGTCGGTGCAGCTGCCGCGAGATCGCCTCCCGATACGCCTGGTAGTGGCGCTCGGCGAGCGGCCGCAGCTCGGGCCGGCGCCGCGACTCGAGCAGCAGCTCGTACTGGAACGACTGGATGCCGGCCTCGCGATCCGCGAGCGACTCGATGCCGTCGGCGAACTCGTGCACGGTGAGCCCGCTGCTCAGCATGTTCGAGCCCCGCAGGCTCTCGTCGATCGCGTACTCCATCGCCTCGGCGATGAGCTGATCCCGCGTGCCGAAGTGGTGCCGCACGAGCCCGTGCGAGACCCCGGCCTCGGCGGCGACGGCCCGGTAGGTCAGCGCGCGCAGCCCGCCCTCGGCGACGACCACGACAGTGGCGCGCAGCAGCGCGGAGCGTCCGGAAGCGTCTTTCACACTCACGAGCGTAGCGAACGCGGCGGGCGCCACGCGCCGCGGTGAGGAGTCCCGCGGCCGAGCGGAACGTCGCGCCTCACTGCGATGTCCGATTTCCGCGTGCGTCGTCGCCCCGCGCGCGGAACAATGGACGGGTGCCCACCGAAACCCCAGCATCCCGACTCGACTTCGACGCGTGCTACCGCGCCGCGTCGGGACGCGACGCCCGCTGGGACGGCCGCATCTACCTCTGCGTGACGAGCACCGGCATCTACTGCCGCCCGTCGTGCCCGGCCCGCAAGCCGCGCCCCGAGAACTGCCGCTTCCTGCCGAGCGCGGCCGCGTGCGTCGCCGCCGGGTTCCGGGCCTGCAGGCGCTGCCGGCCCGAGGCGCTGCCCGGCACCCGCGACTGGGACGCGAGGGGAGACCTCGTCGCGCGCGCGGTGCGCCGCATCCGCGACGGGGCGGTCGACGCCGTGGGCGTCACGGGGCTGGCCGCCGAGCTCGCGGTGAGCGAGCGCCACCTGCGGCGCATGCTCCTGCAGGAGATCGGCGCGACGCCCCTGCAACTCGCCCGCACGCGTCGGGCCCACGCGGCGCGCTCCCTCATCGAGCAGACCGATCTGCCCCTCGCCGACATCGCGTTCGCGGCGGGATTCGGCAGTGTGCGGCAGTTCGGCGACACGATGCGCGAGGAGTTCGGGATCGCGCCGTCGCGGCTGTCCCGGCCGGGTTCCGCGGGCGGGCGCGACGCCGGCGGCCCCGTCTCCGACGAGCGCCCCGCGCTCTCACTGCGACTGCGCGCCCGGGCCCCGTTCGCGGCCGAAACGATGCGCTCCTTCCTCGCGGCGCACGCGGTGCCGGGCCGAGACCGCATCGACCCCGACGGCACGACCGCGCACGCGATCGACGTGCCGGGCGGCACCGCGGTCGCGAGCATCGACTGGGCCGACGTGCCCGGCGACATCGCCCGGCGTGCGGCGGGCGCCTCGACGGTCGGGATCCCGATCAGGCTCTCCCTGCCGAGCCTGAGCGACACGATGCCCGCGATCCAGGCCGTGCGGCGGCTGCTCGACCTCGACGCCGACCCCGCGCAGATCGCCGCAGCGCTGGGCGGCGAACCGCTGCTGCGCGCCTCGCTCGCGGCCCGTCCGGGTCTTCGATTGCCCGGGGCGCGCGACGCGGTGGAGTTCGCGCTCGGCACGGTGCTCGGTCAGCAGATCTCGCTCGCCGCGGCGCGCACGCTGCAGGGGCGGCTCGCCGATGCCTTCGCCGAGGAGGCCATCGCGGCGGGAGCCGCGGCCGGGTTCCGCGCCAGACCGAGCGCCGAGCGCGTCGCCGCCCTCGGGGCCGACGATCTGCGCGAGCGACTCGGCCTCACGCGCGCTCGCGCGCAGACGCTGCGATCGCTCGCGGTCGCGATCGCAGAGGGACTGGATCTCGGCCCCGGCGCAGATCGCGAGCGCGCCCGGCGCGAACTCCTCGCGATCCGCGGCATCGGCCCGTGGACCATCGAGCTGATCGCCATGCGCGCACTCGGAGATCCCGACGCGTATCCGGCCGGAGACCTGATCCTGCGCCGCGCCCTCGGAGTGCGCGGCGACCGGGAGGCCTCGCGCCTCGCCGAGACCTGGCGTCCGTTCCGCGGCTACGCCACCCAGCACCTCTGGGCCGACTTCCTCGAGACGGCCGCACGAAAGGACCCGAGATGACCACCGCACCCCTCACCAGTCCCGCCGCCCCGGTCGGCGTCGCACCCCTCGCCCGCACCGTCGTCGAGGTCGCGGGCCACCCCTTCCACGCGATCTGGGCGCCCGAGGACGGCGC
Organism: Leucobacter sp. UCD-THU; assembly: GCF_000349545.1. Lineage (NCBI taxonomy): Bacteria > Bacillati > Actinomycetota > Actinomycetes > Micrococcales > Microbacteriaceae > Leucobacter > Leucobacter sp. UCD-THU. The sequence goes on from NZ_KB714602.1 coordinate 525,282, forward strand.
TCTGCGCGCCGCAGGCTTCGCGACCGATGACGATCCGGACGCCGACAGCCTCATGCAGCGGCTCGGCCGGCTCGATCCCGAACTCGCGGCGCGCGGCGTCGAGAACGCCGCCGACGACCGCTTCGGGATCGCCGCCGCGCTGCGCGCCTACGCCGACGGCGACCTCGCCGCGATCGATGCGCTGCCCGTCTTCCAGCCCGAGACCCCGTTCCGCGGCGAGGTGTGGCGGGCCCTGCGCGAGGTGCCCGCCGGCCGTGCCGTGACCTACACGGAGCTGGCCGCGCTCGCGGGCCGGCCCTCGGCGGTGCGCGCCGCGGCCTCCGGGTGCGCGAACAACCTCGTCGCGCTCGTGGTGCCCTGCCACCGCATCGTGCGCACCGACGGCGGATTGGGCGGCTACCTCTTCGGCACCCCCGTCAAGGAGGCGCTGCTGCGCCACGAGGGCGCGATTCTCTAGAGCGAAAACGCGCCGAGGGCTGGATCGAAACGCGCCAGCGTTTCGCGCCCGAGGCGCTGCGGCCACTGCCGCCGGCGTTTTCGCGAGAATCGCGCTGGCCTCACCAGGTCAGATTCTCTAGGGCGAAAACGCGCCGAGGGCTGGATCGAAACGCGCCAGCGTTTCGCGCCCGAGGCGCTGCGGCCACCGCCGCAGGCGTTTTCGCGGCCGATCCCGTACCCGTGACTCGGAGCTCACCGGTATCTCGGATGCGTACACGGCGTGTCCGTCCGTGATGCGGGTGAGCTCCGCAGCTCGGGATGCGTAGGCTGGGCGCATGCGCTTGTACCTCGCCTCGACGTCCCCGGCCCGGCTCTCGGTTCTGAGAGGCGCGGGCATCGAGCCGATCTGCTTCTCGCCCGAGGTCGACGAGGACGCGGCGGTCGCGGCGCGCGAGGCCGAGCTGGGCCGCGCGCTCACGGCCCCCGAGTTCACCGAGTACCTGGGCCGGCTCAAGGCCGAGGACGTCGTGCGCCGGCACGGCGACGAGATCGATGGCCTCGTGCTGGGCGGCGACTCGATGTTCCTGCTCGACGGCGAGATCCTGGGCAAGCCCCACGAGCCCGATGTCGCCCTGGCGCGCGCGAAGCACCACCGCGGGCGCACCGGAGTGCTGCACTCGGGGCACTGGCTGATCGATCGCACGGGAGGCGAGACGCGCGGCGCGGCCGGATCCGTCGACACCGCCGAGGTCGAGCTCTCGGCCGATCTCGACGATGCCGAGCTCGAGGCGTACGTCGCGACCGGCGAGCCGCTCGAACTCGCGGGAGGCTTCGCGATCGACGGCCTCGCCGGGGCGTTCATCGAGCGCATCGAGGGCGCGCCGAGCTGCGTGATCGGGCTCTCGCTGCCGGCGCTGCGCCGCCTCGTGATCGAGCTCGGGCACTCGTACCCCGCGCTCTGGTCGTCGCCCGAGGGGCGGTAGGGCCGCTCTCAGGCCGAGGGTGTGCCGCCCGGCGGGCGCTCTGCCGCGCACCCGGGCGCTGCGAGGCGGGCGCTCTGCCGGGCACCCGCCTCGTGCCCGCCTCACCCACCCGCGTCGCGTACCTGCCTCGTGCCCTTGCGTCGTCCCTCGCGCACCGATCGACGCTGCAGCACCTCGTTTCGCCCGATCGAGGTGCTGCAGCGTCGATCGGTGCCGGTGGTGCGGGGTGGGGAAGGGGAAAGCGTGGTGCTGCGGTCAGGCGGTGCTGTCGGGTGGCGGTGGCGGTCTGGTGCCGGTGGTGCGGGCGAAGGGGGACGGTGTCGGTCTGGTGCCGTTGGTGCGGGCGAAGGGGACGGCGGCGCCCTACCGCCTTGCGAGCAGCGCCACGGTCAGCGTCGCGATCACGGTGCCGTCGGTGAGGTCGACCCCCAGCAGCTCCTCGATCAGCGCGAGCCGCTGGTAGAACACGGACCGCGAGAGCCGCGCCCGCTGCGCCGCGAGCGACCGGTTGGTGGGGTGCTCGAGGTATGCGCGCAGCACCCGCAGCAGGTCGCCGCTGTGACCCGCTCCGCTCGCCGAGTCGTGCTCGATGATCGGCCCGAGCGCCTCCTCGGCGAACTCCTGCATCTCGGGCAGCGCGGCGAGCCCTCGCACCAGGTAGGCGAGCGGCTGCCGTTCGGCCTGCTGCACGGTGACGCGGCCCGCGCTCGCCGCCGGGTCGAGCTCGCCCGCCGCCCGCACCTGTTCGAGCGACGAGATGAGTCCGCGCACGCGCCCGCCCGAGGCGCCGAGCCCGAGGTGGGCGCGCCAGTGCTGGGGTGCGTCGGCGGGCAGCAGCGCGTCGATCTCGCGCGCGAGGCGCGAGGCGAGGGCGGGAACCCGGCTCTCGAGCCCGTCGGCTCTCGGGTCGCCGGGCGGGAACGAGAGCAGTGCGATGAGCGCGGGCCCGGAGGCGGGCCGCGCGGATCCGCCGTGGTCGCCCGCGACCGAGGCGGTGCGGGCGGCGCCGGATCCCGACTCGCCGCCCGCGGCCTCGTCGTCGGGGGCGAGGATCACCCGGCCCTCCGGCGACACGGCCCGCCGCAGGGCGGTCTCCAGCAGTTCGCGCTCCGCGGGCGGCTCCCCGCCGAGGCCTCCCGAGCCGCGCAGGGTCGCGCCGAGCAGGCGGCGACCGGCGACGGGGAGACCCGCGGCCGCGAGTTGCACGGCGACCTCCTCGTCGCGGCGGTAGCGGCCGCCGAGCAGCACGTCGAACAGGTGCTTCGACGAGAGCTGCAACCACTGGTCTCCCTCGGGGTCTGCGAGGCGTCCGAGCGCCAGTGCGAACGCGCCGAGTTCGAGCACGGTGCGCCGGCCCGCCGGGTGGGCCGGGCCGGGCAGCGCCGAGAGGTGGCCCCAGCGTCGGCCCTGCGCCTCGACGGGCACGCGGACCCAGCCGTCGGGCAGCGGGAACTCGCGGCCGTCGGCGGCCGCCCAGGCCGCGACCGGGTGGTCGTCGTGGGCCTGGCCGGCCCAGGCGACGACCCGTCGCGCCGAGTCCTCGAGCACGACCGCGGTGTCGAGGGTGTCGGCGAGGCGCTCGATCACGTAGTCGACGGGGCTGCGGTTGAGGCCCAGCTCGGTGAGCATCGCGTGCACCTCGGCCCGTGCCGCGAGCGCCTCGGTCTGCGCCGCGAGGATGCGCTGGTGCACGCGCTGCGTGATCTGCACGAAGCGCACCTCCCGGTGGAGCGCGATGAGGGGGATGCCGCGCCCCTCGCACGCGGCGACCAGCGGGGCGGGCGGCTCGGCGAAGAAGCGCCCGAGCTCCAGCACGACCGCCGCGGGGCCGGTGTCGAGCAGCGCGGCCGAGAGCCGTTCGAGCTCGTCGCCCCCGCGCGGCCACCCCGCCCCGGTCGTGAGCACGAGCTCGCCGCCGTCGAGCAGGCTCACCGCGGCAGAGCCCGCGACCACGTGCGCCCATCGGATGCCGCGGTCGATGCCTCGAGCCCCCGCGAGCAGCTCGGGATCGCCGGCCCGCAGCTCTGCGAGCCCCAGCGCGTCGGCGACGCTGATCTCTCCCGACACCGGTGCCTCCGTCCCGTGGCTCCCCGCCGGGCGCGAGGTTCTCGAACAAAGTGTACGGGAATCGAGCGAATTGCGGATGGAGTGGCGGTGGCTGCCGCGAAAGGCCGCTGAAATACTGGGAATCAACGGCGTTCGGTGATCCCGAACATATTGATCGATTCGAGAGGAACACGGATGGCACTCATCCCTCACATCATCGGCGGCGAGCATGTCGAGACCGCGGAGCGCACCCAGCCGGTGTTCAACCCCGCGACGGGCCAGCCGCAGCACGAGCTGGCGATCGCGTCGGCCGCCACCGTCGAGCAGGCCGTCGCCGCGGCGAAGGCCGCGCTGCCGGCCTGGCGCAAGACCAGCCTCACGAAGCGCGCCGACGTGTTCTTCAACCTGCGCCAGCTGCTCAAGCAGCGCACGCCCGAGCTCGCCGCCATCGTCACGAGCGAGCACGGCAAGGTGCTCAGCGACGCGGCCGGGGAGATCGCGCGCGGCCTCGAGAACGTCGAGTTCGCCTCGGGCCTGCTGCACCTGCTGAAGGGTGAGCGCGACGAGCAGGTCTCGACCGGCGTCGACGTGCACTCGATCAAGCAGCCGGTGGGCGTGGTCGCGGCCATCACCCCGTTCAACTTCCCGGTCATGGTGCCCCTCTGGATGATCGCCTCCGCGATCGCCTGCGGCAACACCGTCGTGCTGAAGCCCTCCGAGCGCGATCCCTCCGCCTCCGTCTTCATCGCCGAGCTGTTCCGCGAGGCCGGTCTGCCCGACGGCGTGCTCAACGTCGTGCACGGCGACAAGGTCGCCGTCGACACGCTGCTCGACAGCCGCGACGTGAAGGCGATCTCGTTCGTGGGCTCGACCCCGATCGCCAAGTACATCTACGAGCGCGCGGCCGCCAACGGCAAGCGGGTGCAGGCGCTCGGCGGCGCCAAGAACCACATGATCGTGATGCCCGACGCCGACCTGAACGGCGCGGCCGACGCCGCGGTTTCGGCCGCCTACGGCTCGGCCGGCGAGCGCTGCATGGCCGTCTCGGTCGTCGTGGCCGTCGGCGGTGTGGGCGACGAGCTCGTCGCGAAGATCGCCGAGCGCATGGAGAAGCTCAAGATCGGCGACGGCACCGATCCCGCGTCCGAGATGGGCCCGCTCATCACCGCCGAGGCGAAGGCCCGCGTCGAGTCGTACGTCGCCGGCGCCGAGGCCGAGGGCGCCACCGTGGTCGTCGACGGTCGCGAGGCGCAGTTCGAGGGCGACGGGTTCTTCACCGGCGTCTCGCTGCTCGACCACGTCAAGACCGACAGCAAGGTCTACCTCGAGGAGATCTTCGGGCCGGTGCTCGCGGTCGTGCGCGTCGACACCTACGAGGAGGGCGTGCAGCTCATCAACGAGCACCAGTTCGGCAACGGCACCGCCATCTTCACCCGCGACGGCGGCGTCGCCCGCCAGTTCGAGTTCGAGGTCGAGGCCGGCATGGTGGGCATCAACGTGCCGATCCCCGTGCCCGTCGGCTCGTTCTCGTTCGGCGGCTGGAAGGACTCGCTCTTCGGCGACGCCCACATCTACGGCCCCGAGTCGATCCACTTCTACACTCGCTCGAAGGTCGTCACGACGCGCTGGCCGAAGCCCGACCAGTCGAGGGTCGACCTCGGGTTCCCGAGCAACAGCTAGGGCGCGTCTCGCAGATCCTCGCCTCCTGCGCGCGGCTACGATCTGCGACACGCACCCTGGCTCCGCGGCGGGGGCGGATCTCCGCCCCCGCTTCCCCTCCTTCGTGTGGGATCCTGGATCCCGACGACCGAAACCATCACGTGAAATAAGGAATCAGATGACCGACTTCATCGACCTGAACGGTGCGGAGCAGAGCTTCGGCGACACCGACGCGCAGCGCGAGGTGCGCCAGAACGACCGCGACTACGTCTTCCACTCGTGGTCGGCGCAGGCGCAGATCAACCCGCTGCCCGTCGCCAAGGGCGAGGGCGTGCGCTTCTGGGACTACGACGGCAAGGAGTACCTCGACTTCTCCTCGCAGCTCGTGAACCTCAACCTCGGTCATCAGCATCCCGGCCTCGTGAAGGCGATCCAGGATCAGGCCGGCCGCATGGCCACGATCCAGCCCGCGATGGCGAACGACGTGCGCGGAGAACTCGCGAAGCGCGTCGTCGAGCACTCGTTCGAGGGCGCCCGCTCGGTGTTCTTCACGAACGGCGGAGCCGACGCCAACGAGTACGCGGTGCGCATGGCCCGTCACCACACCGGCCGTCAGAAGGTGCTCGCCCGCTACCGCTCGTACCACGGCTCCACCGCGACCGCGATCACCCTCACGGGCGAGCCCCGGCGCTGGGCGAACGGCACCCCCGACGCGGGCGTCGTGCACTTCTTCGGCCCCTACCCCTACCGCTCCGAGTTCTACGCCGAGACGCCCGAGCAGGAGACCGAGCGCGCTCTGCAGCACCTCGAGCACACCATCCAGCTCGAGGGCCCGAACACCATCGCCGCCATCATCCTCGAGAGCGTCACCGGCACCAACGGCATCCTCGTGCCCACCCCCGGCTACCTCGAGGGCGTGCGCGAGCTCTGCGACAGGCACGGCATCGTGATGATCTGCGACGAGGTCATGGCGGGCTTCGGACGCACGGGCGAGTGGTTCGCGTTCCAGGCCTTCGACGTCACCCCCGACCTCGTCACCTTCGCCAAGGGCGTCAACTCGGGTTACGTGCCGCTCGGCGGCGTCGTCATCTCCGAGGCGATCCACAACACCTTCGCCGACCGCTCGTTCCCGGGCGGCCTCACGTACAGCGGCCACCCCCTCGGCGCCGCAGCGGGTGTCGCCACCTTCGACATCTTCGAGGAGGAGCAGATCCTCGAGCGCGTGCGCGATCTGGGCGAGCGAGTCGTCGAGCCGCGCCTGCGCGAGCTCGCCGAGAAGCACCCGTCGATCGGCGAGGTGCGCGGCAAGGGCCTGTTCTGGGCGCTCGAGCTCGTGCTCGACCGCGAGACCCGCGAGCCGCTGGTGCCGTTCAACGCGGCCGGCGAGGCCGCGGCGCCGTTCAACGCCGTGGTCGCCGCCTGCAAGAACGCCGGTCTGTGGCCGTTCGCGGCCGGCAACCGCCTGCAGATCGCCCCGCCGCTGATCATCAGCGAGGAGGATCTGGTGACGGGCCTCGACATCATCGACGAGGCGCTGCGCGTCGCCGATGGTTACTACACCGGCGAGTAACCCGACTCGCACGAGCGCCCGAGCGGTGCAGCGGCCACGGCGGCCGCTGCACCGCTGAGGCGTATATACGACCAACGTAAGGAGCATCATGGCCAAGTACCGAGTGCAGAACCCCGCGACGGGCGAGATCGTCGAGACCTTCGACAGCGCGACCGACGCCGACATCGAGGCCGCCGTCGCGAGCGCCGACGCGGTCTACCGCGAGTGGCGCGAGAAGAGCGTGCAGGAGCGCGCCGCCGTCGTGAAGCGCGCCGCCGAGATCTTCGAGGAGCGCAAGGACGAGCTCGCCCGGATCATCGCGACCGAGATGGGCAAGTCGATCGCCGAGTCGATCGACGAGGTCGAGTTCGCGCGCGACATCATCGAGTACTACGCGGTGCACGGCCCGAGCCTCATCACCGACTACGAGATCCCGAGCACGATCCCGGGCAAGGCCTACGTCGAGCATCGCCCCATCGGGGTGCTGCTCGGTGTGATGCCCTGGAACTTCCCCTACTACCAGGTCGCCCGCTTCGCGGCGCCGAACCTGCTGCTCGGCAACACGATCCTGCTGAAGCACGCCGACATCTGCGCGCGGTCGTCGCTCACCGTGCAGGAGATCTTCGAGCAGGCCGGCGTGCCCGTCGGCGGGTACCAGAACGTGTTCGCCTCGCACGGTCAGATCGCGTCGATGATCGCCGATCCCCGCGTGCAGGGCGTCTCGCTGACGGGGTCAGAGCGTGCGGGCGCGATCATCGGCGCGCAGGCCGGCCAGCACCTGAAGAAGTGCGTGCTCGAGCTCGGCGGCATCGATCCGATGGTGGTGCTCGACAGCGACAACGTCGCGGCGACCGCGGCCGAGGCCTGGAACTTCCGCGTCTACAACGGCGGCCAGGTCTGCAACTCGAACAAGCGCCTGATCGTGATGGACGACATCTACGACGAGTTCGTGGCCGAGCTCGCGAAGCTCGCCGAGGGTCTCGTGCCAGGCGACCAGCTGAACCTCGCCGAGGGCGAGTTCGCGCCGCTGTCGACGCGCGCCGCCGCTGAGACGGTCGACGCGCAGGTGCAGAAGGCCGTCGCCGACGGCGCGACCCTCGTCGCCGGCGGCGTGCTGTCGGAGGGCCCTGCAGCCTACTACTCGCCGGCCGTGCTCACGGGGGTGCCCCGCGACTCCGAGTCGTACCGCGAGGAGATCTTCGGCCCTGTCGCCACCGTCTACCGCGTGTCGAGCGACGAAGAGGCGCTCGAACTCGCGAACGATTGCGATCTGGGGCTCGGCGGCTCCGTCTTCTCGACCGATGAGGCGCGCGCCGCTCGGGTGGCCTCGCAGCTCGAGGTGGGTATGTCGCACGTGAACACCATCGCGGCCGAGGCGGCGGAGATCCCGTTCGGCGGGGTGAAGCGATCGGGCTTCGGCCGCGAGATGGGCCCGCTCGGCATCGGCGAGTTCGCGAACAAGCGCCTCTTCTTCGTGGCGGCGTAGGCGGTCGCGGAGACGCGCCCGCGGGCGCGGTGAAGGGGGCAGGATCGGTGATCCCGCCCCCTTCGGCGTTTCCGGGAGGCGGATCGCGATCCGCCGTGACGAATCGTCGGCCCGGTCGTGGGCCAGTGGCTCTGCTCAGCGGCCGGGAGCGGTATCCGTGTCGGGACCGTGCTCATCGGTGTAGCTGCCGGGGCCGTGATGGTCGCTGTTGGTTCCCGGAACGGGGTCCGGGCCGGCGCCGTGCTGGTCGGTGTAGGCTCCGGGGCCCTCTTCCGCGGCCTGGGCCTCCATGTAGGAGAATTCGAGGTTGTTGCCGTCGGGATCCTGCATGCTGCGCTGGTACATGAAGCCGTAGTCCTGCGGGGCGCCGTTCTCGACGCCGCCGGCGGCGAGGCCGGCCTCGACCGTCGAGTCGACGTGCGCGCGGGAGTCCCGGCTGAGCGCCATGATCACCTGCGCGCTCTCGCGCGGGTCGGCGAGGGGCTTGTCGGTGAACTGTGCGAAGTGCTCGCGGGTGAGCATCATGAAGAAGGTTTGGTCGTCCCAGACGACGCAGGCGGCGTTCTCGTCGGTGAACATCGGGTTGATGCTGCATCCGAGTGCCGTGTAGAAGGCTTTGCTGCGGTCGAGGTCGGTGGTGGTCAGATTGACGAAGATCATGGGAGGCTCCTCTGGCTCGTTCGTCGTCGGTGCTGCCAGCCTGCAGGGAACACCTGCGCGCGTCAAGGGTGCGCGGCGGATCGCGGGCGGGCGCAGTTCAGGCAGGGGATCGCAGCTCAGACGGAGGTTCTGCGCCGAATCGACCTCCTGAGCTGAGATCTCCGGTCTGAACTGCGGAGATCCTTCGCGGGGTGGGGGCTCGGCAGGTCCGCGCTCCGCCGATCATCATTTGCATAGCTTTACTATGCAAATGGGCGTATAGTGGTCGCTGTGATCGAGAAGAACGGTAAGAACGCATCGGGTCTCGATGCGCTTGCGCTTGAACTCACGCGCACCAGCGGCCGCTTCGCGCGCATCGCGGGGCGCACCGCCGGGGTGGGCTACTCCCTGGTCGCCTGGCGGGTGCTGGCCGACCTCGAACAGACCGGCTCGGCGCGGGTCAGCGAACTCGCGCAGCAGCAGCGCGTGGCACAGCCCTCCATGACCGGGCTCGTGCAGCGGCTCGAGCACGAGGGCTGGGTCGACCGCAGCCCCGACCCCGATGACGGCCGCGCCTCCCGCGTGGCCATCACCGAGGCCGGCCGAGCCGCGCTCGACGAGTACCGGCGCATCGCCGCCGACCGGGTGCGACCCCACCTCGGCGAACTCTCCGACTTCGACCGCGCCACGCTCGCCCGAGCGGTCGAGCTGATGCAGCAGCTGAGCGAGCGGATCGGCGATCCGCGGGCCTGATCCGCACCTCGCCGCCACCACACCCCATCCACCCCGAGGAGCCACCACGTCCACCGTCACCGAATCCACGCCCGCCACCGGATCCATCCCGGTTCCCGACCCGACCGCGCCGGGGCCCGCCCCCGCGCGCAAGGCGTCGATCCTGCGTCAGCCCACCGCCGTCTGGGCGATCGCCTTCGCCTGCGCGATCTCCTTCATGGGCATCGGCCTCGTCGACCCGATCCTGCCGGCCATCAGCCATGAACTGGGTGCGAGCGCCAGCCAGACCATGCTGCTCTTCACGAGCTACCTCTTCATCACGGGCATCGCGATGTTCTTCACGAGCTGGGTCTCCGGGCTCATCGGCGTGCGCTGGACGCTCGTGACGGGCCTCGTGCTGATCGTGGTCTTCGCCGCCCTTGCGGGAGCCTCCGGTACGGTCGGCGAGATCATCGGGTTCCGCGCCGGCTGGGGCCTCGGCAACGCGCTCTTCATCTCGACCGCGCTCGCCGCGATCGTCGGCGCCGCCTCGGGCGGATCGCGCCAGGCGATCGTGCTCTACGAAGCCGCACTCGGCGTCGGCATGGCCATCGGCCCGCTCGTGGGCGGCGCCCTCGGATCCATCTCGTGGCGAGGCCCGTTCTTCGGCACCGCCGTGCTCATGGCGGTCGCGCTGCTGGCGATCCTGGTGCTGCTGCGCACCCCGAAGCAGACCGCCGAGCAGCGCGCCGCGGCCCGGGCCGAGCGGCCCTCGCTCGTCGCCGGATTCAAGGCCCTCGGCAACCCCGCGCTGCTCGCACTGGCCGCGGTCGCGTTCTTCTACAACTTCGGCTTCTTCGTGCTGCTCGCCTACAGCCCCTACCCCATGGAGGCCGCGGCGAAGGCCGCGGGCGTGGCGGCGTTCGGCGCGCACGAGCTGGGCCTCGTCTTCTTCGGCTGGGGCCTCGCCCTCGCGATCACCTCGGTGCTCGTCGCCCCCGTGCTGACGCGCCGATTCGGTCTGCGGCCCGTGCTCTTCACGATGCTCGGGGGCCTCACGATCTGCCTCGTGCTGCTCGGCGTCTTCGTGCATTCGCTGCCGGGGCTCGTCACGGTCGTGGTGGTGAGCGGCCTGCTGCTGGGCGTGATGAACACCGCGCTCACCGAGGCGGTGATGGAGGCGACCGACTTTTCGAAGTTCTTTTACGTGTACCTGC
>NZ_KB714602.1:536036-572456 GCF_000349545.1 Leucobacter sp. UCD-THU
TTCGAAAACGCCGCGGCCCTGGGCGCGCCCGCGCCCTACTGGATCGGCGCCGCTTCGCTCGTGGTCTCGATCGTCGTGCTCGCGAGCGTCGGCCACCTGCTGCACCGGGTCGGCTCGCCTCACGAGACCGCCGAGGAGGAGGCCGCCGCGATCTCGGCCGGCGACGCCGCGTAGGGCTTCCGCGGGGCGATCCGAACGCCGCGCGACGGGGTCGGGTCGGCGTCTCCGAGCCGCGCAGGCAGTCCCCGCCTCTCCGTGGGAGCAACTCGAGTGGGCGAACAGTGCCCCGATTCGGAGCGATCGGAGCACTCTTCGCCCTCTCGCGCGCGCAGCGGGGCCCGTGGATCTCGAGTTGAGCGAGGCGGCCGGAGTCGGGCGCCCGCCCGCTGCGACGCGCGGGCCCGGGGCGTTCAGCCCCCGGTCGCCAGCCGCATGAGGTCGGTGTCGAGGTCGATGCCGAGCTCGGTGCCTCCCGCGCTGCCGAAGGAGTGCTGGTATCCGCCCCACGAGTCGCCGCGCACCGTCTCGCGGAAGCCGCCCGCGATCAGCGCGATCAGCTCGGCCGCCGCGCGGTCGATGCGCTTGCCGAGGTCGCCGCTGTTCCAGTCCTCGGGGGCGGCGAAGAGCGACGTGGGCGCGGTGACGGTGCGCAGGTAGGCGAAGAGCCCGCGCAGCTGGTCGTCGACCACGAGCGCGTGGCGCGAGCTGCCGGCGGTCGCCGCGAGCACGACGGGCGTGCCGATGAGCAGATCGTTGTCGAGCGCCTGGAAGAACGAGGTGAACAGCCCGCTGGGGCCCGCCTTGTAGACGGGTGTCGACACGACGAGCGCGTCGGCGTCGCGCAGCGCGTCGCTCGCCTCCTGAAGCGCGGGTGAGACGTGCCGCGAGACGAGCGCCGTCGTGATGTCCTGCGCGAGCGCGCGCAGGTCGACGAACCGCACCCGCAGTTCGATGCCGCGCTGCGCGGCGAGCGCCGCGGCGCGATCGGCGATGCGGCTCGCGAGCATCGAGGTGGTGGAGGGGTCGCTCGTGCCCGCGCTGATGACCGCGAGGGTGCGGGCTTCGGGGCGCTCGGCGCCGGCGGCGGGCGTGTCGAGGGTGTGCAGCATGGGGGCTCCTCGGGTGAAGGGTGATGGAATCTATGGTCGGGGAGGCGGGCGGTGCCCGCCGAGGGCCTACGAGTCGCGCTCGGGCCGGGAGGCGAGCTTGCCGCAGATCGCGCGCAGATCCCGCATCTCTTCGGGGGAGAGGGCGGCGCCGAGCTCGCGGCCCACGCTCTTCGCGTGCGCCCGCCCGGTTTCGCGCTGCACGCGCGCCCCCTCCTCGGTGAGCGAGATGCGCACGGCCCGGCCGTCGTCGGGGTCGGTCTCGCGGTGCAGCAGGCCGCGGGCGACGAGCCGGTCGATCATGCGCGAGAGCGCGGGCTGGCTGAGCAGCACGCCGTCCTGGATCTCGCAGAGGCGCATGGGGCCGTCCCCTTTCGCGAGCGTGTAGAGCACGTCGTACTCCCGCATGGCGGCCTCCTGCCACATGCTCTCGCCCGCGAAGATCGCCGTGAGCCGCGCGTGCGCGGTCATGAGCGACTCCCAGGCCTCGTTCGCGAGCCTGAGATCGATGCGTTCGGTGTTCATGGGATTCTCCGATCGAGGGGGCGGATCAGCGGAGGCCGAATGCGGCCCCTGATCCGCCCGCGCTGTCGAGGTAGGGCGATCCGCCCGTCACGTTATCACCGCGGTTCGCGCGCGGTCGCGGCTGCCTGGGGGCCTCGTCGCCGTACTTGGTGCGCACGAGGCTCGCGTGGGTCGGCGATTCGGGCACCTCGGGGTCGCGGCGTGCGGCGAGCTCGCGGCGCAGCACCGGAACGACCTCCTCGCCCAGCAGGTCGAGCTGCTCGAGCACGGTCTTGAGCGGCAGGCCGGCGTGGTCGATGAGGAACATCTGGCGCTGGTAGTCGCCGAAGGTCTCGCGGAACGTGAGGGTCTTGTCGATGACCTCCTGCGGGCTGCCGACGCTCAGCGGGGTCTGGGTCATGAAGTCCTCCATGCGCGGCCCGTGGCCGTAGACCGGGGCCTCGTCGAAGTAGGGGCGGAAGCCGTCGATCGCGTCCTGCGACTTCTTCGCGATGAAGGTCTGCCCGCCGAGGCCGACGATCGCCTGTTTGGCGCTGCCGTGCCCGTAGTGCTCGTAGCGCTCTCGGTAGAAGTCGATGAGGCGCAGCGAGTGCTCGGACGGCCAGAAGATGTGGTTCGCGAAGAAGCCGTCGCCGTAGTAGGCGGCCTGCTCGGCGATCTCGGGGGTGCGGATCGATCCGTGCCACACGAAGGGGGGCACGTCGTCGAGGGGGCGCGGGGTGCTCGTGAAGCCCTGCAGGGGGGTGCGGAAGTTGCCCTCGTAGTCGACCACGTCTTCGCGCCACAGGCGGTGCAGCAGGTTGTAGTTCTCGAGCGCGAGCGGCAGCGAGCTGCGGATGTCCTTGCCGAACCAGGGGTAGACGGGGGCGGTGTTGCCGCGCCCGAGCATGAGGTCCATGCGGCCCCCGGCGAGGTGCTGCAGCATCGCGTACTCCTCGGCGATGCGCACCGGGTCGTTCGTGGTGATGAGGGTGGTGCTCGTGCTGAGCTTCAGGCGCTCGGTCTGCCCGGCGATGTAGGCGAGGAAGGTCGACGGGCTCGATGAGAAGAACGGCGGGTTGTGATGCTCGCCGATGGCGAAGACGTCGAGGCCCACCTCCTCGGCGTGCTTCGCGATGGTCGCGAGGCCCTGAATGCGCTCGGCCTCGCTGGGGGTCTCGCCGCTGACCGGATCGCGGGTCACGTCGCTGACCGAGAAGATCCCGAACTCCATGGGGTGCTCCGTTCTGTTGTTGCGCCCAATTATATGCGCTTGCATGTAAATCTAACGCGGCGGCGCGGGGGTTATTCCCGGGGAGCTCTTCAGTGGGCGGAAGCGACTCGAGCGGTGGCGCGCGAGGGGGTGGCCGACTGTCATGCGCGCCCTCTCGGTGTGCCACTGTTCGCCGGACCGGCGCCTTCGGGCGCCGCCTTGACGATTCCTCCATAGTGATTTAGACTGACTAGTCAGTTTAAGAAAGTGCATCGAAAGGACCGACGTGAGCAGCAACGAGACCGTCGTCATCGCGGCAGCACCGCGCGAGGATCGCGGGAGGCGCGGATCCGCCACCGCCGGATCCGCCACCGTCGAACTGCGAGCCGCCCACGTGCGCGGCTCCCGAGGGCCCGTCTTCGGGCCCCTCACCGCGACCAGCCGCAGCCTCGTCACCGTCGTGCTCGGCCCCCGCGGCAGCGGGCGCACCTCGCTGCTGCTCTCGATCGCGGGCCGCATGCAGCTGAGCGGCGGATCGCTCAGCACGATGGGCGCGACGAGCCCCGCCGAGATCCGGCGTCTCACCGGACTCGTCGGATTCGAGGCCGTCGACGCGCTCGAATCCGCCGTCACGCTCGGCGCCACGCTGCGCGAGCGGCTGAGCTGGGCACTGCCCTGGTACCGCCGCACGCCGCGCATCACCCCGCAGCTCGCACGCGAACTGCTCGCCGACGCGTTCGGAGACCTCGAGCAGCCGGGTCCGGCCCTGCTCGTGCGCGACCTCAGCCCCTCGGAGGAGATGCTCGTGAGGGTCTCGCTCGCCCTCATCGAGACCCCGCGACTGCTCGTCGTCGACGACTTCGACGCGCTCCGCGACCCCGCCGATCGCGCCCTCATCGCCGAACGTCTGAGCGATCTGGCGCAGCAGGGGATCCGCATCGTGCTGGCGAGCAGCGACCCGGGCGACGCCGCCCTCCTCGAACGAGCGCTCCCGGCGGGCGCCGCCCCCGCCCTCATCGAACTCTGAATCACCGGCCCAGCAGCCCCAGAAAGAACCCCATGTCACTGTTCACCCGCAGCACCGAGCTGAAGCGCTTCCGCCAGGGCGCCCTGCCGAAGATCGCCCTCGGCGTGCTCCTCGTCATCCCGCTCATCTACGGCGCCCTCTACCTCTGGGCGTTCTGGGCACCCACCGACCACCTCGACAAACTGCCCGTCGCGATCGTCAACCTCGACGAACCCGCCGAGAAGCCCGACGGCTCCGCCCTCGCGGCCGGCGACGACGTGCTCGAGCAGCTGCAGCAGGGCGAGGATCTCGACTGGCAGCCGCTCGACGCCGACGCCGCGGCTCGCGCGGTCGGCGACGGCGACGTCTACTTCTCCGTGACGATCCCGAGCGACTTCTCCCGCACCCTCGCCGGTCTGCAGGACGACCCGAAAGCCGGTGAGATCGAGGTCGTCTACAACGACAACAACTCGTTCCTCGCCTCCACGCTGGGCAAGCAGGCCATGGTGCAGCTGCGCGACGCGGTCGCCCAGACCGCCACGCAGACCGCGGCCGAGCAGGTGCTCGTGGGCGTCGAGCAGCTGAGCGACGGCACCCGCAAGGCCGCCGACGCCGCCGACACGCTCGAGACCGGAACGGCCCAGGTGGCCGACGGCAGCGAGAAGCTGAGCGTGGGTCTCGGGCAGCTCGCCGACGGCACGGCGCAGCTCGCCGGCCAGGCTCCCGCGCTCGTCGACGGCACCCGGCAGCTCGCGAGCGGCGCCGAGCGCGCCCGCGACGGCAGTGCGCAGCTCAACGGGGGCGCCGCGCAGATCTCGGCCGGCGCCGGCGAGGCCGCGAGCAAGTCGGGCGAGCTGCGCGACGGCCTCGGGCAGCTGAGTGCTGGGGCGGGCGCCCTCGCCTCGAAGTCGAACGAACTCGCCGCGGGCAGCCGGGCACTCGCCGAGGGCACGCATCAGCTCGCCGGCGCCGGCGAGAGCCTCGCCGACGGCGCGAACGCGCTCTCCGGCGGTCTCTCGCAGCTCGGCGCGGGGGCGGCCCAACTCGACTCCGCGGCGACCGAGGTGTCGACGGGGGCCGAGGGTGTGAGCTCCGGCGCGGCGCGGGTCGCCACGGGCGCTGAGAGCATCGCGGCGCTCGCCGCCGCGAACCCCTCGATGACGCTCGCCGAACTCGACGCGGTGCTGCAATCGGGCGGATCCTCGATCCAGGCGCTCGCCGACGGTGCGGGCCAGGTCCGCGACGGATCCGCCCAGCTCGCCGACGGCGCCACACGGCTCGCCGCGGGAGCCGCCGATCTCGACGCGTCGACGCAGCAGGCCGTCGGCAGCGCGCAGCAGCTCGCGACCGGAGCCGACGCCCTGCGCGACGGGATCTCCCAGCTCGACGAGAAGGCCGGCCTGCTCGGCACGGGCGCCGCCCAGCTCTCGACCGGAGCCGCGACCCTCGCGCAGAAGAGCGGCACCGCCTACGCGGGCGGCGCGCAGTTCGCCGACAAGCTCTCCGAACTCTCCGGGGGCGCGCAGACCCTCTCGGCGAAGAGCGGGGAGCTCGCGAGCGGTGTGCAGCAGCTCTCCTCCGGCGCGGGCGAGCTCGCGTCGAAGACTCCAGCGCTCGCCGCGGGCGCGCAGCAGCTCGACGACGGCGCGCAGCAGGCGAGCGGCAAGTCGCAGCAGCTCGCCGAGGGGGCGGCCGAGGTCGACGCCGGAGCGGCGACCTTCGCCGGGCAGCTCGCCGACGGCGCCGCCGAAGCGCCCGACTTCGCGCCGGGGCAGGGCGACCGCATCGCCGAGACGATGGCCGCGCCGGTGCAGCTCGCCGAGCACACCGAGAACGAGGTGCAGGGCTTCGGAGAGGGCTTCGCCCCGTTCTTCATCGCGCTCGCCTCGTTCGTGGGGGCGCTCATCACCTGGCTGATCCTGAGGCCGCTGCCTCGCCGCCCGCTCGCCTCGAACGTCTCGGGACTGCGATCGGTGCTCACCGGATTCTGGCCGGCCGCCCTCATCGGCGTCGGTCAGGTGGCCATCATGATGCTCGTGCTGGTGTTCGGCATCGGCATGCGGCCCGCGCACTGGATGGGTATGGCCGCCTTCATGCTGCTCGTCACCCTCGCCTTCCTCGCCCTGCAGCAGATGTTCATCGCGCTGCTCGGCACCGCGACCGGCCGCGTGGTGAGTCTCGTGCTGCTGATGCTCATGCTGTCGTCGTCGGGCGGCACCTACCCCGTCGAGACGACCCCCGCCTTCTTCCAGGCGCTGCACCCGTTCATGCCGGCCTCCTACGTGGTCGAGGGACTGCGGCAGCTCATCGGCGGCGGGATCGACGCCCGGTTCTGGGGGTCGTTGTTCGTGATGGTCGGCGTGCTCGTGGGTTCGCTCGCGATCAGCGCGGTGGCCGCCCGTCGCCAGAAGGTCTGGACGGTGGGGCGGCTGCACCCCGAGCTCGCGATCTAGGCGAAGATGGAACCATGGCACGGGTCAACACGAAGCAGCTCATCACCGAGGCGGCGGTGCGCGTCGCCGCGCAGCACGGGATCAGCGGTGCGTCGATGGATCAGATCGCCGAGGCCGCGGGAGTGGCGAAGGGCAGCCTGTACTACAACTTCTCGTCGAAGGACGCGATCTTCGAGCAGGTGATGCGCGACGGCTTCGAGCGGCTCGGCGCCGCCGTCGACGAGGCGCGATCGCGGGCGGCGGGCGACGCGGCTCGCCTGCCGCGCGCGGTCGCCGTCGCCACCCTCGAGACCCTTCGGGGCAATCTCGACCTCGCCAAGCTCATGGCGTCCGAGATCTTCCGCACCGACCGGGCGTGGGCGGGCGCGATGGAGCTCGCCCGCTCCTCGGTCGTGGTGCGCTACCGAGACGTGCTGCGCGACGCGGAGGCCGCCCGAGGGGGCGGGCGCGCCCCGCACGAGATCACCGAGATCGCGGGCGCCGCCTTCTTCGGCGCGCTCGCGGGCGCCTGCCTCGACTGGCTCCTGTTCCGCCGCGATCAGAGCGTCGACCAGGTGCTCGACCAGGTGCTGCGCGGCTACTGAGGCGGCGGCGCCCGCCTCGCGCAAAAAGGTCGGGCTGCGCCGTCCGGGAGCGATCCCGAGCGGCGCAGCCCGACCCTGCGAGTCTGCCCCTCTTACTCCGAGAGCAGCGCCCGGATGCGGCGCACACCCTCGACGAGCGCCTCGTCGCCCAGCGCGTAGCTGAAGCGCAGGTAGCCCGAGGGGCCGAACGCCTCACCGGGCACCGCGGCGACCTCGGCCTCGGAGAGGATCAGGTCGGCCAGTTCGAGCGAGGTCGCGGGGGTGACGCCGCGGTAGGTCTTGCCGAGCGCCCCGGTCACGTCGACGTAGGCGTAGAAGGCGCCCTCCGGGGTGGGGCAGTTGAAGCCCGGCACGCTGTTGAGCTCTTCGACGATGAGCTTGCGGCGGCGGTCGAAGGCGAGGCGCATCTGCTCGATCGGCTCCTGCGGGCCGGTCAGCGCCGCGATCGCCGCGCGCTGCGCGATGTTGTTCACGTTCGAGCAGAGGTGCGACTGCAGGTTCGCCGCGCCCTTCACGATGTCGGCGGGGCCGACCATCCAGCCGAGCCGCCAGCCGGTCATCGCGTAGGTCTTCGCGACGCCGTTCACGAGGATCGTGCGATCCTGCAGCGCGGGCACGGCCTCCACGATGGAGACGGCGCGCACACCGTCGTACACGAGGTTCTGGTAGATCTCGTCGGCCACGATCCACAACCCGTTCGCCTCGGCCCACTCGCCGATCGCCTTCGTCTCCTCGGGAGAGTAGACGGCGCCGGTGGGGTTGGAGGGCGACACGAAGAGCAGCACCTTGGTGCGCTCGGTGCGGGCGGCCTCGAGCTGCTCGACGGTCACCTTGTATCCCTGATCCGCGCCCGCGAACACCTCGACGGGAACGCCGTCGGCGAGCTGGATCGCCTCGGGATAGGTGGTCCAGTAGGGTGCGGGCACGAGCACCTCGTCGCCCGGATCGAGCAGCACCTGGAACGACTGGTAGACGGCCTGCTTGCCGCCGTTCGTGACGATCACCTGAGACGCGGGCACCTCCCAGCCCGAATCGCGGGCGGTCTTCGCGGCGATCGCCTCGCGCAGCTCGGGCAGGCCCGTGGCCGCCGTGTAGCGGAAGTTCTTGGGGTCGTCGAGCGCGGCGCGGGCCGCATCGACGATGTGGGCCGGCGTGGGGAAATCGGGCTCGCCTGCGGCGTAGCTGATCACCGGACGGCCCTCGGCCTGGAGGGCCTTCGCCTTCGCGTCGACCTTGAGGGTCGCGGACTCGGCGATGGCGGCGATCTTCTTCGAAAGACGGGAGATGTTGGTCACGCTGACAGACTACCCGCTGAGCGGTGCCGGACGGCGCGTTTCGGAGGGGGATCCCAGGCGCGTCGGCGCCGCCGCGGGCGGGCCCGTCAGGGCTCGCGCGGGGCGCCCGCCCCCGGCGGGAACGGCGCCCTGACGTTCACCGGCCCGTCAAGGCTCGCGCGGGGCGCCCCGCGCGCCGTGCCGGTTCGACAAGCGATGCCGGATCGCGTAGAGTGATCCACGGTGATTGACTTTCGCCATAATTTTTCATGCCCAGAGGGCGAAGAGTGATGGTCGTAGATCCCATAGGGCGGTGGCGCAATTGGTAGCGCAGCGGTCTCCAAAACCGCAGGTTGCAGGTTCGAGTCCTGTCCGCCCTGCCACATCCCGTGCGGCGCGAGAGCCCCGGCCGGGTGAGTTGAAAGGACACGCCAGTGAGCAGCAGTGAAGTCGAGGAGAGCGGCGGCGGTCTGGTCGAGCGCGCCAAGGCCGATCGCGCTGCCAAGCGCAATTGGTTCAGCCGGGTGGTGCTGTTCATCCAGCAGGTGATCGCCGAGCTGAAGAAGGTCGTCACCCCGACCCGCAAGGAGCTCATCAACTTCACCATCGTGGTGATCGCGTTCGTTCTGATCATGATGGGCCTCGTGTGGGTGCTCGATCAGGCGTTCGGCTGGGTGACCGTCTTCATCTTCGGAACGCCGCTCGCCTGACCTGCGGGCCGGTGAGCGTCCGATCCCGAATCCCGATCAAGGAAAGCAAGAACAGATGACGAGCGAGAACAACAACCCCGAGGCCGAGCTCGACGCGGCGCTCGACGCGCTGGTGCAGTCGACCGACCCCGTCGCCGACGCCGCGGTGAAGGATGCGCTCGACATCGACAGCGCCGAGGAGGCCGCCGCTGCGGCCAGCGCCATCGTGGACGAGGAGGTCGAGGAGGAGACCGAGGCCGCCGAGGATCCCTACAAGGCGTTCAAGAAGGATCTGCGCCGCCGCCCGGGCAAGTGGTTCGTGATCCACACCTACGCCGGGTACGAGCGCAAGGTGAAGTCGAACCTCTGGAACCGTCGCGAGACGATGGGCGCGGTCGACGACATCTACGAGATCCAGGTCCCCATGGAAGAGGTCATGGAGGTCAAGAACGGCCAGCGCAAGATGGTGACGCGCGTGCGCATCCCCGGCTACGTGCTCGTTCGCATGAACCTCAACGAGACCACCTGGTCGGTCGTGCGTCACACCCCGGGCGTGACGGGCTTCGTCGGCAACGCGCACAACCCCGTGCCGCTGCGCCTCAACGAGGCGTTCGAGATGCTGAAGAGCACCGTCGAGTTCGAGCCGACCGCCGCCGCCAAGGGCAAGGCCGCCGCGACCGCCGCAGCTCAGGGCAACGTCGAGATCGACTTCGAGATCGGCGAGACCATCACCATCAAGTCGGGCTCCTTCGAGGGCCTGCCCGGCACGATCAGCGAGATCAACCCCGCGGCCGGCAAGCTCACCGTGCTCGTCTCGCTCTTCGAGCGCGAGACCCCGGTCGAGCTCAGCTTCGACCAGGTCACCAAGATGGTCTGACCCCCGTTCTTCGGCGAAGGGCCCCGCTTCGGCGGGGCCCTTCGTGTTTCCGTACCCGCGGACCTCCGTCTGTGCCCGCCTCCGCCCGTCCCCGCTTTCGTCCGTGCCCGCGGACCTCCGTCTGTGCCCGCCCTCGTCTGTGCCCGCGGTCCTCCATTCCTTCCTCCCACCTCTTCCCTCCCTTCCCTCACCGATCGACGCTCGAGCACCTGTTTCGTGGCGATCGAGGTGTCTGAACATCGATCGGTGCGCCGCGATGAATGCGGCGCTACCGCGCCAGGTGCAGCCCTCGCGCGAGTGCCTCCAGAATCATCGCCTCGACCTCGTGCCAGCGGTGCACGACCTGCTCGTAACCGACGCGGATCACGTGGTATCCGCGCAGCCTCAGCTCCGCATCGTGCTCGTTGTCGTCCGTCCGCTGTCTGCCCACGTGGTCCCGGCCGTCGATCTGCACCACCAGGCGGTCGCCGATCAGGAAGTCGACGCGACGCCCGTGCGCCCAGCACTGCGGGCGGACCGGGATCCGGAGCCATCTCAGACGGGTGCGAAAGATCGATTCCAAGCCGGAATCGGAGAACGGCGTGCACTCGAGCAGGAGCTTGCGGGCGCGCGGGCCCAGCGGGAGCGCGGCCAGCTTCGGATAGTCGGTGAGCCTCTGCTGCAGCGCGGAGTCCCACACCGCGAGCGCCTCGTCGTGAGGTCGGCACCGGGCGACGCAGTCCAAGGTGTTCTCGAGGTGGTCGGCCAGCAGCCCGGGGCCCCGCGGGATCAGCGGGGCGTGCCAGTGCACGCGCGCGCTTCCGGGCAGATCGACGTGGCGGCCACGCGGCGCGGCCACATGGAGTTCATCGTGTCGCAGCACCCAGAGCCCCAGTCGAGCGGCCTGGGTGACGCAGCTGAGCACGACACCGTGGAGGGCAGCGAGAACGAGTTCGGGATCCGCCGAAGCGAGCGCGAGCCAGCCCCGGCGCGGACGAGACGCCTCCCCGCTCGCGATGCTTCTTCTGATCTGGTGCGGCGAGTGACCGAGGCGTAAGAGACGCGAGGTGCGCGCGACTCCTCCTTCGGTGAGCAGAGACTGTTCGACGGACATGCGTTCAGTGTGCAGCCGTCTCATGCACGGCGCTGCCCGAACAGCCTGAATGTGGAGAAGCTGCTGCGATCCGGCCCCGACTTCGGCTTGCGAGCGGAGTGCGCTGTTCGCTCCAGACGCCCCCGCGAAGCGCGCTTGTTATGCCTCTCGCGATGCCTTCCCGGCACCCTCGTGACGCCGCTTCCCACCCCTTGCAACGACCTTGCAACGACCTTCCAACGCCCTTCGTGATGCCGATCCCTTTGCGATGCCCACCCACGGCACCGATCGACGCTCACGCACCGGTTCTCCCGAGATCGAGGTGCTTGAGCGTCGATCGGTGCCATGGGAAGGGGGACTGGGGGAGGGACAGTGTGAAGGGAAAGGGGCCGGGTCGGCGGGTCAGGTCAGCGCGGTAGGGGTGGGCGCGAGAAAGGGCGGGTGCGAGAAGGACAGGCGAGAGGGGCTGGGGTCGAGAACGGGGATGAGCGCGCGCGAAGGGCGTGGGGTGCGGGATCGGGGCGGATCCGGTAGACTTGCCTGGTTTGCGTCTTCGCGCGCCCTCGTGGCGTGCGCGGCGCAGACGGACACCGCACCCCGGACCGGCCGGGGA
This sequence comes from Leucobacter sp. UCD-THU, assembly GCF_000349545.1. Taxonomy (NCBI): domain Bacteria; kingdom Bacillati; phylum Actinomycetota; class Actinomycetes; order Micrococcales; family Microbacteriaceae; genus Leucobacter; species Leucobacter sp. UCD-THU. The sequence goes on from NZ_KB714602.1 coordinate 547,428, forward strand.
GAGCGGGAGAGCACGCGCAACCGCGCGGGTTCGATCGAAAGGAAACAATCATGGCAAAGGCCAAGAAGGTTACCGGTCTGATCAAGCTTCAGATCGCAGCCGGCGCCGCCAACCCGGCACCCCCCGTGGGTCCCGCGCTGGGTCAGCACGGCGTCAACATCATGGAGTTCTGCAAGGCCTACAACGCGGCCACGGAATCCCAGCGCGGCAACATCGTGCCCGTCGAGATCACGGTCTACGAGGATCGCTCGTTCACCTTCGTGCTCAAGACCCCTCCGGCGGCCGAGCTGCTGAAGAAGGCTGCTGGCGTGCAGAAGGGCTCCGGCACTCCCCACACCGTCAAGGTGGCGAAGGTCACCGCCGAGCAGGTCCGCGCGATCGCCGAGCAGAAGCAGGCCGATCTCAACGCGAACGACCTCGACGCAGCATCGAAGATCATCGCCGGCACCGCCCGCTCCATGGGCATCACGGTCGAAGGCTAAGGGGTAGGACACATGGCACAGAAGTCGAAGGCGTACCGCGCCGCTGCCGAGAAGATCCAGGCAGGCAAGTTCTACACTCCCGCTGAGGCCGTGGCCCTGGCGAAGGAGACCGGTTCCACCAAGACCGACTCGACCGTCGAGGTCGCCGTCAAGCTCGGCGTGGATCCCCGCAAGGCCGACCAGATGGTGCGCGGCACCGTCAACCTCCCCCACGGCACCGGCAAGACCGCGCGCGTCATCGTGTTCGCGGTGGGCCCGGCCGCTGAGGCCGCCATCGCCGCCGGCGCCGACGAGGTGGGTGGCGACGAGCTGATCGAGAAGGTGGCCGCAGGCTACACCGACTTCGATTCGGCTGTCGCGACCCCCGAGCTCATGGGCAAGGTCGGTCGTCTGGGCAAGGTGCTCGGCCCCCGCGGCCTCATGCCGAACCCCAAGACCGGCACCGTCACCCCCAACACGGCCAAGGCCGTCGAGGACATCAAGGGCGGCAAGATCGAGTTCCGCGTCGACAAGCACGCCAACGTGCACTTCATCGTCGGCAAGGCCTCGTTCTCGGCCGAGCAGCTCACCGATAACATCAACTCGGTGCTCGAGGAGATCTCGCGCCTGAAGCCGTCGTCGGCCAAGGGCAAGTACGTGCAGAAGGGCGCCGTCTCGACGACCTTCGGCCCGGGCATCCCGCTCGACGTCGCCGGCCTGTAAGGCTCCGCGCGACCGCATCGCACCGCCCCGCTCTCCTCGGAGAGCGGGGCGGTGCTGTTTGTGCCGGGCTGGCCTGCGCGGCACGCCCTGCGGCACCGATCGAGCTTCGGGCACCGAATACGTCGGGATCGGGGTGCGTGAGGGTCGATCGGTGCGGGTGGGCGCCCCGGGGCGGGGGAGCCCGGAGCGGGGTGGGGGAGGGCGAGCCGGTGTTTTGGTGCGTCGCACGTCGGTCCATGTCTTGTGCCCTGCGGCACCGATCGAGCTTCGGGCACCGAATACGTCGGGATCGGGGTGCGTGAGGGTCGATCGGTGCGCGTGGGTGCCCCGCGGCGGCGGGGGAGAACAGAGCGAGGCAGAGCGGCCCCGCGGCGAGGGAGATCAGGCCGCGGGAGCACCGCGAGCCGCGGTTCGGAGGGCCGCTGGCGGCGTGCGCGAGGCCCGGGCCGGTCTCCCCCACACCTGTCGGCGGAGGCGCCCTTCGTGCTTTAGCATTGGGGTATGTTCCCGAGGGCCGCAGTGAACGTCGCGATCAGCCATGGCTGACGCGATACCGGTGAGCCCTCCCCGCATCTCGGGCTTCAACTACGTGCGCCCCCTGGGTTCGGGCGGTTTCGCGCACGTCTATCAGTACGAGCAGGACATGCCGCGCCGGGTGGTCGCGGTGAAGGTGCTCACCGGCGGCGATCGGGGCGGCACGATCGGCGCCTCCCCCGAGGATCGGTCGGCGTTCGACGCCGAGGCCGACGCGATGGCCCGCCTCTCGAGCCACCCCTCGATCGTGTCGATCTTCGCAGCGAGCATCTCGAGCGACGGCCACCCCTACATCGCGATGGAGTTCTGCCCCGAGTCGTTCCGCCACCGCTCCAACGGCAACCCCATTCCGCTCGATCAGGTGCTCGACGCGGGGGTGCGCCTGGCGGGCGCGCTCGAGACCGCGCACCGAGCGGGCATCCTGCACCGCGACATCAAACCCTCCAACGTGCTGCTCGCCACCACGGGTCGCCCGGTGCTGGCCGACTTCGGCATCGTGTCGTTGCGCGGTCAGATGCGGGGGGCGGGCACGAGCGAGGCGATGTCGATCCCGTGGGCGGCTCCCGAGGTGATCGATCGTTCCACTGCGGGCACGGTGGCCAGCGAGGTGTGGTCGCTCGCGGCGACCCTGTACACCTTCGCCGCGGGCCGTTCGCCGTTCGCCCGCGATGACGGCGAGAAGGATTCGCGCAAGGCGATGAGCGATCGCATCCGGCGGGCGAGGTACACGCCGGTGCCCGGCGCCCAGGGTTATGAGGCGTTCGACGGGGTGATGGCGGCGGCGCTGGCGAAGCAGCCGGAGCAGCGCTTCGCCTCGATGCAGCAGTTCGGCGAGGCCCTGCAGCAGTTGCAGCGCCTGTACGGGTACGACGTGACCCCGCTCGATGTCGTGCGGTCGGAGTGGGTGCCGCCCGTCGCGACCGCGACCGGTGTGCGCGGCCCGGTGGTGTCGAGCGTGCAGGCGGACGGTCGGGCGCTCAAGCGGGCCGAGCTCGAGCGCGAGCGTGCGGCGGCCGAGGAGTCGCGCGGGGTGCGGCGCGAGCGCGGCGCCGTGCTGCGCCCGGTGCTGATCGGCGCCGGGTCTGCGGCCGTCGTGCTGCTGGTGGCGGCGGTGCTGTTCGCGGTGCTGGGCGGTAGGTGATGGCTCGGGGGGATCGTGCACAGCGGGTTCGGGGGCAGGCGGCGCGAAGTCGCCGCTCGCGTCTGATCACCTGGATCTCGGGCGCCGCGGCGCTGGCGATGATCGCGACGATCGCGGTGGTCGCAGCGGGGTACGACGCGCGCGAGACGCCTCGCGAGGATCCCTCGGTCTGGGCGATGCGCGGCTCGGGTCAGTACGCCCGCGTGAACACGCTGACGGCCGAGATCGACACGGTGCGCAGGGTCGAGGATCCGAGCGGTGTGCTGCAGTCGGGTTCGAGCGGCGCCGTGCTGAGCCATGGCAACGGCCGCATCTGGGACATCGATCCGACCATGCCCCGGGATCTCGTCGAGGACGGCGGATCGACGGACCAGGGCACCGACCAGGATGCGGAGGGGAACGAGGGCGGCGAGGCCGGCGCCGAAACGGGCGGCGGGAACGCGTCTGCGACTGCGGACCCCGCCGGCGCCGCGGGGGAGGGGCCGGTCGCGGCCCGCGCTCCCGACGGCACGCGCGACACCGTCGCGGCTGGGGATGCGGTGGTCTTCCGCACCGAGGACGGCGACGTGTTCCTCGCCAGGTTCGCGGGCGGCGCGGGCGCGGCGGGCGGCCTCGGGGATCCGGTGCTGCTCGACCCGCTCGCCGATTCGGACGCGGGCGACGCCGACGCCGAGGAGAACGAGGGGGAGGGGGCCCGCTTCGCGTCGAGCGCGGTCGCGCTCGACGCCGAGGGGCGCCTCGTGCTGTTCTCGGCGGAGGCCGGCGAACTGCGCTGGTACGACGTGGAGCGCGGCCGCTTCATGGGGGTCGACGAGGCCCCCGCGGGCGTGCCGGGCGAGGGTGTGCAGTTGGCGATCGTGGCGGGCGACTGGGTGCTGTTCGACGCGGAGTCGGGGCGGCTCTGGCGAGAGGGGTCGGATCAGCCGGTCGAGTTCGACGCGGGCGCCGACGCCCGTCTGCAGTCCTCGAGCACCCGCAGCGCCGGCGGCGAGTCGCTCGTGGCCGACGGTTCCGGGCTCTGGAGCGTGACCGAGCGGGGCGCCGAGCGGATCGACGCGGGCGACGGCACGCCCGTGCAGCCGATCCAGCTGGGGGAGAGCCGTTACGCCGCCTGGGTGGGGCAGAGCGGCGCACGACTGTGGTCGTCGGCCGACGGGGCGATGCCGCTCGAACTCGACGGTTCGGTCGAGATGCCGGGGCAGCCGGATCCGGTCTTCCGCTCGAACGGCACGAGCGCGCTGCTGTCGGAGCAGGGCACGGGCATGATGTGGACGCTGCCGGAGGGGCGGCTGATCCCCGTCGAGCAGTGGTCGCTCGTCGACCCGCCGAAGGAGCGCAGCGGAACCGTGGTGGTCGCCGACGTGGCCGAGCAGGAGCCCCCCGTCGCCGTGAACGACGCGTTCGGCGTGCGCGCGGGCGAGCCGGCGCCGCTGCCGGTGCTGCTCAACGACTACGACCCGAACCGCAAGGACGTGCTCACGATCGTGCCGGACGGCCTCGGCGAGGGCCTCGCCCCCGAGTTCGGGGCGGTGTCGCTGCTGTCGGACGGGCAGTCGCTCGTGATCCAGCCCGCGCCCGACGCCCGGGGCACCGCCTCGTTCTCGTACCGCATCACCGACGGCGTGCACGTCTCCGAGCCGGCGACGGTCTCGCTGACGGTCGTCGCCCCCGACGTGAACTCGGCTCCGCAGTGGTGCCCCGTGGAGGGGTGCCAGCGGGAGTGGCCGAGCCCCGAGCTCGCGCCGGGCGGTACGCTCGTGCTGCCGATCCTGGAGGGCTGGGTCGACCCCGAGGGGGATCCGATGATGCTCGCGAGCGCTCGGCCGGTGAACGCCGAGGATCCTGTGCGCGTGCTCGTGACCGGCGACGGCCGCTTCGCGCTGCGCCACGCCGACCCGAATGCGGGTGACAGTGACGTGCCGGTGCGCGTACAGGTCGCCGACTCGCACGGCGAGACGACCGAGCGCGACATGATCGTGCAGATCCGCTCGAACGCGCGAGCCGAGATGCACCCGATCGCCAGCACGGCGATCGTGGATCAGCCCGCGATCACCCGCCCCCTGAACCGCATCGTGGGGGGATCCGGATCGTACGCCCTCGTCGACGCGAGCCTGCAGAGCGGCAGCGCCGAGGTCGGCGTGAACCTGGGCGCCGGCACCGTCGAGGTGCGCGCGAAGCAGGCGGGCACCTCGCTCGTCGCGATCACCGCGCGCGACACGGGCACCGACGCCGAGATCACCGGTGTGCTGCGGGTCACCGCCCTGGACTCGCGGCCCCAGCTCGGGCTGCCGCCGCTGCGAGCGTTCGTGCGCCCGCTCGCCGATACGACGATCGACGTGCTCGACGCCGTGCCCGGCGCGAACTCGCGGGCGCTCGTGGTGCGCTCGGCGTCGGTCGTCGACGGGGAACTGCGCGCCGACGTGCTGGAGCACGCGCAGGTGCGGGTCTCGGGCAGCACGCCCGACGGCGCCCCGGGCAGGATCGGTTCCGCCGACGTCGTGATCGAGGAGGGCGCGGAGGCGTCGACCGCGAGGCTGACCGTCTTCCAGATCGCCGAGAGCGGCGAGGGCGGTGCGATCGCGGTGGCCGACAACATCACGGTGCGTGCGGGCGCGGTGGCCGACATCCCCGTGCTCGACAACGACGTGGCGCCGCCCGGTCAGCGGCTCGTGCTGCACCCCGAGATCGGCGGGTCCGGCGCGAAGGGCGAGCTCGCCTTCGCGTCGGGCAACACGCTGCGGTACCTCGCCCCCGACCAGCCCGGCAGCTACACCCTCACCTACACCGCCTATGGGGCGAGCACGCCCGAGGCGAGCGACGTGGGCCAGGTGCGCGTCACGGTGCTCCCGCGCGAGGGCAACCGGGATCCTCAGCCCGCCTCGCTCACGGTGCGCCTCGCGCCCGGCGAGCGCAGCACCGTGCGGGTGCCGCTGTCGGGCGTGGATCCCGACGGCGATCGCGTGCGCCTGGTGGGCGTGAGCGCGTCTGAAGACCCCCAGCTCACGGCCTCGATCGTGTCGCGCTCGGCGGCGCTGCAGGTCGAGGCGTCGAGGAATGCGGCGCCCGGCGTGCAGACCCTCGCCTACACCGTGCGCGACGGCTTCGGCGGCGAGGCCGAGGGGCGGCTGCGCGTGATCCTCGTCGAGGAGACGGGCGGATCGCGGGCCCCGGTCGTGTTCAGCGACTACGTGCGCATGGTGAAGGGCGCCGCTGCGCCCGCGGTGGTGCAGCCCCTCGACAACGACACCGACCCGGCGGGCGGCAGACTCGAACTCGTCGAGGTGGTGCCGAACGTGCCGGGCGGCGAGGACTCGCCCCAGTACCGGCGGTTGCAGGAACGGCTCGACCTGTCGCAGCTGAAGCGGGGGCGCGTGGTCGTGCGGGGAGCCGAAGAGCTCGGCACCGTCTCGTACCGCTACACGGTGCGCTCCTCGGCCTCGTCGAGCACCGCCGACGGGCTGATCGTGGTGCAGGTGTCAGCCCGGGTGGGGCAGCAGGCGCCCACCGTGCGGGACACGGTGCTCTCGGCGCGCGACCGGGCCGAGCTCGAGCGCGGCGGTGTCGACGTCGTCACCGACCGGGTGCACTGGGCGGCGGGCGATCCCGGCTCGCTGAAGCTCTCGGTGTGGGGCGGAGCGGCGGATCGCTTCACCGCGAGCGGATCCCGCATCTCCGGCGCCTACCGCGCCGAGGGCGACCTCGTGCCCTTCCGACTGACCGGCGAGGATCTGAGCGGGGCTCAGGTGCAGACGTTCGGCTTCCTCGTGATCCCGCCCCTCGACGAGCTGCGGCTCACGCTGAAGCCCGGGCTCGCCCCGCTGTCGGTGAACGAGGGGAAGACGACCGAGGCGAGACTCGCCGACCTCGTGGATCTCGCGGGCGGCGACCGCGCGGAGTTCAAGACGGGCGCCTTCCCCGTGCAGCGCGGTCAGGCGAGCTGCGAGGCGACGAGCGCCACGACGCTGCGCTACTCGGCAGGCAAGGAGGGGCCCTGGGGCGACAGCTGCCTGATCTCGGTGAAGCTCGCCGAGCAGAAGGCGTGGACCCAGCTCTCGGTGCCGGTGCAGATCGTGCCCGACGAGCCCGTCGCGGAGCTCGAGCCGCTCACCAGGACCGTCGCCCCCGGCGCCTCGCAGACGATCGACCTCGTCGACATGGTGCGCTGGCAGGGCGGCCGTCAGGGCGAGACGGCTCGGCTCGAGTTCCAGGTGAGCGGCGGGGGCGGCGGCTTCGAGGTCGCCCAGTCGGGGTCGCAGCTCGAGGTGCGGGCCCGCGCCGACGCGGTGCCCGGGCGCGAGGACGTGCTCGTGGTGAGCGTCGCGAGCGGTGGCGGCAGCCAGGCGCCGCTCGCCCTGCGCGTGGGGGAGGCGGCCAAGGACACTCCGCGCGGCGCCACCGTCGCGCTGAACTGCACCGTCGGATCGGACTGCCGCGCGCAGCTGATCGGCGCGCCCGGCGAGTACGATCCCTTCCAGGGCAAGACCGGCGGCGGCCTGCGGCTCGAGTCGGTCGAGGCGAGCGGCTGCGCCGTCGCGGCGCTGCAGATGTCGGGGGACGGGGTGAGCGCGACCTGGCCGCAGGGCGCCGGAGGCCCCGGCGGCAAGTGCACCGCCACCTACACCGTGCGAGACGCGCAGAACCGGCTCGGCCAGGGGCGCATCGAGCTCGACGCGCAGGGAGTGCCGCGTGCGCCGCTCGGCGTCGAGCCCGTGAGCGCTGGTGCGAGTTCTGTGTCGGTCTCGGTTCGGCTGAATGGCGAGGCCTCCCATCCGGCGGTGACCGGCGTCGAGTTGGTGAACTCGGGCGGAGGAACGGTGGGCAGTTGTTCGCTGGCCGGCAACCAGGCCACCTGCACGGTCTCGGGCCTCGAGCCCGGAGAGCGCCGCACCTACTTCGCGCGCGCCGTGAACGCCGTGGGTCCGTCCGAGCGCAGCGCCAACGGGGCGGAGACGTGGGCCTACGTGCCGCCCGCCCCGCCTACCATCTCGGCGGAGACTGCGACGTGGCCCGAGAACACTCTGGCCGACGTGGGTCGAGTGCGCGTGACCATCGGCGAGAGCCGGGCGGCCGCGCGTGTGCTCACCATCGACGGCGTCGAGACGCCGATCTCGGGCGACGGCCTCTACGATCTCGCGGCGGGCGATACGCACACGTTCCGCGTGATCTCCGCCGATAGCCCGGACATGATTCCGCCGGGCTACACGGGATCGGACGGCGGGCGGGGATCCGCGAACTCGGCGAACGCTCGGCCCATCGGCGCCCCCCGACCGCCCGCCACCGCGGGCCTCGCAGCGACCGGCATCGCCGACACCGGCTGGCAGTTCGACACATCCGGCTTCAGGCGCAACGGCGGCGATGAGCTCAGCTTCAGCTACGGACTGGTTCGGGGGCAATCCGCCCCGGACTGCACCGGCTCCTCGCAGAGCGGTGGCGGTCTCGATGCCTTCAGGTACTACACCGGTGCCGTGTGTGCGAGCAACAGCTACGGAATCACGCCTCCGGTGCCCACGAACTCGATCTTCACCGGAGGCACCGTGCCGCCCCCGAACGCGGTGCAGTACACGATCAGCTCGTTCCCGAGCCCGGCGACTACCGACTCCTCGGCAAACTATGGAGCCATCGCGCCGAATGAAGCGAACATGGTCACGGTCGAGGGCGGCACGATTCTGTGGGAGGTCCCGGTGTCGGCAGTGACGCCGAGCAGCCCGAACGCGCGAGCCCGGCAGTGCGTCGATGGCGGGAGCCGCTGCTCCAACGGCTCCACCGTCATCGGGCCGCCCTCCGGCCGAACGCCGTTCACAGTGAGCTGGACCGGTGGCTCGTGCATCGATCCCGCATCCGATCCGAGTGGCTGGGGAAGCCAGTTCACGATTACGGGGAGCCCGGGTGAGACGCCGTCGTATTCCCTCCAGGGCACCACAGATGTGATGGTGAGCTGGTCGGGCAGCTATCAGCCCGTCGTCTTCACCGGCAAAGTCTGCGACCCGCCTCCCGACCCGGGCGGTACCGGCGGCCCGTGACCCCGATCCCTCGGTCGTACCGGCGATCCCGAACCCGACCCAGCCCATCAGCCCCCACAGCGAGCAGAAGGAAGCACAGATGACACCCGAGCCGCAGCCGAACAGCGCCCCCCTCGGTGCCCGAGTCGCCGCCGACGCCGTCGGCCCGATCACCGACGAGCGGGCCCGATGGGCGTGCGAGGCCGTGCGCACCGTCGCCGACGCGATCGAGGTGGCGATCCAGGGCAAGCGCCGCGTGATCGAACTGGTGATCGCCACCGCGATCGCCGGCGGGCACGTGCTGCTCGAGGACGTGCCGGGCACGGGCAAGACCGCGCTCGCCCGTGCCCTCGCGAAGACGATGCACGGCACCTCGTCGCGCATCCAGTTCACGCCCGACCTGCTGCCCGGCGATGTCACCGGCATCACCGTCTACGACCAGAAGCAGGGCATCTTCGAGTTCCACGCGGGCCCGATCTTCGCGAACGTGGTGCTCGCCGATGAGATCAACCGGGCGAGCCCGAAGACGCAGTCGGCGCTGCTCGAGGTGATGGAGGAGCACCAGGTCACCGTCGACGGCCAGACCCACCCCGTGGGCGAGCCCTTCCTGGTGATCGCCACCCAGAACCCCGTCGAGCAGGCCGGCACCTACCGGCTGCCGGAGGCGCAGCTCGACCGCTTCATGATCAAGACCTCGATCGGCTACCCGGACGACGCCGCCATGATGCGCATCCTGCAGCAGATCGCCCGCACACCGGAGGTGCCGGCCGTGATGAACGCGGGCACCCTCACGCAGCTGCAGCAGTTCGCGCGCGCCGTCTCGGTGAGCCCGCTCATCGCCTCCTACGTATCGCAGCTCGTCGAGGCCAGCCGCCGAGCCGGAGAGGTGCGCCTCGGGGCCAGCGTGCGCGGCGCGCTCGCCCTCGTGCGCATGGCGTCGGCGTGGGCGCTCGTCTGCGGCCGCTCCTACGTCACGCCCGACGACGTGCGCGAGCTCGCCATCCCCGTGCTCGCGCACCGCCTCGTGCTCGAGCCCGAGGCCGAGTTCGACGGTGTCACCGCCGAGGCCGTGATCGGGCAGATCCTGATCGACACCCCCGTTCCGCAGGAGAACGGCACGGCGTGAGCGGCGAGAGCACCCAGCGCCGTCTGTTCCGCACCGCCACGCGCGGTACGCGGCACACTCGGGGCACCCGAACGGGGTCTCGTCTCGGCGAGACCCGCACGTCGACGCGCGCGCTCGACCCGACCCAGCGCCGCCGCGTCGTCACGCGCCGGTGGTGGCGGCGCACGCGTCGACGTGCCGGCCGCGTCTGGCGCGGTGTGACCCAGGCGGTCACCCCGCTGGGCTGGTTCGTGCTCGCGGTCACGGTCGTCGGCGCGGTGCTGGGTGCGGCGTTCTCGTGGGTCGAGGCCTGGTTCGCCGCCGTGGTGGGCGGCCTGCTGCTCATCATCGCGGCGCCGTTCCTGATCGGCAGCCGGGCCTACCGCGTGCGGATCGCGCTCGACCGCAAGAGCGTGACGGTGGGCGGCGAGGTGCAGGTGAGGGTGCTCGTCGAGAACGGCGGATCGCGGCCGGCGCTGCCGGCGGTCGCCGAACTGCCGGTGGGGCCGGCGCTGCGGGAGCTCACGATCCCGTTCATCGGTGCGGGCGCCTCGGTGGAGCTGCCGGTGCGGGTGCCGGCCGTGCAGCGCGGCGTGGTGCCGGTCGGACCGCTCACCGTCGCGCGCCGCGACCCCGTGGGGCTGCTGCGACGCGAGGTCACCTGGCAGGAGCGGCACCTCGTGCACGTGCATCCCGCCATCGCGGCGCTGCCGCAGAACTCCGCGGGCCTCGTGCGCGATCTCGAGGGCACCGCGAGCCGGCGCCTCACCGACTCCGATCTCTCGTTCTACGCGGTGCGCGAGTACGCGCGGGGCGACGCCATGCGGCACGTGCACTGGAAGTCGACGGCCAAGACCGGCACGCTCATGGTGCGGCAGTACGAGGAGTCGCAGACCGCCCGCGTCGCCGTGCTGTTCGACGCGATCCGCGAGGAGTACCAGAACGACGACGAGTTCGAACTCGCCGTGAGCGTGGCGGCGTCGATCTCCGTGCAGGCGGTGCGGGAGGGGCGCGAGCGCTTCGTCGCCTCCGCCTGGGCGCCGGGCCGGGTGCGCCCCAGCATCGACGGACTCGAGGAGCTGCCCTCGCGCGACCCGCAGCAGCTGCTCGACGCCTGGGCCGAGCTCGAGGCGGCCCCGGACGGGCTGCCGTTCGAGCTGCTCGCACGGGGCCTCGCCCAGTCGCGCCGCCCGCTGTCGATCGTGGCGATCGTCACGGGATCCGGAGCCGACCTCACGCGCATCCGCCGGGCCGCGATCGTCTTCAACCCGGACGTGCACGTGCTCGCGGTGCGCTGCGAGCTGCACGCGGAACCCCGTGCGCAGCGCATCGACCCGCTCGCCATGTTCACGGTGGGCGCCCTCGGCGACCTGCCGCAGCTGATGATCAGGGGCGCGCTGTGAGGCTCGAGCGGGCGGCGGCCCGGGCCGCCTGGGGGGCGGCGGCCGCGGCAGTGGCGCTCGCGCTCGGCGTGTGGGCGGCCTGGCCCATCTACCGCACGCCGTGGCTCTGGCTCGTCGCCGCGGTCGCGCTCGTGCTGGGCGCGGGCATCGCGTGGCTGCGGGATCGGCTGCGCCTCGGCCCGATCGTGCTGGCGGCTGTGACGCTCGCGGCCTTCGCGCTCACGGTCGTGCCGGTCGCGGTGCCCGAGGCGATGCCGCCGGCGCGCGGCGGCGGGGGACTGCTGCGCGGACTGCTCGACGGGCTCGCCGCCGTCGCCCTGGGATGGAAGCAGCTGCTCACCCTCACGCTGCCCGTCGGCACCTACCGTACGGTGCTCGTGCCCGCCTACGTGGTGTTCCTGCTCACGGCGCTGCTCACCGGCGTCCTCGCCCGCCGGTCGGCCCGCGCGGCGACGCTCGCGGCGGTGCCGCTGCTCGCGCCCGTCGCCTTCGGCACGGTGTTCGGGGCGTCTCAGCTGAGCGCCCCCCTGCACGTCGGAGCCCTCACCGTCGCGGCGCCTCGTGAGATCGGGTTGTGGCTCGCGGCCGCAGCGGTGGCGGCCGTCTGGGTGGCGTTCGTCTCGGGCGAGGAGCGCCGCGCCGCCCTCAGGCTCGGCCGGGCGGCCGGCAGCGTCGCGCGCGGACGGAGCGGGGCGTCGCGGGTGCTCGTCGGCGCGGGGATCGTGGTGGTCGCGCTCGTCGCGGGCACCGCGCTCGCCCCCGTGCTCGACGCGGGGGCCCGCGCCGTGCCGCGCGACCGCATCGATCCCGAGATCGTGGTGCGCGAGCGGCCGAGCCCGCTCGCCGCCTACCGCAGCTCCAAGCGCGACGCCGCTCTCGACGCGCCCCTCTTCTCGGTCTCGTCGACGGGCGCACTGCCCGAACGGCTGCGCCTCGCGGTGCTCGACGCCTACGACGGGGTCGACTTCCACATCAGCGACGACGCGGCCGGGCGCTTCACCCGCTTCCCGAGCGGCGATCGTGTCGCCGACCCCGAGCGGGTCACGGTGCGGATCGATGAAGGGTACTCCGACATCTGGGCACCCGCGGCTCCGCTCGGCAGCCCGCCCGTGTTCACGGGCACGCGGGCCGACGAGCTCGCCGACGCGTTCTACGTGAACCGCGAGACGGGCGGTGCGATCGCGGTGCCCCGCGCGGCCGCGTCCGGATCGGGGAGCGCCGCCGGATCGGGGAGCGCCGGCGCGGGGACAGCCTCCGGCGCGACCGACCGCGCCATCGGGCTCGCCGCTGGCGACGGCTACTCCGCCGACATGCAGACCGCCCCGGATCCCGCAATCGACCGGCTCGGGGAGCCCGGCGCGCCGAGTTTCGACGTCGACACGGCGCCCGAGCTCGGCGCGTGGATCGAGCGCCAGCACCAGCCCGGCGGCGCCGAGGGCCTCGGCGAACTCATCGATCGGCTGCGGCAGCGCGGCTACCTGAGCCACTCGATGAGCGGCGCCGAGGGGGAGCGCCTGTGGCTCGACCGGCTGAGCGAGCGGTACGGCACCCAGTTCGAGCCGAGCGCCGGCGGTCACTCCCTCGCCCGCATCGAGTCCCTCTTCGAGCAGCTCAACGCGCAGCAGCTCGCCGCGGGCGAGAGCGCGACCTCCGCGCAGCTCGTGGCCGGCGTCGGCGACGACGAGCAGTTCGCGACGGCCGCCGCGCTCATCGCGCGCGCGCTCGGCTACGACGCGCGAGTGGTGGTCGGAGTGCGGCTCGGGGGAGAGGATCGGGGGGTCGACGGCGTGCCGGCATGCTCGAGCGAGTGCGCGGGCGAGCATCTCGCGGCCTGGATCGAGGCGCGCGGCGACCGCGGCGAGTGGGTGCCGCTCGACGTCACGCCGCAGGTCGAGCAGCGGCCGGAGCGGTTGGAGCAGGGCGAGCAGCTGCCCGAGTTCCCGACGACCCCCGAGGAGCGCGACGCCCGCGAGGCGGACCCCCCGGTGGGCCTCGGCGAGCAGGGGGACGGCGACGATCCCGACGCCCCCGTGCCCGGCGCGTCGGCGCTCTGGCCGGTGCTGCGCGCCGCGGGCCTCTCGCTCGCAGCACTCGCCCTGCTGGCCGCGCCCTTCCTCTTCCTGCCCCTCGCGAAGCGCGTGCGCGCTCGCCGCAGGCGTTCCGAGCAGGTGCCCGAGCTGCGCGCGCTCGGAGCCTGGGAGGAGATGGTGGATCGCGCCCGCGACGCCGGGGTGCCGCTGCCGGGCAACGCGGCGCGCAGCGAGATCGCCGCGGTGCTGGGCACCGCGCCCGCGCTGTGGGCGGCCGCGCAGGTGGATCGCGCCGTGTTCTCGCCGCGCGGCATCGACCCCGGCACGGCCGATCAGCTCTGGCGGGCCGCTGACGCGGATCGCGACGAGCGAGCCGCGGGGATGAGTGCGATGGCCAGGCTTCGCGCGGCGTACTCGCTGCGCTCGTACGGAATCGGAGTGGGGCGGCGCGGTCGGCCGCACCCGGGAGGTGAGCGCGCATGAACGGTGTGCCGAACGGAGGGGGCCGCGAACGGCGGCCCGTGATCGCGGCGGCGGCGCGCACGGACACCGGCCTGCGCCGGGCCGTCAACGAGGATCTGGCGCTCGCGCAGCTGCCGGTGTTCGTGGTGGCCGACGGCATGGGCGGGCACTCTGCGGGCGACCTCGCGAGCGCCGCGGCGATCGGGGCGTTCGCGCGGCTCGCCGCGCTCGGCGAGGGGCGTCCGCTCGTGATCGCCGACGTCGACGCGGCGCTCGAGGCGGCTCGCTGCGCGGTCGACGAGATCTCTCGGGAGGCCGAGCGCGGCGCCGGCTGCACCCTGACCGGGGTCGTGCTGGTGGAGCACGCGGGCGAGCCGCACTGGTACGTGATCAACGTCGGAGACTCGCGCGTCTACCAGCACCGGGGCGCGAGCCTCGCCCAGATCACCTCGGACCACTCGCTGCACGCCGAGCTCACCGCGGCCGGTCACGCCGACGCCGCGAGCACCCCCCGCAACGTGATCACGCGGGCGCTCGGCTCCGACGACGCCCGCCACGACGCCTGGCTGCTGCCTCTGCGCACCGGCATGCGACTGCTGGTCTGCTCGGACGGCCTCACCTCCGAGCTCGGCGACGAAGAACTGCGCGCCGTGCTCACCGTGGGCGGGCGAGCCGATGCGGTGGCCGACGAGCTGGTGCGGCGCGCCTGCGAAGCGGGCGGGCGGGACAACGTGACCGTGGTGGTGGTCGACACGGTCTCGGACGGACTCGGGCCCGAGACCCCGCATGAGCCGCTGCCCGATCCGGGGGACGCCGACGAGGTTGACGAGACCACCCTCGAGGTGACGAGGCCGGTGACACGATGACGGGCGAGGAGCGCACGCCGCCGCGGGGCCCGGAGGAGCCCGCGGATCTCGACGACACCACCACGGTCGTGCCCCGCGGCGAGCGCGGGCGGCGCCGTGACGACGCGCCCGTGCCCGGCGAGGCGCCCGTGCCCGTCCTCGACGAGGCTCACGACGACGCCACGGTCGTCGTGCCGCGGCGCGGCCGCCGGGGGGCGGGTGAGGACACCGCCGGGAGCGCCCCGTCTGCGAGTTCTCCGGCGCCCCGAGCGCCGGTCCCGCCCCGAGCGCCGGTGCCCCCGAACGGGTCGGTCCGGAGCGATCCGTCTCCGAGCGGCTCGTCCCCGAGCGGGTCGTCTCCGGGCGAGCCCGTCGACGACGCGACCGTGATCGTGCGGCGCGGCGCGGCCCCCGAGGTCGACGACGCGACCGTGGTGGCTCCTGCGCGGCGCAGATCTCGAACCCGAGCCCCCGCGCCCGAGCGCCGACGCGATCCGCGTCCGGATCCGCCCGCCTCGCCCGTCGAAGACCCGCCGTGGGGCGCGGTGCTGCCCCGCAGCGGCGTGGGAGGCGGTGTGCTGCCGAGCATCTACGGCCCCCGCAGCCCTCGGCAGGGCGCCGACCGCACCGACGCCGACGCCGTGCACCGGCGCATCGGGCCTCCCCCGGCCGAGGCCGCGGCCCCTCAAGCCGAACGGGAGCCTCTGCCATCGTTGGCGAGGCGCGCCCGTCGATCCCGCATCATCACCGTCTCGGCCTACGCGGCCACGGCCGCTGTGTCGGTGCTCGGCCTGTGGGGGGTGGCTCGTCTTGCGTTCGGATGACCGCCGGAGAACCCGCCATAATCGCACACGGACCTTTGCGTCACGGCACGGCCACGGATATCGTTATGCAGAGTTGATGCCGCAACTCTCGCGTCTGGAAAGCAGGAGCACATGCCCTCGACCCCTCTGAGCCCCGACGTCCTCCCGGTCATCGGGACGACGTATGCGCCCGCTCCCTCCCTGGGGCCCGCGGTGCTGCTCGCGCTCGGCGTCTGGTCGCTCGTCGGCATCGCGTTCTACGTCTGGTACCTCTGGTCGCTCTCGCGGCTGTTCCCGCGCATCGGTCTGCCCTCGAGCCACGGCTGGATCCCGGTCTGGAATCAGTGGCAGCTCGTGCAGCGGGGCGGCCTGCCCGGCTGGCTCGTGCTCTTCGGTCTCGTGCCCGGCCTCTCGGTCGTCGCGTTCGTGGTCTCGGTGATCGCGATCCACCGGCTCAACGTCGAACACGGCAAGGGCGGCGGCTTCACCGTGCTGGGAGCCCTGCTGCCGCCGGTGTGGGCGATGCTGCTCGCCAGCGCCATCGAGCAGAACGGCCCCGCAGCCGCGTACGGCTACGGCGCGTACGGGTCGGCCCCCGCGGCTCCGGATCACGCCTATCCCGTCGCCCCCGCGCCGCAGGGCGGCTACGCGCCCGCGGTTCCGCAGACGCCCGTCTACGCCCAGCAGCAGGCGGTTCCGCCGGCGCAGCCCCAGCAGCCGTGGCAGCACGCCCCGGTCTCGCAGCCCGCGGCCGCGGATCAGGGCGAGCCGGTCGACGCGCTGGCGCGGCTGTTCGCCGAGCCGCAGCAGCAGGCGCAGCCGCAGCAGGGGTATCAGGGGCAGCAGGCGCAGCCGCAGCCGCAGCAGCAGCCCGGCGACGAGTGGGGCTTCAGCAGGACCACCGAGGGCGACTACCAGCGGCTCGCGCAGGAAGGGTACCAGCAGCGACAGGCCCCCGTGCTCGGCGGCGAGGAGCCGGCGCGGCCCTTCGCGTGGCCGAGCATCGAGGAGTCGAACCCGAAGTCCGCGCCGGCCGCGCCGCAGGCTCCGGCCCCTCGGACGCCGCAGCAGCCGCCCGCTCCGGCCGCTCCGGCCGCCCCCGCCGCCGGGCTTCCCGGGGCGGATCTCCCCCCGATTCCCCAGCCCGTTCCGCCGCAGCCCGTAGTCGCGCCCGATCCGGCTCCCGCGCAACAGGATTCCTTCTCGACGCAGCGACCGTCCATCTTCGACTCGAACCCCGACTCGAGCGCCGCACCCGGTCCCGACACCGAGACCGCGCGCTCCGAGCACCGGCCGGGCGATCCCGCAGACCCGGCCACCGCCGCGGCAGCCGCCGCGAATGCCGCCCCGCCCTCCGCAGATGACGACGAGCTCGACCGCACCGTCGTCGTTCCGCGCCGCGCGCGCTGGGGGCTCGAACTGCCCGACGGCGAAGTGCTCGAGCTGCGCGGCGACGACATCGTGGTGGGCCGCAAGCCCGAGGCCCGCGACGACGGCGGCGTGCTGCAAATCGCCGATCCCACGCGCACCCTCTCGAAGTCGCATGCCCGGCTGCGCCGCGCCGGCGAGTCGTGGACGATCGAGGATCTCGACTCCACGAACGGCGTCGCCCTCGTCGACGAGCGCGGCGACCAGGTGCCGCTCGAGGCCGCCCGCGAGACGCCCGTCACCGAGCGTCTCGTCATCGGCACGCTCGAGGTGACGCTGCGCCGCATCAGCTGAGCGCGGGGCGCTTCCGCGCTACCGCTGCTTGCCGACGGCGATCATCGCGCCGGTGTCGGTGAACTCCTGCTCGATCTCCTCGTTGCGCCGGTAGGTGGCGAGGCTCACCCCCACGGCGACGAGGAGCGCGAGCACGAAGGCCGGCAGCAGCTCGTAGAGCCCCGTCTCGAACAGCGGCCAGACGAAGACGCCGATCGCACCCGACACCATGCCGGCGAGTGCGCCCCAGTTGGTGAGCCTGCGCCAGTAGAGGCTCAGCAGCACGATCGGCCCGAACGCGGCGCCGAAGCCGGCCCACGCGAAAGCCACGAGGCCCAGGATCGTGTCGTTGGGGGTGATCGCGAGCAGCGCTGCGATCACGGCGATGAGCAGCACGCCGACGCGGCCGAGCACGACGAGCGTCTGCTGGCTCGGCGGGGTCTTCTTCACCGCGCGGTAGATGTCCTCGACGAGCGCCGACGAGCACACGATCAGCTGGCTCGACAGGGTGCTCATGATCGCCGCGAGCACCGAGGCGAGCACGAGACCCGACACGAGCGGGTGCAGCAGCGTCTGCGAGAGCAGCAGCACGACGGTCTCGGGGTTCTGCGGCGCGCCGCCGAACTTGTCGAAGTAGGCGATGCCGATGAGGCCGGCGCTCACCGCGCCGAGCAGCGACACGAACTGCCAGCTGGTGCCGATGCGGCGCGCGCTCGCAGCGTCGCGGGTGCTGCGCAGCGCCATGAAGCGCACGATGATGTGCGGCTGGCCGAAGTAGCCGAGGCCCCAGGCGAGGCCCGAGATCACGATCAGCGCGGTGGCGCCGGCGCCGAGCTCGGCGCCGCCGAAGATCGAGAGGTTGCCCGATCCGACGGTCTCGACGATGCTCGCGGTCTCGCTGAACCCGCCGATGTTCACGATCGCCACGATCGGCACGATCACGAGCGCGGTGACCATCATGAGACCCTGCACCACATCGGTGAGCGAGGCCCCCAGAAACCCGCCGAAGAGCGTGTACGCGAGCGTCACCGCGGTCACGATCACCATGCCGACGATGTACTCGCCGCCGAACGCGCTCTCGAAGAAGACGCCGCCGGCGACCATGCCCGACGAGGCGTACAGGGTGAAGAACACGAGGATGATGATGCTCGCCGCACTGCGGAGCAGCCGCGAGCGGTCGCGCAGGCGGTTCTCGAAGAAGCTCGGGATCGTGATCGAGTTGCGGGAGACCTCGGTGTAGGCGCGCAGTCGGGGCGCGACGAGGCGCCAGTTGAGGTAGGAGCCGATGAGCAGGCCCACTGCGATCCAGCCCTCGATGAGGCCCGTGGCGTAGATGGCCCCCGGCAGGCCCATGATGAGCCACCCCGACATGTCGGAGGCGCCCGCGCTCAGCGCGGCGACCCAGGGCGGCAGCCCGCGGCCGGCGAGCATGTACCCCTCGTGGTCGCTCGTCCTGCGGAACGCCATGTAGCCGATGAACAGCATGAGCGCGAAGTAGAGCCCGAGGGCGATGTAGAGGAAGACCTGGTCGGACATCGTCGTCCCTTTCTATGGTGTGGCTGGAGGGAGCTCGGGCGGATCCTGATGCGGTTCCACTCTCGCACACTCCCGGGTGCGGCCCTTCGCCTCGGACGGGGTCCGAGGCGAAGGGCCCGGGTCAGATGAGACCCTGGGAGAGCCGGTTCGGCGTGCCGAACCGGTGAGCGGTGATCGACACCGCCTGCTCGTGCAGGTGCGGCAGCATCTCGACCCGGCCGGCCGAGACGACCTCGCCGCCGTAGACCGCGATGTCGGGTTTGCCCGCCGCGACCCGGTAGGCCTCGGAGACCTCGCGCGCGCGCGACTCGCCGGCGACGATGCGGATGCGCGCCCCCGCGTGGGGACCGTCCTGAGCCGCGAGGTCGCGCACCCGGTCCTTCCATGCCTCGTCGTCCTCGAAGTGCAGTTCGACGCGCGCGCCGACGAGGGCCGCGATCACGGGTTGAGGCAGGGCGACCGGCGTGCTCACGACGGGAGCGGCCCCGGCGGCGATTCCTGCGGCGATCGCGCGCACCGCCCGGTGCAGCGGGGCGTCGGCTGTGAGGCGGATCGTCACGGGCACCGGCAGGTAGCGCAGCAGGTTGCGCTCGACGTCCAGCCGGGAGGCGTCGCGGGCGATCCCGAACTCCGCTTCCCACGCTGCGGCGTCCGAGCCGAGCGCGGCGCGCAGCCAGACGAGCTCGTCGCCCGCGACGCCCGCCTGCTGCGCGGCGGTGAGCAGCGGGGCCGCCGCGGGACGAGGGGCGCGCAGTTCGCCCCGCACCGGGGCGTCGGCCCAGTCTCCGAGACCGTGCAGGTAGTTGGGGCCGCCGGCCTTGGTGCCGGCGCCGATGGCCGACTTCTTCCAGCCGCCGAACGACTGCCTTCGCACGATCGCGCCCGTGATGCCGCGGTTCACGTACAGGTTGCCCGCCTCGACCCGGTCGAGCCAGCGCGCGAGCTCGTCGCGGTCGAGGGAGTGCAGGCCGCTCGTCAGGCCATAGTCGATCTCGTTCACCAGATCGATCGCCTCGTCGAGGGTCTTCGCGGTCATGATGCCGAGGATCGGCCCGAAGTACTCGGTGAGGTGGTACTCGGAGCCGCGCTGCACGCCGTCGCGCACCCCGGGGCTCCACAGCTTGTTGCCGCCCTGCCCGTCGCTCGCGAGCGGGCTGTCGCTCGCGAGCGGGCGCGGCTCGACGAGCCACCGCTCGCCCGGGCCGAGCGTGGTGAGCCCCCGCAGCAGCTTGCCGTCGGGCGCGGCGATAATGGTGCCCATCTGGGTCTCGAGATGCTCGGGCGTGCCCACCTCGAGCGAGCGCACCGCGTCGAGCAGCTGCCCGCGGAAGCGCTTCGAGGTCGCGACGGAGCCGACGAGGATCACGAGCGACGCGGCCGAGCACTTCTGGCCGGCGTGGCCGAAGGCCGACTGCGCGACGTCTCTCGCGGCGAGGTCGAGGTCGGCGTTGGGGGTGACGATGATCGCGTTCTTGCCGCTCGTCTCGGCGAGGATCGGCAGATCGCGCCGCAGCTCGCGGAAGGCGACGGCGGTCTCGTACGCCCCGGTGAGGATGAGGCGGTCGATGCGCGGATCGGCGACCAGTTTCGAACCGAGCCCGCGTTCGGCGAACTGCACGAACTGCAGCACCTCGCGGGGCACGCCCGCCTCCCACAGGGCCTCGACCATCACGGCGCCCGAGCGGGCGGCGTTCGAGGCCGGCTTGATGATCACCGAGGATCCCGCGGCGAGTGCCGAGAGCACGCCGCCCGCCGGGATGGCCACCGGGAAGTTCCAGGGCGGGATCACCGCGATGAGTTTCTGCGGTCGGTACTCGGCGCCGTCGACCTGCTCGAGCAGCTGGCCGAGCATCGCGTAGTAGTTCGCGAAGTCGATGGCCTCGCTCACCTCGGGGTCGCCCTGGTCGAGGGTCTTGCCGCACTCCGATCCCATGACCTCGAGCAGTTCGGCCCGGCGCGCCTCGAGACGCTCGCCCGCGCGGATGAGGATGCGGGCGCGCTCGTCGGCGCCGAGCGCCTGCCAGGCGTCGGCGGCGGCGACGCCGCGCTCGACAACCTCGTCCAGCGCGCTCTCGTCGCCGATGCGCGACGACTCGACGAGCTGGGAACCGAGCTGCGACGCGGCCATGCGGCCGGCGATGGCGCGGCCCCACTCCCGGTTGCCCGGCAGATCGGGGTCGGTGTCGGGCGTGTTCTCGAACTCGCCGCGCCGGCCTGCCGCGACGCGGGCTTCGACGCGGGCCTCCGCGCCGGCGTCGTCGTAGTGCCGGCGGTCCTGCCGACGGTTGGGCTTCGGCACGTCGTACGACTCGGGGGTGCCGTCGCCGGTGATCCCCGCGAGGTCGTCGAGCGATGCGAGGAAGCGCTGCTCCTCCCGTGCGAACAGGGCCTCGTCGTCGTGCAGCTCGAACACCGCCGACATGAAGTTCTCCTGGCTCGCCCCCTCCTCGAGGCGGCGGATCAGGTAGGCGATCGCGACGTCGAACTCCTCGGGGTGCACGACGGGGGTGTAGAGCAGCAGCGACCCCACCTCGCGCCTCACCGCCTCGGCCTGCCCGGTCGCCATGCCGAGCAGCATCTCGAACTCGATGCCGGCCTCGGCGCCGCGCTCCTTCGCGAGCAGCCAGGCGAGCGCCACGTCGAAGAGATTGTGCCCGGCGACGCCGATCCGCACGTTCTGCACCCGATCGGGGGTGAGGGCGTAGTCGATCACGGCCTTGTAGCTCGTGTCCGAATCCTGCTTGCTGCCCCACGTGGCCGCGGGCCAGCCGTGGATCGCGGCGTCCACGTGCTCCATCGGCAGGTTCGCACCCTTCACGATGCGCACCTTGACGGGCGCCCCGCCGTGGGCCACCCGGTGCGCGGCCCACTCCTGCAGGTCGATCATCGCGCCGAGCGCATCGGGCAGATACGCCTGCAGCACGATGCCGGCCTCGAGCCGCGCGAACTCGGGGCGTTCGAGGATCCGCTTGAACACCGCGATGGTGAGGTCGAGATCCTTGTACTCCTCCATGTCGAGGTTGATGAACTTCTTCGGGCTGGCCGCGTTCGCCCGCTCGAAGAGGGGCACCAGCTGCTGCTCGATGTGCGCGACCGCCTCGTCGAAGGCCCAGTGGTTGTGCGGCGCGACCGTCGACGACACCTTGATCGACACGTAGTCCACGTCGGACCGGGCGAGCAGCCGGTGCGTGCCGGCCAGCCGCCGCTCGGCCTCGTGCTCGCCGAGGATCGCCTCGCCGAGCAGGTTGATGTTGAGGCGCACCCCGTCGCGCTTGATCTTCGCGATCGCGGGGCCGAGCTTCGCATCGCTCGCGTCGATGATGAGGTGGCTCACCATCTGGCGCAGCACCCGGCGGGCGATCGGCACGACCACACCGGGCAGGGGCTTCGCGAAGGCGCCGCCGAGGCCGATGGCGCCGCGCATGGGAGCGGGCAGGAACCCCGGGGTGAGGGGCGTGAGCTCGTGCAGCTTCTTCGCCGCGGCGCCGAGGTCTTCGGGGCGCACCACCCCGTCGACGAAGCCGACGGTGAAGTCGAGGCCGTTCGGATCGCGCAGCACGCCCGCGAGGCGCGCCGCGGAGGCGTCGACGGGGAACTCGGAGGCCTCGCGCAGCCAGCGCCGCACGAGGGCGATGGCGGGCTCGGCGAGATCCTGGGGGCGGGCGGCGGTGCCTGCGGTGCGACTGCTCACGGCTGACCTTTCTGGGGGACGCACGGCGCGTCTGAGCGGGTGTGCTTGCTCCGGCCAGTGTGAGCCGCGTCGAGCGTGAAGTAAAGCGATTCTTTTCACCGCGTAATATGAAGCAGAACTGAATCATCGGGATCCCCGCCCGGAAAGGCCCCCATGCTCGAGATGAAGCGCCTGCGGCTGCTCTGGGAGCTGCACGCCCGCGGCACCGTCGCCGCCGTCGCCGAGGCGCTCAACTACAGCCCCTCCGCCGTCTCCCAGCAGCTCGCCGTGCTCGAGCGGGAAGCCGGCGCCCAGCTGCTGCGGCGCACCGGCCGCACGCTCGAGCTCACACCCGCGGGCGAGGTGCTCGTCGCCGAGACCGCCGAGCTGCTCGCCGGTCTCGAACGCGCCGAGGCCGCCCTGCACCGCGTGCGCGAGGAAGTCGTCGGCACGATCCGCGTGGCCGCGTTCCAGACCGCGATGCTCTCGGTGCTGCCCGGCGCGCTGCGCAGGCTCCGCGAGCGCTACCCGGGCCTGCGCGTCGAAGTGGTGCAGTACGAACCGGGCGCCGCGCTGCAGGAGACCTGGATCCGCAGCTTCGACCTCGTCGTCGCCGAGCAGTACCCCGGCCACGCCGCCGAGCACTTCCAGGGGCTGGATCGCGAACCCCTCACCCGGGATCCGATCCGTCTCGCCGTGCCGCCCAGCGGAGCCGGCGACCCGCGCTTCGATCGCGCCGAGCGCATCGAGGACCTCGCCGAACTGCCCTGGGTGATGGAGCCGCAGGGCGCGGCGACGCGGCACTGGGCCGAGCAGGCCTGCCGCACCGCGGGCTTCGAGCCCGACGTGCGTTACGAGACCGCCGACCTGCAGGCGCACATCGGCTTCATCGAGTCCGGCAACGCGGTCGCCCTGTTGCCGGGCCTCGTGCACGTCGGCGCCGCGCCGCGGCTGCGGCTCATCGAACTGCCCGACCGCCCCCACCGCACCGTCTTCACCGCTGTGCGCGCCTCGCAGGGCCGCCACCCCGCGCTCGCAGCGGTGCGCGAGGCGCTCGCCGCAGAAGCCGCGCGGTTGCCGTTCGACTGAACGGCCCGACTGTCCCACCCATGCAAGCGCTGAGAGTATCGGCGCGTTCAGCTCCACGAGCGTAAGGTAGTGCTGTCGGACTCCGACGCCCACCCGAGGAAGGGAGCTGCATGAAGGTCGTCAGCTACAACCTGCGCAAGAACCGGGCCGTCACCGAGATCGGTGCGCTGGCAGAGGATCACGAGATCGACGTGCTCTGCCTGCAAGAGGCGGAGGCGATCGCCCTCCCCGCGCACCTCGGCCACATGAGACTCGTGCACGCCACCGAGCGCAACCGGCTCGGCCTCGCGATGTACGTGCGCGAGGAGCGGTTCTTCGCCCGATCGGCCCACACCTTCCAGCTCAAGAAGTCGCTGCACGACCGGCTGCTCGCGCCCGCCCACGAGCGGCTGCTCGGCGCGCGCCTGCACGACGCCGAGATGAGCCGCGACTTCGTCGTCGCGTCGTTCCACGCGGCCCCGCTCACCGCGCTCAACTCGCTGCGCAGGCACCAGATCCACGCCGCCCTCGGCGAGCTTCGCGCGCTCGGCCCGGGTCTGCCGGCGCTCATGGTGGGCGACTACAACTACCCCGTCTTCAAGGGGCGCCTCGACACCGAGATGCGCGACCACGGCTACGAGCTGAGCCTCAGCGACAAGCGCACCTACACGCGCTACAAGATGTTCCGCGGCCACTTCGACTTCGCGACCTCCTCGGGCATCGACATCTCGAGCGTGCGCACCCTGAACCGCGGCCTCTCCGACCACCTGCCGATCATGGTGTCGGCCTCGCTGCGCGAGGACTCGCTGGTGCCCGTGCCCGCGTAGGCTCCCCGCCCCGCGGGCGTTGTCCCGCCCGCCCCTCTCCCACCCTCTCAATCGGCCCGACTTCCTCCCATCAGGAGTCGGCGGAACCCCGCGCTTCAGGGGACGAAGTGGGGCGGATTCAGTCGAGGGAGTTATCCACAGTTACGGCGCGCCTGCCGGAGTCGGGCTCGGCGTCTGTGGATAGCGAGCATCGGCCTCTCGCCGCCGCCTAACGTCGTCGTATGAAGCCGCTCCAGCAGATCCGCCTTCCCTTCGACCAGGGCCCTGCCGTGCCGGTCGCCGCGCTGCTCGAGGGCGGGGTTCCGAGATGGCGCCTGTATCGCGGTGATACGAAGCGAGTCTTCCGCGGCATCCTGGTGGAAGGCCACGCGGACCCTGCACTGCTCGAGACGCGGATCGCGGGTGCGCGTGCCCTCATGCGTCCGGGCCTGTTCCTCTCCCGCGCGACTGCCGCGCTGGCGTATGACATTCCGCTGCTGCGCGAGCCCCGCGACCTCGAGGTCGGCGCGGTGCGGCCGATGAAGCCCCCGGAGCGGCGGGGAATCCGCGGCCACCAGGTGCGCGCCGGGGCCCTGCTCGAGACGCCGCTGGAGCCCCTCTGGCTGCCCTCACCGGCTGAAGTCTGGGCGCTGCTGGCGGGCGCGTACCCGCTGGAGCAGGTGATCATGGCCGGCGATTTCCTCATCTCCGGCAGTTTTCGAAGCCGTTTTCGAGATCGCGC
>NZ_KB714602.1:572473-587090 GCF_000349545.1 Leucobacter sp. UCD-THU
GCCGGAGTCGGTAAAAGTGCTTCGAAAAAGCCCTGCCGAGGCTGCGCACCGGAGTGGAGTCGCCCGCCGAGTCGCTCACGCGGCTGCTCATCGAGAACGCGGGGCTGCCGACCCCGCAGACCTGTTGCAGCGTGCCGGTCGACGGGCGGGTGCTCCACGCCGACCTCGGATATCCCGAGTGGAAGATCGCGATCGAGTACGACGGCGTCTATCACCAGCAGGGCGGCGTCGAGCAGCGGCGCCTCGACAACTCCCGCCGAGAGGCGATGATCGATGCCGGGTGGCGGGTGCTCACGGTGACGGCGCTGGACCTGCGCGACCCCTCCGCCTTTCTGCGCAGACTGGGGAAGGCCATCGCGGCGGCCCGCGCGGTGCGCGGCGTCTGACCTGCCGGCGAGCTCTGCCGGTCGCCTCCCGCCGCCTCGGTGGTCACGATCGGTCCGACTGCGTCTCATGAACACCGCCCGAATCGGGCTTCGTCATGGGACGAAGGTGGGCCGATCCATCGGCGGGAGCGGGAGCGGGGGCGCGGGAGAGCGTGGGGAGACGGGAGGCGCGGGCGGGATCGGTGAGCGGGAGCGGCGGCCCGGCGCGCGGGCGGGATCGGTGAGCGGGAGCGGCGGCCCGGTGCGCGGGCGGGATCGGTGAGCGGGAGCGGCGGCCCGGCCTGCGGAGCGCCCGCGGCCGACTCCGTTGACTTCGCACAGCGGCGCGGTTATGGTGGCGGCAATGGGTCTCCGAACCCGGTGGCCCGCTCGACGGAGAGGCCGAATGCTCCTGCTCGGCATCTGAGTTCCGAGGGGGTCCGGTTGCCCAGTTACTCGTACCGATGCTCGGAGGGGTGCCGCTTCGACGCCCTCTACTCGATGGCCGAGGTGCCCCGGGAGACCGACTGCCGCGTGTGCGGCGCCCGGGCGCGACGCTCGGTGACGGCGCCGCATCTCTCACGCAGCGGCACTTCGGCGTTCCAGCTCATGGAGCGGTCTGCGAAGAGCGCCTCCGAGCCCGAGATCGTGAGCGGTGTGCCCCCGTCGGCTTCGCGCCGCGCCCAGTCCACGACTCGTCACCCGCTGCACGCGAAGCTGCCGCGTCCCTGATCCGAGTCCTCGAAGACCGTTACATCCGAACACCCGGCGGCAGCGCAGCCGTCACCACAGAAACGGAGACCACCATGCCAGAGCACATCTTCAGACTGGACTCGAGTAAACGCTTCGTCGATCAGGAGAAACTCGGTCACAACCGGTGGCACCCCGAGATCCCTCCGGTCGCGACCGTCAAGCCGGGCGACAGCTTCCGGGTCGACTGCCGCGAGTGGTTCGACGGGGCGATCAAGAACGACGACTCCGCGCAGGACATCCTCGAGGCGCCTCTGCTGACGGTGCACACGCTGAGCGGGCCGTTCCGCGTCGAGGGGGCGAAACCGGGGGATCTGCTCATCGTCGACATCCTCGACGTCGGCCCGATCCCGCAGGAGGATTCGGGGCCGCTCGCGGGCCAGGGCTGGGGCTACACGGGCATCTTCTCGCGCAACAACGGAGGCGGCTTCCTCACCGAGCAGTTCCCCGACGCGTACAAGGCGGTCTGGGATTTCGCGGGCCAGACCGCGACCTCCCGGCACGTTCCCGGGGTCTCGTTCACCGGCATCATCCACCCGGGCCTCATGGGGACCGCGCCCTCGGCAGAACTGCTCCGCACGTGGAACGCGCGCGAGGCGGCCCTGATCGCGACGGATCCGGATCGCGTGCCGCCGCTCGCTCGGCCGCCTGAAGCGGAGCACGCGATTCTCGGCGGGCTCGACCGCGGCGAGTGGGCGCGCGTCGGATCGGAGGCGGCGCGCACCGCCCCTCCCCGCGAGAACGGCGGCAACCAGGACATCAAGAACTTCACGAAGGGCTCTCGCGTCTTCTACCCGGTCTTCGTCGACGGGGCGAACCTGTCGGTGGGCGACCTGCACTTCTCGCAGGGCGACGGCGAGATCACGTTCTGCGGGGCGATCGAGATGGGCGGTTTCATCGATCTGCGCGTCGACATCATCCCGGGCGGCATGGAGACGTACGGGGTGAGCGAGAACGCGATCTTCATGCCGGGCAACGTCGAGCCGAACTACAGCCACTGGCTCGCGTTCTCGGGTACCTCGGTGACGCTCGACGGCGAGCAGAGATACCTCGACTCGCATCTCTCGTATCAGCGAGCGTGCCTGCACGCGATCGACTACCTCACCAAGTTCGGCTACAGCCCCGAGCAGGCCTACCTGCTGCTCGGCGCCGCGCCGATCGAGGGGCGCCTCTCGGGTGTGGTCGACATCCCGAATTCCTGCTCGACGGTGTACCTGCCCGTCGAGATCTTCGACTTCGACGTGCGCCCCTCGGCGTCGGGGCCGACGCAGATCGATCCCGGGATCGGCGCGCCCGTCGCGGCGAACCGGTAGCGCGGGGTTCGCAATCGGCCCGACTTCGTCCCACCAACGCCCCGGTTTTGAGCGGGGATGGTGAGACCAAGTCGGGCCGATTCGTGGGCGCTCAGCAGCTGGCGAGGTGTGTCGAGACATCGGCGACCGAGTCGAGCAGCGCCGTGAAGGGCTGCCCCTCGAAGGCCGCTCGGTCGAGCTTGCCCGACAGTACGCCGATCGTGACCGCCGCACCGGCATTCGCGCCTGCCTGCACGTCGACGGCGGTATCGCCGGCCACGAGCACCTCCGAGACCGCGAGGGTGCCGGTGCGCTCCATGGCCCGGTGGATCATGTAGGGCGCGGGGCGGCCGGCGGCGACCTCGTCGCCGCAGACGAGCGCGTCGACGGCCGTCCCCGGGGCACGCTCGCCGCCGTCCGCGCCGACGGCCCAGCCGAGCTGGTCGAGGATGCCCTCGGCCACATCGCGCGAGAACCCGGTCGTGAGCGCGACCTGCACGCCGGAAGCGCGCAGGTCGGCGATCGCCTCGGGCACTCCGGCGATCGGGGTCGGGGTCTGGGCGGTGTAGAGCTCGTCGAGGATCGCGCGGAAGCGTTCGAAGGCGACATCGACCTTGTCGGCGGGCTGCGTGGGATCGCCGCCGCCGAGTTCGATGAGGGCGGTGATGGCGGCGCGCTTCTCGGTGCCCATCCACGCCTGCAGGTCGGCGGGGGAGACCGACGCCCCGGTCTCCTCGACCGCGATGCGCAGCGCGTCGTAGACGGCGCCGCCGTCGTCGATGGTGGTGCCGGCCATGTCGAAGACGGCGAGAGTGATCATGCGGGTTCTCCTAGGGGTGGGGTCGCGGGGGAGTTGCGACGCGCCGCCTCGCGGGTGACGGCGCGGGGCGATGCGACTGCCGCTGCGCGGGTGAGCGGAACGGAGGGGTGACGCGGGGTGCGGCGATACGCGGATCAGCCGGCGCGCTCGAAGAGGTCGACGCCGGTGCTGCCGGCCTGGCGCGTGAGCGGGGTGCGGTGCTCGGCGCTGTTCTCGACCACGAAGGTGGCCATCGCCGGCAGGTAGCGGTCGTCGGCGGTCTCGATGACGGTGCCGAACTCGTCGTAGGCGAGACGGCGCACGCGCAGCAGCGGTGCGCCCGGACTCACGTGGAGCTGCTCGACCTCGAGCGGGTGGGCCGCGATGGCGTCGATCACGTGGCGGGCGCGCACCGGCACGACACCCGCGGCGCACAGCGTCTGGTAGATGCTGCCGTGGTCGAGGTCGGCCGAGATGAGGTGCCTGCCGATCTCGTAGGGGAAGAGGGAGCGCTCGAGCATGGCGGGTTTGTCGTCGAGCAGCCGCAGCCGGATGATCTCGACGACGGGGGTGTCGGGCTCGAGCTGCAGCTCGCGCGCGATGTCCTCGGTGGCGGGGCGCCGGCTCGCCTCGATGACGCGCTGGCCCGGGGCGAGCCCGAGCTCGCGAGCCCACTCGGTGAACGACATGAAGGTGTCGAACGACTGCGCCGGGGCGGTGCGCTGCACGCGGGGCGGCGCGCCGCGGCGCCCGATGATCATGCCCTCGGCGCGCAGCGCCGCGAGCGCCTGGCGCACGGGGCCGCGCGAGGTGCCGAACTCGGCGACGAGGGACTTCTCGCTGGGCACGCGGTCGCCGGGCTGCCAGACGCCGGTGCGGATGCGGTGCACCATCTCGGCGTACAGCTTGGCGTGGAGCGGTGAGCTGTCGGTCATGCGGTCAGTCTACAAGTTGTCTGTACTAGTCGAAATGCTCGCCGGTGGCCGTCAGGTGAACGAATCGTGACGATCTCCCACCTGCCGGTTGCGCATCGTGAACGCTTCAAGAACACCCCTCCGGAAAGTTGTCATGATTACTTTTCAGGCTTCACCATCGAATGCATGACCCCCTCCACCCATGCCCCGCACGTCGTGATCGTCGGCGCCGGCATCGTCGGCCTCGGCCACGCCGTCGCCGCGCTCGACGCCGGCCACCGCGTGACGGTGCTCGAGCAGGACGCCTCGGCCGTGCTGGCCAGCGTGCGCAACTTCGGCCACGTCTGCACGTCGGCGCAGGCCGGCGAACTCGGAGAGCTCGCACTCGAGGCGAACCCGCTCTGGCTCTCGCTCGTCGAGCGCGCAGGGGTGGAGGCGCGCCGCTCGGGCACGCTCGCGGTGGCCCGTTCGGCCGCGGAGGAGGCGGTGCTGCAGGAGTTCATCGCCGAGCGAGCCCCCGAAGGGGCGCGGCTCGTGACCGGTGCCGAAGCCGGTGAGCTGCTGCGGATCCCGGATCCCGCCCATCTGCGCGCGGGTGCGCTGCTGCCCGCCGATCTCACCGCCGACCCCCGCACCGCGGTCGCCCGGATCGCCGCCTGGGTTCACGCGCACGAGCGGGGCGAGGTGCGCTTCTCGACGACCGTGCGCGGGGCGCGCGGGGGATCGGTCGAGACCAGCCGCGGCCGCATCGAGGCCGACCACGTGGTGGTCGCGGCCGGGCATCTCGTCGGCCGCCTCTTCCCCGAACTGGCCGAGCGCCACCGCGTGCGGCAGTGCGCGCTGCAGATGGTGCGCGTGCGCGCCCCGCGAGCGATGGGCCGCGGCCCCGCCGTGCTCACCGGCACGTCGATGCTGCGCTACGGCGCGTTCGCGGGCTCCTCCGCCGAAGCGCTGCGCGCCGAGATCCTCGCCTCCCGGCCCGAACTGCTCGAGATCGACGCCAACGTCATGTTCACCCAGCAGGCCGACGGCACCCTGCTCGTCGGCGACTCGCACGCCGCGCACGACGCCGCCCCGCCCTTCCTCGACGAGCGCTGGACGCAACTGCTGCTCGACGAGACGGCCGCCCTGCTCGCCGCTCCGCGCCTCGACGTGCTCGAACGCTGGCAGGGCCTCTACGCCACGAGCGACGAGCAGGACATCCTTCGCGCCGCCCCGACCCCCGGCGTCTCCGTGGTCACCGTGACCACCGGCGTCGGCATGACCGTGGGCCTCGCCCTCGGCGCCCGCACCATCGCATCCCTCTGACCCCATCCCACCGACCTCTGTCACCCAAGGAGAATCGTGAAGAAGACCACCATCCTCGCCGCTTCCGCGGTCGCACTGCTGGGCCTCGGCCTCGCCGCGTGCTCGTCCCAGGCCGACGCGGCCGCGGGCGAGGCCTCGGCCACATGCCCCGACGGCAAGATCCGCTTCGGCATCCTCCCCTACGAAGATCCCGAGTCGCTCGAGCCGGCCTACCAGGTGCTCGCCGAGGCGCTCTCCGAGAAGCTCGACTGCCCCGTCGAGGTGAGCATCACCGAGGACTACGCCGCCGAGGTGCTCGCCATGGAGAACGATCAGCTCGAGATCGCCCAGTTCGGCCCGCTCGGCTTCGTGTTCGCCAACGAGCGCGCCGGCGCAACCGCGATGGTCTCCTTCGGCGACGCCGAAGGCGCACCCACCACCTACACCGGCGGCATCTGGGTGCCGAAGGATTCGCCGGTGCAGTCGCTCGAGGACCTGAAGGGCAAGACGCTCGCGCTCGGCAGCCCCGGATCGACGTCGGGCGACGCCCTGCCGATGTCAGCGATCGTCGACGCCGGTCTCGAGGACGACGTGCAGTGGGACTACGCGGGCGGCCACCCCGAGGCGCTGCTCGCCCTCGTGAACGGCACCGTCGACGCCGCGCAGATCAACTCGCAGACGCTCGCGACCGCGCTCTCCGAGGGCACCTTCGACGAGTCGCAGTTCCGGCAGATCTGGGAGTCGGATCCGATCCCGAACGACCCGATCACCGTTCGCGACAACCTGCCCGAGGAGTTCAAGACCGCCGTCAAGGAGGCCCTGCTGAGCCTCGACGCCGCCGACGTCGAGAAGGTCAGCGCATTCCTCGGCGTCGACCCCGCGGGCCCGCTGATCGAGGTCACGAACGAGACCTACCAGCCGCTGTTCGACCTCGCCGACACCATGGGCCTCACCGAGGCCGACGTCTGATGAGCGCCGTCACCGTGCTCGGAACCCCCTCCTCGGCGCAGCCGGGCGGCACCGCCGAGGTGCTGCTCGACGTGCAGGCCATCTCCAAGAGCTTCGGCGATCGCGTCGTGCTCAAGGACATGAGCATGCGCGTGCACGCGGGAGAGGTGGTCGCGTTCCTCGGAGCCAACGGCTCGGGCAAATCGACCACGCTGCGCGCGGTGAACGGCCTCATCGAGGCGGACTCCGGCGACATCACGATCGCCGGGGTCCGCCTGAGCGAGGCGAGCCCCCAGCGACGCGCCGAGGCGCGACGCACCGCCGCCACCGTCTTCCAGAAGATCCATCTGGTGCAGCGCCGCACNCGGAGCCAACGGCTCGGGCAAATCGACCACGCTGCGCGCGGTGAACGGCCTCATCGAGGCGGACTCCGGCGACATCACGATCGCCGGGGTCCGCCTGAGCGAGGCGAGCCCCCAGCGACGCGCCGAGGCGCGACGCACCGCCGCCACCGTCTTCCAGAAGATCCATCTGGTGCAGCGCCGCACGGTGCTGCAGAACGTGTGCGCCGGCGGTTTCTCGAGGCTGCCCGGGTGGCGCTCGCTGCCACCGCTCTTCCCGCGCGAGCTGAGGGAGGAGGCCATGGCCTGCCTCGACCGCGTGGGGCTCGCGGATCGCGCCCACGACCGCGCCGGAAGCCTCTCCGGCGGCCAGCAGCAGCGGGTGGCGATCGCGCGTGCGCTCTGCCAGCGGCCGCGCATGATCCTCGCCGACGAACCCGTCTCGGCGCTCGACCCCAAGGCGGCCGACGACGTGATGAACCTGCTGCACGATCTCGCCGTCGAGGAGGGCCTCGGCGTCGCCGCGGTGCTGCACCAGCCCCACCTGGCGCGCACGTACGCGCATCGGGTGATCGGCCTGCGCGACGGCGCCCTCGTCTTCGACGCCCCCACCGCCGACATCGACGACGTCGAACTGGCCTCGCTGTACCTCTGAGGAATGCACCCGTGACTGAAACGCTCACCCCCGCCGCCCGAGAGCGCCGCTCCGAAGGGCACCTGCCCGTGCCCCGGGACCCGAGGGCCCCCTACCGCGCCGGCTCCTGGTCCGTCATCATCGCGGCGCTCGTGGTGCTGCACCTGCTCGCCTTCTCGGCCACCGACTTCCACCCCGCGAAGCTCGTCACCGGGGCGCAGGGCATGATGAACTTCCTGTCCGAGGCGATCCCGCCCGACCTCAGCGGGGAGGTGCTGCGGAAGGGCCTCGAAGGCGCGCTCACCACCCTCTGGATCGGCCTGCTCGGCACCACGATCTCGGTGCCCTTCGCGCTGCTGCTCGCCGTGCTCGGCGCGCGCACCACCGCGCCCAACGCCTTCGTCTACCAGATCGCGCGCGGCATCCTCTCGTTCTTCCGCGCCGTGCCCGACATCGTGTTCGCGCTCATCTTCGTGACCGCCGTCGGACTCGGCCCCTTCGCGGGGGTGCTCGCGCTCATCGCCCACAACACGGGGGTGATGGGCAAGCTGTGGTCGGAGGCGATGGAGGACATCGACCCCGGCCCCGAGCAGGTGCTGCGAACCGCAGGAGCCTCCCGCTGGCAGGTGGTCGCGAACGCGACGATCCCCACCGTGCTGCCGCAGCTGACGGGCCTGCTGCTCTACCGCTTCGACGTGAACGTGCGGTCCTCGCTCGTGCTCGGCCTCGTCGGCGCCGGCGGCATCGGCCTGCTCATCAACAAGGCCATCAAGACCTTCCAGTTCGACGAGATGCTCACGTACCTCATCATCATCCTCGTGGTGATCGTGGCGGTCGACCTCGCATCCGGCTGGATCCGCAAGCGGCTGCAGTAACCCCCTGCGGGCGACGGCCCGCGGGGCGCGAGCGGCCGGTCGCCGCGCCGCCCGCTCCCGAGAGAACCGCGCATCCGCACCCCGACGCACCACCACCCCTCCGCAACAGCCCGACGCCCGTACAAGGAGAAACGCCCCTCATGTTGCACAGTTCATTCCGTCGCGCCCCGCGACGCCCCGCCCGCGCGGTCGCCGGAGGAGCGCTGCTCGCGCTCGCCGGAGGCCTGCTCGTCGCGCCAGCCGTCGCCGCCCCCGCCGCGGCCCTCGCGACGCCCTACACCCAGGACTTCGAGACCGCGGGCACCCCGTCGCAGGCCCCCGACGGGTGGTCGGTCGAGAGCGCGAACACCGCCGGCATGCGCGCCGGCTGGGAGGGCTGGACCTTCCACACGCCGGCCGAAGTCGTCTCGGCCTTCGGCAACAGCGGCGACCGCAACGGCTTCGGTAAGGCGCAGGGCCTCGTCGCGGTCGTGCACTCCGACAGCAACCGACCCGCCACCGGCACCTTCGACTCGACGCTGTGGGCCCCCGCCTACGCGGTCGACCCCGGTGCCGCGGCCGTGACCATCAGCTTCGACAGCCACTACAAGCAGGGCCAGGCGCCCCAGGAGGCGAAGCTGCTCGCGAAGATCGACGGCGGCGATCCCGTGCTCGTCGAGCAGTTCGGCACGAACCGCCTCAACCAGACCCACACCTTCGCCGTCGACCTGCCCTCGGGCGCGCAGAACGTGCAGTTCGGCTGGCAGTACCTGAAGAGCACGAACAACTGGTTCTGGATGATCGACAACGTGTCGATCGCGGAGGCCGCCCCGGCCGATCGCACGCCCGCGGTGATCTCCAACACCAAGGCGCCCGTGGCGCCGGGCTCCACGGCGACGGTCGAGGTGGGCGGCCTGCGCCCCGGTCAGCAGCTCGAAGCGTCATTCGGGGGCGGCCCCGTCTCGGGCATCCCCGCGGCCGGCGCCGACGGCGCGGTGTCGTTCGGCGTCGCGATCCCGGCGGATCAGCCGAACGGCACCATTCCGCTCCTGCTCGCCGGTGACGGCGTCGTGCCGGTCGAGACGAGCCTCACCGTGCTGGCGGCACCAGGCGACCTCGGCGCCACCACCGAACCGCAGCTCTGGTTCGACGGGTTCGAAGGCGCCGCCGACGCGTGGCAGGCGGAGGGCGCCTGGCAGTTCACCACCCGCGCCGACGTCGTCGCCTCCCAGGGCACCGACCGCAGGCAGGCGTTCACCCGCGCCTCCGGCACCATCGCGATCGCCGAAGCCTCGACCCAGCCCTTCGCCGGCGCCCTCACCTCGGCGCCCGTCGAGGTGAGCGCGGGCGCGAAGCTCGAACTGCGCTTCGACAGCCACCTCCGCGTGCGCGGCTCGGGCGGCACCGCCGTCGTCAGCGCCGTCTTCGACACCGGCGAGACGATCGTGCTGCGCACGATGACCGAGAACGAGGAGTCGGCGCAGCCCCGACTGCCGCTCACGGTGCCGGACGGCGCGTCCACCGTGCGATTCGCCCTCTCCTACGAGGCGCCCGCCGGCGGCGGATCCTGGATGCTCGACGATCTCCACCTCGTGCAGCCGCTGCCGCAGCTCCCCGCCGACGCCGAGGCCATCGCCCGCATCGACGTGTTCAGCGACGTGCAGGGCGCCAACGCCCGCCTGCAGAACAACGTGATGCCCGGGTTCGAGCGGCTGCCGGGCGGCCGCGCCGGTGTGCTGCTCTCGAACGGCGACCAGACGAGTCAGGGCACCGAGAGCCAGTACAACAGCTACCTCGCGGCCGTGCAGGGCGGCGGCGGAGCAGAGTACCCGACCGTCGTGTCGACCATCGGCAACCACGAATTCTACGGCGGCAACGGCTCCGACGTCTACATCCAGCGCTTCCTCGACCGCACCGGCATGCGCGGCCTCGGCGTCGAGGGCTCGACCTCGCCGAACACGGGGCTGTGGGGCGAGGTGCTCGTCGACGGCGAGCTGCCGCTGCTGTGGATCGGCAGCGAGTACCACGACTACCCCTCGCAGACCGGCAGCGGGCCGTTCGTGGTGCTCTCGGACGAGCAGTTCGACTGGCTGCGGGCCCGCCTCGAGCACTACAGCGCCGAGAACAAGCCCGTCGTGCTCGCCTCGCACCACGTCTTCGCCGACTCCAACTCGGGCACGTACATCAACTTCAACCGCAACGACTTCGACCGCGACACCGAGCGCCTGCAGTCGCTGCTCGCCGCCCACCCGAACGTCACCGTGCTCACGAGCCACACCCACTGGTCCGCCGAGCTCAACGACTGGTCGGTCGAGCAGCGCTTCGACCCGGCGGCCGAACTCGCCCCGACCATCGTGAACACCGCGGCGGTCACCACCCAGTACGGCCCGAGCGGCGACTGGGGCGAAACCGGGATCGGCGGCGCCGATCCCGTGGGCCTGAGGGCCGCCCTCTACGAGGACCGGCTGCGAGTGACCGCCTACTACTTCGACGGCAACGCGGTCGAGCGCGAGATCAAGCACATCGACGTGGCCCTGCCGGCCGAAGCGCCCGCCGCGCCGCCCGAGGTCTCGCTCGGCGCCGGGACCGTCGTGCAGGGCGGCGAGGTGACCGTGACGGGAGCCGGCTTCCTGCCCTCGGAGCCGCTGCGCATCGAGCTGCACTCCGCCCCGGTCGTGCTCGCCACGACGGCGGCCGACGCGCAGGGCGGGCTCGCGGCCACGGTACGCATCCCGGCGGGGACGCCGGCCGGCCGGCACAGCCTCGTGGTGGTGCGCGCCGACGGCACCGAGCTGTCCATGCCCATCGTGGTCAGGGCGGCCGAAGGCGGCACCGGCGGCGGACCCGGGGGCTCCGGCGACACCGGCGGCCAGACCGGCGGCGGGGCGGGCGATGCGGGCCGATCCGGATCGGCCGACGCCCTCTCGCGCACCGGTTCGAATGGCCCGGTCGGCGTCGCGATCGCGGTCGCGCTGCTCATCGCCGGAGGATCGGCGATGGCCGTCAGGCGACTGCGCCGACGGGCCTGAGCGGCCGCGCGGGGAACCCGCGGCGGCGAGCGGGCCGAGGAGCCGGGCAGACGATCCGGCGCCCCGGCCCGCTCGCGCGTGCTCGCGCGGGCGGCACCGGGCGTCGGCGCCCGTCGCGTGGCGCTGGGCGCCCGCGAGCATGGCGGCCGTGCCGGTCTATTGCTCGGCGGTGTGGTCGCGGGTGCAGCGACCCGCCGGCCCGTCGACGCGGATGTCGTGCGCCGAGGCGTTGAAGCGGTGCAGCCCCTCGCGCAGATCCTCGAGTTCCTCCGCGCTCCACCCGACGAAGCGCTCGTGGTAGGCGTGCGCCCAGCGGGCCCGGATGCGCTCGAGCAGCTCGGTCGCCCGCGGAGTCGCCGTCAGCAGCATCACACGACGGTCCTCGGCGGCGGGCTCGGCCTCGACGAGCCCGAGCTCGCGCAGCTTCGCGATCTGGCGGCTCACCACGGCCTTGTCCATGTCGAGCATCTGGCTGAGCGCGGTCGCGGTGATGGGCCCCTTGCGCAGCACGAGCTGCAGTACGATCATGCCGACGCCCTTCAGATCGCTGTCGACCTCCTGCGCGTAACTCGCCCAGTGGCTGCGGGCGAAGGCGAAGACCTCCGAGAACTCCGAGATGATCTGGGCGATGCGGTCGTCGCGATGGGAGGCGACCGCCCCCGCCTGGTCGTT
Source organism: Leucobacter sp. UCD-THU (assembly GCF_000349545.1). Taxonomy (NCBI): domain Bacteria; kingdom Bacillati; phylum Actinomycetota; class Actinomycetes; order Micrococcales; family Microbacteriaceae; genus Leucobacter; species Leucobacter sp. UCD-THU. The sequence goes on from NZ_KB714602.1 coordinate 584,359, forward strand.
CAGCGGGGAGCGGTCGCTCTGATCCTCCATGGCGTCGAGCCTAGCGCGCCGCAGAGGTGTCGCCATCGCCCCGCTCGCGCGACGAGGAGCCCGCCACCACGGGGATCGACCCCGTGGCGGCCTTGACCGCGTCGCCGAGGAACTCGTGCGCGGCGGTGCCCGCCGCATCGGACGCGGCTGCGGCCTCGCGCTGGCTCAGCTCGGCGATGCGCTCGGCGTTGCTCTTCGTGCTCAGCGGGATGTTGGGCAGGAAGGCGATCGCGATGAGCGCGACGATCGCGACCGGGGAGGCGGCGAGGAAGATGTTGCCGATGGCGTGGCCGTACGACGACTCGACGATCTCGCGCACCGGAGCCGTCAGCTCGGCGATCTTCGGAATGGCGTTGCTCTCCTGGAACCGCTGCAGATCGGCGATCACCTCGGGGTCGGGGTTCGTCTGCATGAGCGCCGCCAGCTCGGTGAAGCCCTCCTTGAAATAGTCGGCGATCTCGTGGGCGAGGATCGCGCCCATCACCGAGATGCCGGCGGTGCCGCCGATCGTGCGGAAGAAGGTCACCGAAGCGCTCGCGGCACCCATCTCGGTCGGAGCGACCGTGTTCTGCACGATGAGCACGAGATTCTGCATGGTCATGCCGACGCCGGCGCCGAGCACGGCCATCGAGACGCCCACGTACCAGTAGTTCGTGTCGTACCGCAGCTGGCCCATCATGAGCAGGCCGGCGAGCAGTGCGAGCGCTCCGACGACCATGTAGCGCTTCCACTTGCCGGTGCGCGTGATGATCTGGCCCACGACGGTCGACGAGATCAGCACGCCGGCCATCATCGGCAGCGTCAGCAGGCTGGACTCGATGACGGAGCGGCCGCGCGCGAGCTGCATGTACTGGCCGAGGAAGACGGCGGTGCCCATCATGGCGAGCCCCACCGCGATCGAAGCGATGGAGGCGAGCGTGAAGGTGCGGTTCTTGAAGAGCGTCATCGGGATGAGGGGCTCTTCGACCTTGAGCTCGACGAGCACGGCGACCACGAGGGCGACGATACCGCCGCCGACCATCGCGACGGTCTGCCACGACCACCACTCGAAGTTGGAGCCGGCGAGCGTCACCCAGATGAGCAGGCTCGAGAAGCCGAGCGAGATGAGCGCCGTGCCCCAGTAGTCGATCTTGACCTTCTGCTTGCGGGTGGGCAGGTGGAGGGTGCGCTGCAGCATGATGATCGCGACGATCGCGATGGGAGCCGCGACGTAGAAGTTCCAGCGCCAGCCGACCGTGTCGGTGAGCAGGCCGCCGAGCAGCGGGCCGCCGACCGTGGCCACGGCCATGATCGCGCCGAGGATGCCCATGTACTTGCCGCGCTCGAGCGGGCTGATGATCTCAGCGAGCACGATCTGGGCGAGCGCGCCGAGGCCGCCGACGCCGAGGCCCTGCACGACGCGGAATGCGATGAGCCAGGTGGGATCCTGCGCCATGCCGGCGAACGCCGATCCCACGATGAAGACGATGATCGCCACCTGCAGCAGCACCTTCTTGCTGGTGAGGTCGGCGAGCTTGCCCCAGATTGGGGTCGAGATCGCGGCCGCGAGCATGGTGGCGGTGACCACCCAGGTGAACGCGGCCTGCGTGCCTCCGATGTCGGCGATGATGATCGGCATCGAGGTGCCGACCACGTTCATGGCGAGCATGGAGACGAAGTTGGCGAGGAAGAGTCCGGCGAGCGCGAGGTTCTTGGCTCGGCCGGTGAGCAGCCCCGTTTCGGGGGTGTGCTGCGAGGGCTGTGACATCCGGGTCCTTATCGATGTGCGACGTGCGGGCGGTGCTCCCGTCGCTGCTCGCCCGAGGCGGATCGCGAGCGGGTCGCCGGGCTTCTGCCGGCGCGGCACCTTCGTTGACGAAGATCAACTATATGCCAATGGTTGATCTTTATCAACCATCTCCCTTTCCGGGGTTCGGCGGGTTGCCCGCAGGGCCTCGCTCCTGCTGCGCGCGTTGCCCTCGCCCTGCTTTGCCGAGTCATGCCCCGACCTGACTCCCGCCCCGACCTGACTCCCGCCCACCCAACCCACCGATCGACGTTCAAGCACCGAATATCTCGGAATCGGGGTGCTTGAGCGTCGATCGGTGGCGGGCGGGTGAGGCGAGGCGTGCGAGAGAAGGGGGAAGGAAGGGGAAGGAGGGAAGGGGGGAGCAAGGGGATGGATGGAAGGAAGGAAGGAGAGAGGCCGGGACAGAGGAGAGGGAAATGATCGAGGAGGGAGAGGGGCGATCTTGGGGGCGAGGGACGATGAGTAAGGGGTCGCGGTGCAGGAGGATCGGATAGAGGGGATCCGGGTCGGGTGGGGACTCGGGTGTGGTCGGAATGGAGGACGCCGGCGCGGTCACCCTCCACCTCCAACTCCTTTCGCTCCCCTTTTCCACACAACCGCACCGATCGACGTTCAAGCGCCGAAGATCCCGGAATCGGGGTGTTTGAACGTCGATCGGTGCCGGAATCGGGCCGATAGAGGGGGATCGGAAGGGAAAGGAGGAGGGAAAACTTCCGTCTCCGTCCGCTCCTCTTCTCTGCACAACCGCACCGATCGACGTTCGCGCACCGAAGATCCCGGAATCGGGGTGCTGGAACGTCGATCGGTGCGGTTGTGGGGCGACAAGGGTGTAGGACGAGGCGTGCGGGAGAGGGAGAGGACGAGGGGGAGAAGAGGAGAGGAAGGGAAGGGAAGGGAAGGGAAGTTTTCGCTG
>NZ_KB714602.1:587154-699082 GCF_000349545.1 Leucobacter sp. UCD-THU
GGAGGGAGGGAGGGAGGGAGGGAGGGAGGGAGGAAGGAAGAGATGTAGGAACGAAGGAAGAGAGGGAGGGAGGAAGAAAGGAAGAGCGAGGGCATCGGGGCAGAGGGAGGCGATCGGGGGAGGCGAGGCGCGAGTGCGGGTGGCGCGATAAGGCAGAATAAGACGTATGACTCTCGAGAGCGGCAGCATCACGATCGGCGTCATCGGAGGCGGCCAGCTCGCCCGCATGATGGTGCCCCCGGCGATCCACCTCGGGCTGCGCATCAGCGTGCTCGCCGAGGCCGAGGGATCGAGCGCGGCCCGCGCCGCCGACGCGATGGGCGATTACCGGGATCCCGAGACCGTCTACGCGTTCGCCGAGACCGTCGACGTGGTCACGTTCGATCACGAGCACGTGCCCGGCGAGATCCTGCGCGAACTCGAGCGGCGCGGCGTCGCCGTGCACCCCCGTCCCGACGCGCTGCAGTACGCGCAGGACAAGATCCTGATGCGCGAGAAACTCGGCGAGCTGGGTGTGCCCGTTCCCGCGTGGGCCGCGGTCGAGGACGAGGGCGAGCTGCAGGCATTCATCGACGCGCACGGCGGTCGCGCCGTCGTGAAGACCGCCCGCGGCGGCTACGACGGTAAGGGCGTGCGGGTCGTGAGCGACGCGGTCGAGGTGCGCGACTGGTTCACGGCGCTCGCCGAAGACGGGCGGGGCGGCCGGCTGCTCGTCGAGGAGCTCGTCGATTTCACCCGCGAGCTGTCGCAGCTGGTGGCGCGCAGGCCGGGCGGCGAGACCCGCACCTGGCCGGTCGTCGAGACGATCCAGCGCGACGGCGTCTGCACCGAGGTGCTCGCCCCCGCCCCGGTGCAGCGCCACGAGACGCTCGACGAGGCCGCGCGCATCGGCAGTGCGGTCGCCGAGGGCGTCGGCGTGACCGGTGTGCTCGCCGTCGAGATGTTCGAGACCCGCGACGGCCGTGTGCTCGTCAACGAGCTGGCGATGCGCCCCCACAACTCGGGCCACTTCTCGATCGAGGGATCCGTCACCAGCCAGTTCGAGCAGCATCTGCGCGCGGTGGCCGACCTGCCGCTCGGCGATACCTCGATGACAGCGCCCGCCGCGGTGATGGTCAACGTGCTCGGCGGCCCGGCGGATGGGCCGATGCCCGTGCGCTACGCCGAGGCGTTCGCGGCGCATCCGCGCGCGAAGATCCACAGCTACGACAAGCAGCCCCGGCCGGGCCGCAAGGTGGGCCACGTCACGGTGACCGGGGAGTCCCTCGACGCCGCGCTCGCCGAGGCGCGAGCCGCTGCGGCCGCGTTCGCCTGAGCCGGTTCCGCCCGCCCCGCGTCACGCCGTTCCCTCCCGAGGCGCCTTCGCTCACGGCGAGCCCGTCGAGCGGTGGATCGCCGGAGGATCGCGCAGCCGCGCTGGAAGCTGATTCGTTCGACGCTGGGTCCACCGCGCGACGGGCGGGCTCTCGGGCGACCTGGCAGAGCCTGCTGGATCCGGCGGGCGGGCCGCTTGCAGGCCGGGAGCCGGCTGATCCGGCGGAGCGGACAGGATAGGGCGGATCCGGCTGAGCGGGCAGGATGGGACGGGCCCGGCGGAGCGAGCAGGATCCGGCGGAGCCGGCAGCAGAACCCGGCGCGCCGCGGCGATACGATGGAACCCATGAGCGATACCTCGGCAGCGCCCCTCGTCGGCGTGATCATGGGCAGCGACAGCGACTACTCGGTCATGGGCGACGCGGTGCAGGTGCTGCGAGACTTCGGCGTCCCGAACGAGGTCGAGGTGGTGAGCGCTCACCGCACCCCCGACAAGATGGTGAATTACGCGCGCGAGGCGGCTGCCCGCGGCCTGCGGGTCATCATCGCCGGCGCCGGCGGTGCGGCGCACCTGCCCGGCATGGTGGCGTCGATGACGACGCTGCCGGTCGTCGGAGTTCCGGTGCCGCTCGCGAAACTCGACGGTCTCGACTCGCTGCTGTCGATCGTGCAGATGCCCGGCGGCATTCCCGTGGCCACGGTGAGCATCGGCGGGGCGAAGAACGCCGGGCTGCTCGCGGCCCGCATCCTCGGCGCGACCGATCCTGCGATCGCGCAGCAGCTCGCCGACTACGCGCAAGAGCTGACCGACATGGTCGAGACGAAGAACGCGGCGCTGCAGGCGCGCATCGCCTCCGAGTAGTCGGCGCGGGTGCGGAGATCGTGGCGCAGGGGTCGGACGCCGGAGCGTCTTCCGGCGACCGCGATCCCCGCGACGGCGACGGCCCCGCGAGTCCCTCCGACCCGCGAGCGGAGGTCGGCACGCCCCGCTACCGGCGGGCGCTGATCGCGCTGTTCTGCGCGGGCGTCGCGACGTTCGCGCAGATGTATTCCCCGCAGGGCATACTGCCGGATCTCGCGCAGGACTTCGGCGTCACCGCCGGGGAGTCGTCGTGGGCGGTGGGCGCCGCCACTATCGGAGTCGCACTCGGTGTGCTGCCCTGGGCGAGGCTCTCCGACCGGATCGGCCGCGTGCGCGCCATGCGCATCGCGATGTCCGCGGCGATGGTGGTGGGCCTTGTGACCCCCTTCATCCCGCATTTCGCGTGGTTCGTCGCGGCCCGCTTCGTCGAGGGGCTGCTGCTCGCCGGGCTCGCGGCGATCGCGGTCACCGCCATCGCCGAGACGGTGCACCCGCGAGCGCTCGGCACCGCGGTCGGCACCTACATCGCGGGCACGACGATCGGCGGCCTCGTCGGTCGCATCCTCGCCGCCACGGCGGCCGAGCCGAGCGACTGGCGGTGGGGGATGGGCGCCGTCGCACTGCTCGCCGCCGCGTCGACGCTCGTGTTCCTGGTGCGCATCCCGCCCACGGCGGTGCCGCCGAGGGGAGGCCTTCGGATCCTGCCCGCCACCCTCGCGAATCTGCGGACGCCCGGCGTCATGGTGCTCGTGGCCCAGGCGTTCCTGCTGATGGGCGGCTTCGTGGCCTCCTACAACTACCTCGCCTTCCGGCTGCAGCACGAGCCGTTCGGGCTCTCGCTGGCGCAGGCCTCGTGGATCTTCCTCGCCTATCTCGCCGGCGCGGCCTCGTCGCGCTGGGTGTGGTTTTCGAAGAGCTTTTAGAGCGGCTCATNCGGGCGACCCGCCGGATCCCGCCGACGGGCACCCTGCTCGGCTGCGCAGCCATCATGGTGGCGGGGCTCGCGCTGACGGTGGCCGCCTGGCTGCCCGCCGTGATCCTCGGACTCGTGCTCTTCACCGGCGCCTTCTTCGCGGCGCACACCGTCGCGAGCGGTCTCATCGACCGGCGGGCGGGGGCGGGGCGCAGTCTCGCGCCGCCGCTCTACAACCTCGGGTACTACGCCGGATCGAGTGTGCTCGGCTGGCTCGGCGGCGTCGCGTTCGGCGCGGGCGGCTGGTGGGCCACCGCGGGCTTCGTCGCCTCTGCGACGCTGCTGTCGGCGCTGATCGCGTGGCTCTACGCGCGCTCTCGCGGCGGCATCGCGGCCGTGGACGCGCGCTGAGCGAGTCTTCAGAGGTTGGCGTGGGTCTCCCACAGCTGCCACGCGGCGCTGCGCCAGCTGAAGCCGCGCCCGCGGTCGCAGGCGAGCACCGAGAGCTGCGCGAGCGCGTCGGTGTCGCGGAAGAGACGGCTGTACTCTGCGGCGAACGGCCCGGAGGCGTCGGCTGCGACGCCGGCGTCGAGCACCAGCTCGGCGGTGGCCTCCTGATCGGCGTGCAGCACCGGCACTCCGGCGCCGAGCGCGCCGAGCACGGTGTAACCCGTGCCCGAGTAGGTCTGGGGCTGCAGCAGCAGCGAGGCGCCGGCCAGGACGGCGCCCACGTCGGCGAGCTCGCGGGGGCGCACCACCACGACGCGGTCGCGCAGCTCGTCGGGCACGGCCGGCTCTCCGGCGCCGTTCTCGTCGCGATGCTCCTTCGACGGCGGTCGCGGGTCGAGGCCATCGAGCACGACGAGGTGGGGCAGCGAAGGATCGGTGCGCAGCGCGTCGAACAGCCACTCGAGGCGGCCGAACTCGCCGGGCATCGCGGTGGTGAGGGCGTAGCGCTCGGGCAGTTCGAGTGCCGTGCGGCGCTCAGCAGCGTCGTCGCCGGCGACGTACTCGGAGGGCGGGGCGAGGGGGAGCACCTGCACGCGCAGATGCTCTCCGTACTGCCGCTGGAGCACTCGGGCGGTGGCGTGGGTGGGCGTGAGCAGCACGTCGGCCAGCTTGACGGCGCGGCGGGCGAACGCGCGGAAGAGGCGCGCCTGCGCCCCGCCGAGCAGTGCGGGGGCCTCCCATGCGAGGCTGTGGGGGATGGTGACCGAGGTCTGCGAGCCGTCGTCTTCGCCGCGCGAGCGCAGCGGCAGCATCGGGGTGAGCGAGTGCACGAACTCGCCGTCGAGCGGTCGCGCGGTGGTGCCGCTCTGCCAGACGTAGGGGAGCACGCTCGCGCGCATGGGGAGCTGCTCGACGCGGATCACCGGCGAGCTGAACTCGGGCTTCTCGGTGCCCCGGGCGATGAGGTAGCGCGCACTGCAGCTGCGTGGCGCGGTCGCGGCGACCGCGTTCGCGAGATCGCGAGCGGCGGCGGTCTGGGCGGCGGCCTCCCAGTCGGGGAACGGCTCGGCGATGAGGGTGAGCATGGCCATGCGTTCTCCCCTCGGTGTAGCCGGTTCGCCGCCGTTCGGCGCGCGCCTGCGACACATTGTATTTGAGTGCTCCCCGGGAAAAGCCGGGAGAGCGTCGATGAGTTGCGCTTCAGGCGTCGCCGTAATCGAAATGTGACCTTCCCGGGTGCCTGACGGCTTCCCGCCGTTCCGGCCCAGTACCCTAGTGGGCATGCGAGTATTGCTGACCGGCGGCGCCGGATATATCGGGTCGCACACCGCCCTGGTGCTGGTGGAGCGGGGGCACGAGGTCGTCGTGCTCGACGATTTCTCGAACAGCAGCCCCGAGGCCGTGCGTCGTGTGGAGCAGCTCGCGGGGCGCGAGATTCCCGTCATCCAGGCGGATCTCGCCGATCGCGCGGCGGCCGCCGCTGCGCTCGACGGCGTCGACTTCGACGCCGTCATCCACTTCGCCGGGCTCAAAGCCGTCGGCGAGTCGGTGGCCCAGCCCACCCGCTACTACCGGGTGAACATCGACTCGACGCTCGTGCTGCTCGACCTGATGCGCGAGCGGGGGGTCGAGAAGCTGGTGTTCAGCTCGTCGGCCACCGTGTACGGCGATCCCGACGTGGCCCCCATCGACGAGTCGCACCGCGCGGGCGTGGGCCTCACCAACCCCTACGGGTGGTCGAAATTCATGAACGAGCAGATCATCCGGGACACCCACCGGGCCTGGCCCGAGCTGGGTGCGGTGCTGCTGCGCTACTTCAACCCGGTCGGCGCGCACCCCTCGGGGCGCATCGGCGAGGATCCGTCGGGCATCCCGAACAATCTCATGCCGTTCATCGCCCAGGTCGCCGTCGGCAAGCGCGAGCGCCTCAGCGTGTTCGGCGACGGCTACCCGACCCCCGACGGCACGGGCGTGCGCGACTACATCCACGTGATGGATCTCGCCGAGGGGCACGTGGCGGCGCTCGAGCGCATCGGCGCGGGCGTCGAGACCTACAACCTCGGCTCCGGCGTCGGGTCGAGCGTGCTCGAGGTGGTGCACGCGTTCGAGCAGGCCTCGGGCCGGCCGGTGCCGTACGAGGTGGCGCCGCCGCGACCGGGCGACGTCGCCGAGGTGGTGGCCGATCCCCGTCGCGCGAACGAGCGCCTCGGGTGGAGCACGACTCGCAGCCTCGCAGAGGCCTGCCGGGACGCGTGGGCGTGGCAGTCTGCGAATCCGGGCGGCTACGGCGCATGACCCTCGATCTCGAACGGCCGCTGCGCCACCCCGACGTCGCCGAGGGTCCGCTGATGAGCAAGCGGGCGCGGTGGCTCGTGGTGCTCGGGTTCCTGCTGCCGGGCAGCGCGCAGGTGCTCGCGGGCAATCGCAGGCTGGGGCGGCTCGGCCTCGTCGCCACGTTCCTGCTCATCGCGGGAGGCGTCGCGGCGCTGCTCGGCCTGATGCTGGCGCGGGTGCCGACGCTGTCGTTCTTCACGAACGGCGTCGTGCTGCTCGTGGTGCAGGTGCTGCTGTTCGCGTACGCGGTGCTGTGGCTGGTGCTCGGCTTCGACACGCTTCGGCTGACCCGGCTCGTGCGCGTGCCCGGCAACTGGCGGGTGCCGGTGGCGGCGCTCTCGGTGCTGCTCACGATCGTGCCGGTCGCCGGTGCGGCGTGGGCCGGCACGGCGGTGGGCGCCGGGCGGAGCCTGCTGGGCGACCTCTTCCAGGGCGCGCCGGCGGTCGAACCGGTCGACGGCCGCTACAACATCCTGCTGCTCGGCGCCGACGCGGGCGCCGACAGAGAGGGTCTGCGCCCCGACAGCATCTCGCTCGTGAGCGTCGACGCGAAGACGGGGCAGTCGGTGATCATCGGCCTGCCGCGCGAGCTCAAAGGCGCCCCGTTCCCCGAGACGTCGCCGCTCGCCGAGATCTACCCGTACGGCTATTGCGACGAGGTGAACAATTACGAGGTCGTCGACGGCGGCGGCTACTACTGCTTCACCACGGGCAATCTGAACTCGCTCATCACCGAGCTCGAGGATTCGGGATCGCCGTCGTACGACGGCATGTACGCGAGCGCGGTGTCGCAGGGCTCGTCGCCCGGCATCGAGGCCACGAAGGACGCGGTCACGGGGATCACCGGTTTGCAGGTGCAGTTCTACGTGCTCGTCAACATGGACGGCTTCTCGGCCATGATCGACGCCCTCGGCGGCGTGACGATGAACGTGCAGGAGCCGTTGCCCATCGGCGGGCAGATCGACGAGTACTCGGGCGAGCTCGTGAACGTCGACGCGTGGATCGAGCCGGGCGAGCAGCGGCTCGACGGCTACCACGCGCAGTGGTACGCCCGTTCGCGCTATGGCTCGGCGAACGGCGACTACGACCGCATGGCGCGACAGCGTGAACTGCAGGCCGCGATCCTCGCGCAGATGAACCCGGCGAACGTGCTGCTGCGCTTCCAGGAGGTGGCAGCGGCGGGCACGCAGCTCGTCGAGACCGACATCCCCGAGTCGATGCTGGGCCGCTTCGTCGACCTGGCGGCGAAGGCCCGCGAGCACACGCCGGTGAACGTGGAGCTCGTGCCGCCGGCCGTCGATCCCGAGCTGCCCGAGTACGGCATCATCCACCAGCTCGTCGCCGAGGGCGTGGCCGCGGCCTCGCCGCAGGAGGAGCCAGCGGAGTAGCGGGTGCTGGTCTGAGCCCGGCCGGTGCGGCCGGGTTCAGACGCCCGCGGCGAGCCGCCGCACGACCGCCGCGGCGGGTCCCTCCGCCGCGCGGCGGTAGCCCGTTCCCGCCCACAGGTGCAGGCGGTCGGTGTCGCCGGCGCGGCCCGCCGCCGCTCTCAGCTCGCGGGTGAGATGGTGCACGGCGGGGTACGCGTCCGGTGCGGCGCTCCCGTGGCGGTCGATGAATCCGTTGCGCAGCGCGCGGGCGGGACGGCCCGTGAACGCCCGAGTGACGACGGTTTCGGCGAAGGCCGGATCGGCGAGGGCCGCGCGGTGGGCCTGCGATGTGCCGGCCTCGTCGGTGCGCAGCAGCAGGGTGCCGACCGCGACGCCCTCGGCGCCCGCGGCGAGCAGGCGGCGCACGGCGTCCGGGCCGTGAACGCCTCCGGCGGCGACCACGGGTAACCCGCTCTCATGCGCCACGAGGCGCACGAGTTCTGCGGTGCCGACCTGCGAAGGGCTCCCGGAGGGGTCGAAGACGGCGCTGTGCCCCCCGGCGTCGGTGCCCTGCACGACCAGCCCGTCGACGCCGGCGGCGCGCGCGAGTTCGGCCTCGCCCGCAGACGTCACGCTCGCGAGCACCCGCGTGCCGACCCTCCGCAGTGCGGCGATGTCGGTCGCGTCGGGCAGGCCGAAGGTCAGCGAGACCGTCGGCACGGGGCGTTCGATCAGCAGTCTCAGCTTCTGATCCCAGTGATCGTCGTCGAGCACGGGTTCGGGATCCAGTTGCACGCCGTGGACCTCGGCCTCGCCGCGCAGCTCATCCGCGTAGGCGGCGAACGAGGCCCGATCGGGGATGAGACGCGACGGGACGAACAGGTTCACGCCGAAGCCGCCCACCCGGGGTCGCAGCTGCTCGATCTCGGTCGCGAGCGCTTCGGGAGCCTTGTAGCCGCCGGCGAGGAACGGGTACGCTCCCGCCGACCCGACCGCCTCGGCCAGCGCGACGGTCGTCGGCCCGCCGGCCATGGGTGCGGCCACGATCGGCAGTGGGGAATCCAGTAATCGCATCGCAGCTCCAACCCGCACGGGCGGTGCGGCGCACCGCCTCTGCTCACCATCATTCCACGCGCTCCCGGGAGCGCCCGAGGTCGATCCCGACGGGGCGGCGCCCCGCGCGAAGTGAACTCCGGGTGAACTCTCGTAAACGGGACGTAGACTCGTGACACTGTGACGAGAGAAGACCGTGATGCTGTTCTGTCGACGGCCGAGGCTCGAACCGGTGAGGCCCGGGCGGTGAAGCGCCGCCCGCGTCTCCTGTGGGGCGCGGCCATCGTGGGGTTCTGGCTGCTCCTGCTGATCGGCGCGGTGCTCGTCGGCGCGGCGCTCTGGGTGACGGGCACCTTCGGCCCCATCTCCGTCGATCAGCTGCTCATGAACCTGCCGGGCGGTGAGGGCGCGGGCGGCGACGGACTCGTCACGAGCGCGATCGTCTCGATCCTGCTCATTCCCTCGGGTGCGGTGCTCGTGCTCGCGCTGCTCGCGGAGAAGTCGCGGCGCGACCTGCGTCGCAGCGGGGTGCTGCGGGGTCGGCGCGGCTGGGTGCTGCGCGGGATCGCCGCGGTGCTGGTGGTCGCGGTGCCGGTGGGCGGTGCGGTCGCGTTCGGCTCGACCGTCGGCCTCGGGGCCTACGTGCAGTCCTATGCCCGCGAGGCGTCGGGGGAGGCGACGCTCGCCGACTACTACGTCGTGCCGCGCCACGGTCTGAGCGCGAGCGCCGCGGGCGGGCCCGGCATGCGCGCCGACGGAGGCGGATCCACCGACCCCCGCAACCTCATCGTCATCTACCTCGAGTCGGTCGAGAACTCCATGGCCGACGACGAGACCTTCGACAAGAACATGCTCGAGCCCGTGCAGCAGGCCGCCTCCGGCTGGGACTCGATCCCGAGCCTCGACCAGTACGAGGGGGGTGGCTGGACCATGGCGGGCATCGTGAGCACCCAGTGCGGCATCCCGCTGCGCTCGGGCGGCGCGCTCGGCGAGAACGTCGATCTCAACGAGCTGGGGTCCGAGGGCAACGAGGTCACGAGCTATCTGCCGAACGCCACGTGCCTGGGCGACGTGCTCGCCCGCGAGGGCTACCGCAACGTCTTCATGGGCGGAGCCGACGCCGACTTCGCCGGGAAGGGCGCCTTCTTCCGCAGCCACGGGTACGACGAGGTCCACGATCTGCAGGAGTGGCGCGCAGCGGGCGAGACCGAGATCCGCGACGACTGGGGGCTCTCCGATCGCCGCTTGTTCGAGCGCGCCCGCGAGGAGGTGACTCGCCTCCACGAGGGGAACCAGCCATTCAACCTCACGTTGCTCACGCTCGACACCCACGAGGGGCCCCGCGTCTACGACTACTGCAGCTGGGATACCGAAGAGGCCATGACCTCGATCACGTTCTGTTCGATGGAACAGGTCGCCGGTTTCGTCGACTACCTCGACGAGACAGGGGTGCTCGAGGACACGAGCGTCGTGCTGATGGGAGATCATCAGAAACTGCTGGCACCCGGGGCGAGCTTCTGGGACGCGCTGAAAGACCGCGAGGATCGCACGATCTTCAATCGGGTCTGGAGCCCGGACGGGGTGAGGTTCGCGCGCGACCAGATCGATCAGTTCAGCATGTACCCGACCCTCATCGAGCTGGCCGGCATCGATCTCGACGGACACCGGGCCGGGATCGGCGTCTCAGCCCTCGCCGACGCCGATGACGTGCCCCGGGGGTCGATGCTCGATCTGCAGGCGAGCGAGTACAGCGCCGTCGTGCAGTCGCGCGCGGCCGGCTTCTACCGCGAGCTGTGGGACTCCGCGCAGTAGACTGGGCGGGTTCGAATCCTCTGAAGGAGTGTGCGCATGCACGTGACGGCCGTGCTGGTCGCCTACAACCGACGCGAGCTGTTGCGGGAATCCCTCGAAGCGCTCGCGGCGCAGAGTCGACCCGTCGACCGCCTCGTCGTGGTCGACAACGCCTCGGATGACGGCTCGGCCGACGTGGCCGCCGAACTGCTCGAGCAGTGGGGCACGCGGGCCAGGCTGATCCCGCTCACCGAGAACACGGGGGGCGCGGGCGGGTTCGCGGCGGGAATCGCGGCGGCCGTCGCCGAGGACTGCATCGACTGGGTCTGGGTGATGGACGACGACACCGTGCCGGGGCCCGACGCGCTCGCCGGAGCGCTCGACGCGCACGAGCGCTACTGCGCCACCGGACAGGACGACCTCGCCGTCATGGGGTCTCGGGTCGTCTGGACCGACGGCGAAGACCACCCCATGAACACGCCGAAGCCCAAGATCCGAGCCTCGAACGACGAGCGCTCCCGCGCGGCAGAGGTCGGCTGCATGGAGATCCGATCGATCTCGTTCGTCTCGGCGTTCCTGCGCGCCGCGCGGGTGCGGGAGCAGGGGCTGCCCATCGCCGACTACTTCCTCTGGAACGACGACTTCGAATACTCGGCCCGACTGCTGCGCGGCGCGCGCGGGCTCTTCGTGCCGCGATCCGTGGTCACCCACAAGACGGCCAAGCGCGGCTCGAGCGACGCCGATCCGGGCCCCCGCTTCTACTACGAGGTGCGCAACAAGCTGTGGGTGTTCCGCCTCTCGAAGGCGCTCTACGGCTGGGAGAAGCTGCTGTACATCGCCGCGACTGCGCGGCGCTGGGTGCGCACCCTCCGGGCCTCCTCCGATCGTGCGCAGCTGGGCGACTGCCTGCGTCGCGGCTGGCGCGACGGCTGGCTGCGCTCCCCGCGCACGACGCGCGAGGTGCTGCGCGACACGGGCGTGCCGGTCGACGTGATGATCGAGGTCGAGCGCCTCTCGAAGTCGGCCCGGTAGGCGACCCGTGCACCAACGATCGTCGCAGGCCGCCTTCTCGCTGCTGCTGCCCGTGTACGCGGGGGACGACCCCGGTTTTCTGCGCCTCGCGTTCGAGAGCTCCGTGCAGGGGCAGAGCCTGCGACCCGCGGAAGCGGTGATCGTGCAGGACGGCCCCGTGCCCGACGCGCTCGCGCGGGAGATCGAGCGGATCGGCGCCGAAAGTCCCATCCCGGTGAACGTCGTGCTGCTGCCCGAGAACCGCGGCCTCACCGACGCGCTCAACGCCGGCCTCGCCGCGTGCGCCCAGCCCGTCGTGGCGCGGATGGACGCCGACGACGTCTCGCTGCCCGGGCGCTTCGAACGCCAGTGGGCGCTGCTGCAGCAGGGGTTCGACCTCGTCGGCACGGGAATGGTCGAGTTCGAGCACGATCCCGACCGGCCCGCCTCCACGCGCGTGCCGCCCGTCGGCTCCGAGCGCATCCGCGAGCACGCCCGCACCCACAACCCCTTCAACCACCCCACCATGATGTACCGCCTCGACGCCCTCGACCGTGTGGGCCGCTACCAGCCCTTCGGCAAGATGGAGGACTACTGGCTGGGGATCCGGCTGATCGACGACGGCGCCCGCGTCGAGAACATCGCCGACCCGCTGCTCGCGTACCGCGTGGGCTCGGGGGCCTTCGCGCGTCGCGGCGGCTGGGTCGAGGCGCGCACGGAGTGGCGACTGCAGCGGGAGCTGTTGCGCATGGGCTTCGTGACGCGCGGACAGTACCTGCGCAACGTGGTCATGAAGGGCGTCTACCGCCTCATGCCGGCCTCGGTGAAGCGCGTGCTCTTCCGCGGGCTGATCGGCCGGGGTCTGCCGGGGGATCGCACCGCGGGCTGATCGCCCGGCCGGGCCTCGGGCCGGACGCGCGGAGCTCAGACCACTGAGAACTCGGGGTCGGGCAGCGGTTCCTCCGATTCGTCGGCCGGCGCCTCCTCCTCGCCGGGCTGCGCGTCCTCCGCGGCCGGATCCGCGCCCGCGGACTCCCAGCTCAGCGCCTGAGCGATCGCCGCGAGCAGCCGCTCCTCGAGCGCGGCACGCATGGTCGCGGTGTAGGCGATCGTGAGGTGGTTGTCGTCGAGGTAGACGTTGACGTTGCCGATGACGGCCTTGCAGACATCGTCGGGGCAGATGAGGTCGGTCATGTCGACCGCCGCCACTCCCGCTCCCACGACGGCCTCGAGCGGGTTCACCGCGGCGAGCGCCTGCGAGCGCTGCACGTCGCACTCGTCCGCTTCGCGCGCCTGCTCGACGCAGACGTAGTTGTCGAAGGTGAATCGGGGGTTGTCGCGCAGCAGCACTGTCGCGATGCCCTGCTGCCGGAGGATCTCGAGGGTCTGGTCCTGCCCTTCGACGAACCGCTCCTGCTCGCCCGCGTCGAGCTCGGCATCCGGGTCGGTCGGCCACGCGGTGGTGCCGACCGAGATGACGAGGTCGGGTGAGAACTCGGTGAGGAACTCCATGAGTTCCACGTTCCACTGCAGGCACTCCTCGCCGAAGGCGGGATCGGCGTAGAGGTCGGCGCTGCGAAGGGTGAACTCGCAACCTCCCATGAGGGGCGAGACAAGACGCCACCCCTGCTCCTCGGCGATCTCGCTGAGGGGCACGAGCCACTGCTCGGGGTGGGAATTGCCGACCACCGCGATGGTCATCGACGGGTCTTCGAAGCCGTTCTCCGAGCACCGGTCGCGCATATTGTGGGAGAGGAAGGGCAGGTCCGGCGAGTTGCAGTTCTGCGGCAGGCCACCCCACTGCGCGTCGAGCTCGGTCGGCAGCGGGATGCGGGGCGCGCTGTCATCCCATTCACCGTTCCAGTCGGGCAGCAGCACCGCGGCGCCCGGGTTGCTGCGCAGCAGCTCGGCCTGCGACACGTCGGCGAGGTCGCGGGCCTGCTGGGCGGCGGAGTGCTGCAGCGCTGTGAGCGGCACCGCGACCAGCGCGACGGAGAGCAGGATCACGAGGAAGCCGCGCACGTCGCTGCGGTTCGCCCACTCGCTGCGTCTCACGCGCGCGTCGACGAGCCAGGTGAGCAGGCGGGCGAGCGCGATCGAGACGAGGATCAGCACGAGCCCGCCGACGAAGCCGAGCGGCTCACCGCGGCGGGCGATGAGGGTGAGCACGAGGATCGGCCAGTGCACGAGGTAGAGCGCGTAAGCGTCGCGTCCGAGTGCGAGCACGGGCTTCGTCTCGAGCAGCACCGAGGGGCCGAAACCTCGTTCGTCGGAGGCGCCGGCGAGGATGATGGCGGCGACCGCGAGCACCGGCCACAGGGCAAGATAGCCGGGGAATCCGCCCTGTACGTCGAGCACCATGCCGCAGGCGAGGAGGGCGACGAGGCCTCCCCAGCCGATGACCGCGCTGAGCACGCGGGGCAGGCTGATCCAGGGCAGCACGATGGCGAGGACGGACCCCGCGGCGAACTCCCACAGGCGAGCGCCGGTGTTGAAGTAGGCGCTCTCCTGATGCGCCTGCGTGGTGATGACGGAGTAGGCGAGGGATGCTGCGAAGAGGAGCAGGAAGCAGACCAGGGCGACCAGACGCACACTGCGGCGGCCCAGTGCCCACCGGATGAACGCGATCGCGGCGAACAGCAGGGGCCAGAGGAAGAAGACCTGGCCCTGCACGGAGAGCGACCAGAAATGCTGCAGGGGGCTGGCGAGCGATGTGTCGGCGTAGTAGTCGACCGACTCGGCCGCGAGCGCCCAGTTCTCGTAGTAGAACAGCGATGCCCAGGCGTGGCGCCAGAGGTCCTGGTGGCCGGAGGCCGGCAGCACGAACGAGCCGGCGACGACGGTCGCCGCGATGACGACGGACGCGGCGGGCAGCAGGCGCTTGAAGGTGCGGATCCACTGCCCGACGACTGCGAGGGGCCGGCCTGCCTCGAGACGGCGGATGAACGATCCGGTGAGGAAGAACGCCGAGATCATGAGGAAGGCGTCGACGCCGCCCGAGACGCGATCGAGCCAGACGTGGTAGACCACCACGAGCAGCACCGCGACGGCGCGCAGGCCGTCGATGTCCTTGCGATACCGCGGCGCGGAGGTGCCGCTCGCGGGTCGCGACCGGGGTGCCCGCTCCGCGACAGGTGTTCTCGGCGCCGACGGCGCGAGGGGTGGAGCAGGCATCATTCAAGTATTGCATCGGACGCGGCCGAGCGAACTGAACAGCGTCCAGAGAGCGGTCTTGCTCGACGTGTTCGAGCGGCGCCCCGCCCCGTCGGCCGGTCGACGAGAGTCGAGCGGTCTACACCACCCGGTCGACCTGCGGGTCGAAGCGGAAGCCCTCCCAGAGCTTCTTGATCATCTGCTTCTGCAGCCTGCGCTTCACCCGGCCGCGGCGCATGCCGACGACCACCTGCGCCGCGAACATGAAGAAGTGCGGCAGCGATTGGTGGTGCCGTCGATAGGACGCCTGATTGCGGATGCCGTAGGCGAACTTCCAGGCGTTCTTGTCGTCGATCATGCCGAAGTTGACGCCCTGATTCACGCCCATGTCGTGCACGGTGACGCTGTCGAGCACCTGCACCCCCGCGCACTCCTTCGAGAGTCGCAGGGTGTACTCGGCGTCGTCGAACCAGATGAAGTACTCCTTGTAGGGCAGCCCGTAGCGCTCGATCGCCCAGCGGGGGATGAGCACCGAGACGAACGAGCAGCTCGTCACCATGACCGAGTTCTGACCGATCGCGAGCAGCCGGCCCCAATCCCACGTGGGCACGGGGTTGTTCATCTCGCAGATGGTGCCGTCGATGTACTTGACGACCGAGCAGGCGAACGGCATCTGCTCGCCGAGCTCCGACGCCGCCGCGTCGAAGCCAGCGATGAGCTTCTCGAGGGCGTCGGGCTCGGGGTAGCCGTCGTCGTCCATGATCCAGACGAAATCGGCCCCGAGCTCGTAGCCCCGCCGCATGCCCGCCGAGAAGCCGCCGGCGCCGCCCGAGTTGGTGGGCAGCGACACGATCTCGAGATCCAGACTCGACTCGAGCGATGCGAGGTAGTCCCCGGTGCCATCGGTCGACGCATTGTCGACGATCACGAGCGACGAGGGCGCGTGCGACTGCGCCTCGATCGAGGCGATCACCGTCTTGAGCTTGTCGAGCCGATTGAACGTGACGACGACTGCGGCTACGCGTGCCATTGTGCGAGGGTCTCCTTCATCCATTGGTGTGCGCTCTGCAGGTCGCCGAACTCGGCCACGCGGTCGCGCTGCTCGGCCCATCGCAGCTCGCGCAGCTTCTCGCTCGCCGCGAGTCTCGACACCGCGCGGGCGGCGGCGGTGATGAACGGTCGAGCCGGGCGGGGCGCGAGCATCTCGCCCTGCACGATCGTGCGCTGGGATCCGACATCGGCCGAGAGCACCGGCACTCCGGCGGCGACGGCTTCGAAGGTGGTGAGGGTGAGGCCCTCGTTGATCGAGGTCACGACGAGCAGATCGGTGCGCCCGAGGGTGTCCGAGACCGGGGTGTCCTCGTAGCGCTGTTCGATGACCCCGCGCAGGCCGAACCGGTCGATGAGACCATCGACGATGTCGCGCATCTCGCCATCTCCGTGCATGATCGCGTGGAACGGCTCGCCCGTCTTCCGCAGGCGGTGCACGAGCATCAGGAACACATCGGGTCGTTTCTGGCGCGAGAGCCGCCCGACGAACGAGACCGTGAACGGTGCTCGGGGGTCCCGCGGTTCGAATCTGCTCGTGCCGTCGACCGTGAGCGTGGTGAGGGGCGCGAGCGCGATCTTGCCCTCGTCGATGCCCTGCACCTCGGTGAGCCAGCGCACGAGCTCGGGCGAGATGGCGTGGTGGGTGTCGATGAACGCGTCGTACTGCGCCGCGATGCCGGGGTAGCCGCCCCCCAGGTACTCGACGATGTGCAGCGAGTCGGCGACGGGCAGCTCGGGGCGGTGGCGCTTGATCCACGGCAGGCTGAGGTAGAGCCACTGGCAGTGGTGCAGCGATGCCCCGACGAAGCGGAAGTTCTCGAGCAGGGCGTGCGCGAGTGCGATGTCGAGCCGGTGGAGATGCTCGCGGAAGCTCAGCGCGACGACGACGCAGCCCTCGAGCTCGGGACGGGTGAGCCAGGGGTGCACGGAGTTCTGATCGGTCACCACGACGGGCAGCAGCCCGGCGTCCTTGGCGAGCTGGATCGACTCGACGGCCCAGCGCTCGGCGCCGCCGGTCTGCAACCAGTGCAGACCGAAGAGCACCGCGGCCGGGGCGTCGGCGGGAGGCGCGGCCGGCGCGTGGGGCCAGGCGTCGATGACGGGGGCGCTCTCCTCGGCGGATCGGCACTCGGGATAGCGGGGCAGCGGGCCCGAGATCGCCCGCTCGCGGCGGCGCATGATGGTCTCGCGCACGGTGTCGAGCACCACCGGTGCGCGGCGCTCGAGCTCCCGGTAGACGCGTCGGGGGATCGAGGCAGGGGCCGGCGGCTCGGTGGTGGCGGGGGTGGCGTCGCGGTGACCCAGCCGGATCCACCGAATCACCGGCCGGTCGGGCGGTGACGCCTGGATCGAGCCGACCGCGAGGCTGCGAGCGTGCACCGTCCGGTGCGGCTCGCCGTGCGCGATCGCGGTGCCGTCGACGGTCGACCCGTCGGTGAGCGCGGGCATCTGCGCGATCTCACCGATGCCGACGCGCAGCTCGAGGCGGGCGCCCGGGTTGCGCAGCGCGTGATAGTTCGCGGCGGCGACGAGCTGCGCGCGCTGCAGCTCGGTGAGTTCGGCCGCAGCGGCTTCGTCGGCTGCGGCGATATCGAAGAGCGGCGAGCGGTCGATCGTGTTCATTGACTCCACAGCTTAGCCGGAGTTGGCGGGGAGGCTGCCCGGCCGTCAGCCGCCGAGCCCGCATGAAGTGATCCGGAAGAGCTTCGCCTCGCCCTGCTGATCCACGAGCTCCGCTGCCGGATTGCCGTCGAGGTTCTCGATCCCCGGGTACTCATGGCGTCCGCTTTCGACCTCGCGCGTGCCGAAGTCGAGCACGAACCGCACGCCGGTGCGCTGCAGCGCGTCGCAGACCTGAGGGCTGTCGGGCTCGAACGCGAAGGAGTAGAGGATGAGTTCGGCGTCCTCGTCGGGAACCGACTTCTGATAGCTGAGCAGCACCGGGTAGCCGGCGAGCGCGTACGCGTAGGAGGTTCCCGTCCAGGGACTGCCGGCGATGACGGCACCGTCCGGGACGTGCTCCGGGAGGCGGGCGATGAGGGCGCGCTCGTCGTCGGAGAGCACGTTGTTGACGGGCACACGGCCCTCCTCGGCGCGACCGCCGAGGAGGCGTCGCTCGTCGGGCGGCATCGCGTCGATGTAGGCGGCCGATTGGCCGTCGTGCACGAGCCGCAGCAGGGGCACGAAAGCGGGATAGCCGGTGGTGAGCAGCACCGAACCCAGGCAGACGGCCGTGATGATGCCCGACCCCGCCCGGCCGAGTCGCGATCTGGTCAGCACGCCGCTCAGGCTGTCGACCGCGAAGACCGCGAGCGGGATCACGGTCACCACCAACTGTGCGCCCAGGCGGGGCACGTCGGCGAACCAGGCGTTGACGATGAGCCTGAGCGACTGGTCGGAGGCTCCCGCGGTGATGATGTACAGCGCGGCCGACACGATCCACATGAGGGCTGCCGCGAGACCCCATCGGTCGCGGCGCATCACGGCGAATACGATGCCGATGACCACGAGCGCGGCCATCGCGAGTGGCAGACCGGCCCCGAGGATCGACGACGTGAACGCTTGGAGCACCGCCTCGGGCAGCGAGGTCTGGGCGGGCCACCACCACGACGTGCGGAACCTGATGAAGATGTTGTAGCCCACGAGCAGGAACAGGATCAGCAGGGCGCCGCGCCGTGCCCGCTGCGCCACGGTCGCGCTGCGCCAGTTCGCGACGAAGGCGACCACGGCGATCACGGCGCAGAGCACCAGCAGGCTGGTGAACGCCGAGGGGTGCGATAACGCGACGGTGCCCGCTCCGAACAGGGCGAGCGCACCGAGCAGCCGCAGGGGGGCGATGCGTTCGCCTCGGATCAACCCGACGAATTGCAGGGCGGCGGCGACGGCCGCGGGCAGCACCGCCATGCCCAGGAAGAACGGGTAGAGAATGCCGTAGGCGAGGGTATTGAGCGGGAAAGCCGGGAAGGCCGCCGCGAGAACGCCGACGGCGATCGAGCTCGTCGGGGTCGTTCGCACGAGCTGTCGAGTGAGCAGCATGATGCTCGCGGGCCACACGAGCGCGACGACGACCATGTTGAAGGAGTTGATCGCCAGGGGGATGTCGGAGCCGCCGATGAGGGCGACGAGCGAGACCGCCGCGTGCCAGGCGCCGGGATAGTAGCTGCCGGTGTCAGCGGGATTCGAGTACGACGGCAGATGGAACGGCGATACGTTCGCGGTATCGAGGGCGTAGCGCAGAGCGCCGTGGTGGAAGACGGAGTCCCACGACTGGGAGACGGCGTTCGGGTCTCCGATGCCCACGCAGCCGATGAAGAGCAGACCCGCGCCGGCGAAGGCGAGCGACCCCGCCCCCCACCCCCACCGGGTCGTGCGCTCCTCGGGATCCGAGAACCGGGCGCGCAGCACCAGACGGCCGATGAGCACGATGAGTGCGCTGAAGACTGCTGCTCCGATCGCGGCCGTGCCGAGCGTCCACGGAAGTCCCGCCCACGGCATGGCGATGGCGAGGACAGCATAGGCGCCGATCGAGAAGACGGGTGCGAACGCCCAGCACCAGAGGCGCCGCAGGCCGAGAAAGTAGCCGGTGGCGAGACCTGGCAGGTAGAGCACGACCACGCTGGCGAGCATCAGCGGAATCGCGCCCAGCCACGACAGCATGTCCTAACGGCCCTCGGGTTCGATCTGCAGCGGCTTGAGGTCGTGCTGCGTGCTCCACCACTCGAGGTCGGCGGCGAGGGGGGATCCCTCGCCGAGTTCGAGTGCCTCGTCGAGCAGGAGATCCCCGTCCGCGTATCGCTGCTGCAGCAGAGCGACCTCGGCCTCGTCGATGCCGAAGCGCTGCATGCCGATCGTGTTGACGCCGCGCAGCCGCGCGGGGGAGCCGAAGGCCTTCGCGTAGGGCGGCACGTCGCGCGCGATGGGCGTGCCCATGCCCACCATGGCGCCTGCGCCGATGATGCGGCGCTGGTGGATCGACGCGTTCATGCCGATGTTGACGCGCGGGGCGATGAGGCAGTGGCCTCCGATGCTGACCCCGGCCGAGACGGTCGTGCCCTCGCCGATCAGCACGTCGTGGGCGATGTAGGCCCGAGCCAGGATCCAACTGCTCGCACCCACGGTGGTCTCGCGATAGCTGCCCTGGTGGATCACCGCGTTCTCGCGGATCACGGCTCCGCCGCCGATGCGCACTCCGGCGTGCTCGAGGTCGCCGGTCCAGGCGGTGTTCTGCCGCAGGTTCGACATCTCGGGGGGAGCGCCGATCTGGGCGCCCGGGCCGATCCAGGCCCCGTCCTCGATCGTCGCGGGGCCGAGGATGACGGCGCCCGGGCCGATCGACACGTTCGAACCGAGTTCGACGCCCTCGCCGACGTAGGCGAGCGGGCTGATCAGCGTTTGGCTCATCGGAGCATCTCCAGGTTCACGACCGTCATCGGAACGGCGCCGTGCCTCGCGAACGATGACGGCGCCGAGTACAGCCGGGAGTCGGTGCCGAGCGCCGAGCGGGGGTCCCGCGTTCCCGATGTCCTGCTGCTCATTGTAGAGGGGTGCGGTCCGAGACCGCTGGTGCGGCCCTGCCGCGGGCGACCAGACGCCTCTCATGGCCGATTTGGTAAACTCGGGCGGTTACCTGAACTCACGTCAGGGGGCGGAACGAGCGCGCAACGCGCTGAAGGAGGAAACGTGGCACTGAGCGCGGCAGAGGGGGCCGGAACGAACCAGAGCGGGTTCAACACCCCCGGACAGGGGCGCGGCCTGCTCGAGGTCTTCCGCTGGCGATACCTGCTGCGCCTGCTGGTGCGCAAGGAGACGTCGACCCGGTACCGCAACTCGGTGCTCGGGTGGGTGTGGTCCTATGTGCGCCCCGCGGCGCAGTTCATCATCTTCTACCTCGTCATGGGCGTGTTCCTGCAGATGGCGCGCGGCATCGAGAACTTCGCGATGTATCTCTTCTCGGGCATCATCGTGATCAACTTCTTCAGCGAGGGCTTCTCCAACGCCACGCGCTCCCTCGTCGACAACGCCCACCTCGTGCGCAAGATCTACATGCCCCGCGAGCTGTTCCCCGTCGCGGCGGTGATCGTGTCGTTCGTGCACTTCCTGCCACAGGCCGCCGTGCTGCTCGTGGTCGCCCTCATCTTCGGCTGGTTGCCGCTGCCGATGTACCTCGGCGCCGCAATCCTCGGCATCCTCATCGTCGGCCTCGCCGCCACGGGCCTCGGCCTCTTCTTCGGCTCCCTCAACGTGGCGTTCCGCGACGCGCAGAACTTCGTCGAGCTGATCCTGATGGTCGCGGTCTGGGCCTCGCCCGTGCTCTACTCCTGGCAGATGGTCGCATCGCAGGTGCCCGAGTGGCTGATGTGGATCTATCAGGTCAACCCGCTGACGGCGGGTGTGGAGCTCTTCCACCTCGCCTTCTGGGATCCGGTGACGGCGGGCGCCCACTCCCTGCCCGACAACTTCTGGACGACCGTGTGGATCGCCACCGCCATCACGGTGGCCGGCGTGCTGATCGGCCAGTGGGTGTTTCGTAAGATCGAGCCGCGCTTCGCGCAGGATCTGTGAGAGAACGACAGCATATGGAACAGCATCAGCCGGCGATCGTCGTCGACCACGTCAGCAAACACTTCTCGCTCAAGCACACGCACTCGATGAAGGAGGCGTTCATCGGGTGGACGAAGGGCAAGAAGCTGCGCTCCGACTTCACGGCCCTCAACGACCTGAGCTTCGATGTGGCCGAGGGGGAGTCGGTCGCGCTGCTCGGCTACAACGGCTCGGGCAAGTCGACGATGCTCAAGATCATGTCGGGCGTCATGCCCCCCGACGAGGGCACGGTGATGACGCGCGGCCGGGTCGCGGGACTCATCGAGGTGGGCGCCGGGTTCCACCCCGACCTCACCGGGCGCGAGAACGTGTACCTCAACGCCGCGATCCTCGGCATGAAGCAGCATGAGATCGACGCGATCTTCGAGCAGATCGTCGACTTCGCCGAGATCCGCGAGTTCCTCGACCAGGAGGTGAAGTACTACTCGTCCGGCATGTTCATGCGCCTCGCCTTCTCGGTGGCGATCCACGTGGAGTTGGACATCCTGCTGGTCGACGAAATCCTCTCGGTCGGCGACGCGCCGTTCCGCGAGAAGTGCCGCCTCAAGTTCCAGGAGATGATCGCGCAGAACAAGACCATGGTGGTGGTGAGCCACGACATGGAGATGGTGCGGGAGCTCTGCGGTCGCGGCATCGTGATCAAGCGGGGCAAGAAGCACTTCGACGGCCCGATCGAGCAGGCGATCGAGTACCTCGGCTCCGAGGACTACCAGCTGGCCGAGTAACCGGCGTCGCGCCGGTTCAGCGCTGGCCGACGGAACTCTCTCGGCGAGTTCGAAGCCGACGATCCCCGGCCGGGTCAGCCGCACTCCACGCGGTAGAGCGCGGCCTCTCCCTCGCGATCGACCTCGTGCAGGATCGGGTTCTGCGACACGTGGCGCAGGCCCGCGAACTGCTGCGAGTTCTCGGCGGCGTAGGTCGCGAAGTTCGGGTCGCCGAAGTCGAGCACGTAGTCGATGCCGAGCCGGTCGAGGTAGGTGCAGGCCGAGGGGCCCATATTGCGCAGGTCGGCAGCGATCGCGGCGGCGTCGGTGTCGTACTGAGCCGCCATGTGCGGGAAGAGCAGTGCGCGGCCGGAGAAGGCGTACGCATAGGCCGAACCGTTCCACGGGTCGCCCGCGATGCGCGCCCCCTCGGGTACCTCTCCGTCGAGGCGCTCGAGCAGCGCGAGTTCGTCCGAGGAGAGCATGTCCGGCTCGTCCTTATCGGGGGGACTCGTCGAGAAGAGCCCGCTCATCCAGCCGATCTGGCTGCCGATGTTGGCGCCGCGTGCGCCCGTCACGAGGATGGCCGCGACGGCGAGCAGCGCGATCAGCGGGTACCACGAGCCTCGGACCCGTGAGGGCAGCGGTGAGGGGAGCCGGGCCAGGCCGAGCCGCAGCGCGTCGAAGAGCAGCATGGCCGAGACGGCGGCGAGGGGCACCGCGGCCACCGGCAGCAGCGCGGCGAGCCGCGCCGCGTCGTTGTACCACGCCACGGTGAAGGCGTCGCGCAGCGGGCCGGTGAGGCCGATGGCGATCGCGTAGAGCAGCACGGTGAGACCGTACGACAGCACGATCCAGCGATGGCGCTTCCAGAGCAGCAGCAGCGCGGCACCGGCGAGCACGAAGAGCGAGACGAACCACGCCTTCGCCGGGATCAGCGGCGCGTTGGAGAGCGCACCGACGATCCCGGTCACCACCCCCCCGGCGTACCGCTTGTCGCTGTCGGTGTTCTGCACGACGATCCACATCGCGGCGATGACCGCGAAGGTGGCGAGCACTCCCGACCACCGGTACATGCGGGCGCGCAGCGGCAGCCCGCGGCGGCCGATGCGGGTGGCGTAGGCGACGATCAGCGGCAGTACGAGCACGGCGTAGCCGTAGACGCCGTTGGGCTGCGCGAACGCGGTCGCCCCCAGTGCTCCGAACGCGCCGACCCAGAGCGCGGCTCGGGGCGCGGGGTCGGTCTGCAGCGGTGGCCGCAACGCGAGGTGCGTGAAGCCGAGTGCGATGGGTACGAGCGCGTTGGCGAGCACGTTGGGATAGAGCACCCCCCACGAGAGCAGCAGGTAGGGGAACGCCGAGGAGGTCGCGGCGAAGATCCCCGCGAAGAGCAGCCCGGATCGGCGGCCCGCGAGGAATGGAGCTGAGAAGAAGAGCACTGCGACGGGCCACACCCACGCGGCGACGACGACGGTGACCGCGTTGGTCGCGAGGGGTACCGAGGTGCCGGTGAGGCCCGCCACGATGGCCACGATCGAGTGCCACAGGGTCGGGTAGACGGCGATGGTCTGGTGCGGCACCGCCATGTTCATGTGGAGCGGCGAGGCGTCGCCCGTCTGCATGATGAACGCCGCCGCGTTCAGATGGAACACGGCGTCGTAGGTCTGCGAGACGTTCTCGGGCGCCTGGATGGCGCGCACGATCTCGATGGAGATGATGCCGCCCGCGAGCAGCACGGGCAGCGCCACGAGCAGCCGGCCCCGCGAGAACGGGCGGCCGGTCGCGGGGGTCGGTAGCCAGCGCCGTACGACGAGCGAGACGACCGCGAGCGCCGCGGCGCACACGAGCACGGGCAGGAGGCCCCAGCGCACCCCCGCGAAGGGTGCGACGAGCGATGCCACGGCGATGATCGCGAGGGAGGCTGCGATGCCGCCCGCGACCAGCCCGAGCCCGCGCAGCCGCAGCGCGTAGGCCGTCGGCAGGCCGGGCAGGGTGACGAGGGCGGTGGCGAGCAGCAGTGACGGCACCACCGCCAGCCAGGCCGTCAACGCTGTTCCTCGCGCGTGCGCGCCTCGATGAGAGCCACCGCGCGCGCGAGCTCGGTGACCCTGGCGTCGCTGCGGGCCTTCGCCCGCACCGTGGCGACCGCGAAGATCAGCACCATGATGATGAAGACGTAGAGCAGCAGGTCGGTGCCGCGACCGATGCCGAAGAAGTTGGCGACGACGGTGAGGGCTGCCGGGAACAGGATCGCGAGGGCCGCCACGATCACGAACAGGATCGCGAAGATGCGCTTGAGGGCGAGCGATCGCTCGCCGGGGAGGAACTTGACTGCGAGTGCGGCGGCGATCACGACCGCGGCGATGAGCAGGAGCTGGAAGATCGTCATCGTCTTCTCCTAACGGATGATCAGGTCGATGAGGATGTTGACCGAGTTGAGCAGCGACTGGCCCTTGGCCTTCGAGTAGTCGCTGTAGATGACCTCGACCGGCTGCTCGGCGTAGGGCAGGCCCGTGCGGCCGAGCTGCACCACGATCTCGGTGCCGTGCGCCATGCGGTCCTGACGCAGCTTGATGCGGCGCAGCGCATCCTCGCGGATCACGCGCAGCCCGTTGTGCGCGTCGGTCAGGCGTGTGCGCGTGGTGAGGTTGGTCACCCAGACTGCGGTCTTCAGCACGATCTTCTTGAGCACACCCGGGTCCGTGCGGTCGTCGAGGAACCGGGATCCGAACACGATGGCGAGATCCTCGGCCCGCGCGCGCTCCAGCATCGCCTCCGCGTCTTCCACCCGATGCTGTCCGTCGGCGTCGAAGGTGACGACGAAGCGTGCGCCGCGCTCGAGCGCGTACTCGAAGCCGGTCTGCAGCGCGGCGCCCTGCCCCAGGTTGATGGGGTGCGTCACCAGGCTCGCTCCTGCCGCCTCGGCGATCGCCCCCGAGCCGTCGCGCGAGCCGTCGTCGATGCACACCACGTTCGGGAATACCGATCGGAGATCCCGAACCACCCCTCCGATGACCTGTGCCTCGTTGTAGAGCGGGATGACGACCCACGCATCGTCGTTGGCGGTGCGCGGGGCGCCTGAGGGGGCAGGGTTCATGCTGACCATTCTGGCAGACCCGCACGGGTTGCGCGCCGAGCTTGGGGGTCAGCCGTTGGCATGAACCCTCTGTCACGATTAGGCTGAATCAGAACGTTCAGCAATAACTTGAGGCTTTGATGCTTCGGGATGAGGGAGTACCGATGCGAGCCCAGAGCAAATGGCGCGGATTGCGCGCAGCATCGATCGCGGTGTTCGCCGCCGCGGCCTTCGTGATGTCGCTGCTCGTGCCGAGTCTCGCGGATACCCCCGCGCAGGCGAATCCGTCGGCGGGTTTCGAAGCGGGGAACATCATCGACGACGCGCTCTTCTACGACGGCACCGCATGGAGCGCCGGCCAGATCCAGTCCTTCCTCGACCAGCGAGTCCCCCGCTGCACGATCGGCGATGCCGGCCGCGAGGCCTATGCTCCCTACGGCAACACGACGATCGCGGGCGCGTGTCTCAAAGGCTCCCTGTGGACCACCGCGCCCCGCCCGGCCGACTCCTACTGCAGAGCGATGGCCGGCGCCACGAACGAGAGCGCGGCGAGCTACATCGCCCGCGTCGGCGCTGCCTGCGGTATCAGCCCCAAGGTGCTGCTCGTGATGCTCGAGAAGGAGCAGAGCCTCGTCACCGACACCTGGCCGACCTTCCGGCAGTACGACTTCGCGATGGGGGCCTACTGCCCGGACAGCGGGCCGGGAGGCTCGGCGAACTGCGATCCCGGTCGCGCCGGCTTTCCGAACCAGCTCTACAACGGCGCACGCCTGCTGAAGATCTACAAGGCGTTCCCCAACAGCTACAACTACAAGCCGTTCCAGTCGAACCGCATCCAGTGGCACCCGAATGCGGGTTGCGGCACCTCCGATGTCTGGATCGAGAACTGGGCCACGGCGGCACTCTACATCTACACTCCCTACCGCCCGAACCAGGCGGCGCTCAATGCTGGCTGGGGTACCGGCGATGCGTGCTCGAGCTACGGCAACCGAAATTTCTACAACTTCTACACGACGTGGTTCGGCAGCACCCACGGCATCACGGTCGATGAGACGTTCGTGAACTTCTACAACGAGGCCGGCGGCGTCGGCGGCCTCTACGGGCGCCCGCTCGCTGCCGCGACTCACGTCGGCATCGGCAAGATGCAGGAGTTCGCGGGTGGCACGCTCTACTGGAACCCCTACGCGGGCATCGGGTCGGTGAACGGTGCGATCCGAACCCTCTACAACCAGATGGGCGGAGCGTGGAGTGCGCTCGGATACCCGATGGGGCGGGAGGGGTATGCTCACGGCGGGGCGGTCCAACAGTTCGAGCGCGGCACGGCCTATTGGACCGCGCGCACGGGCGCGTCCGCAGTGACCGGCACGATCCGGGGCCTCTATACCCAGAACGGCGGCCCCGCCGGAGCGTTCGGCTTTCCGAAGGGTGTCGAGAAGACGCAGTCGGGTGGTCTGCGGCAGGAGTTCGAGGGCGCGACGGCCTATTGGTCGCCCCGCACCACGGCTGCGGCGGTGAGCGGTGATATCCGCACGATGTATCACGCTGCTCGTGGCGCGAACAGCGAGATGGGTTTCCCGAAGAGCATGGCGCGTGCGCAGTCGGGCGGTCTGCGNATCCGCACGATGTATCACGCTGCTCGTGGCGCGAACAGCGAGATGGGTTTCCCGAAGAGCATGGCGCGTGCGCAGTCGGGCGGTCTGCGACAGGAGTTCGAGGGTGCGACCGCGTACTGGTCGTCGCGCACCGGAGCTGCGGCGGTGAGCGGCGACATCCGCGCCATGTACCACGCCGAGCGGGGCGCGAACAGTGAAATGGGCTTCCCGAAGCAGGCTGCGCGGTCGCAGTCGGGCGGTCTGCGGCAGGAGTTCGAGGGCGCGACGGCCTATTGGTCGCCCCGCACCAAGTCGGCTGCGGCGGTGAGCGGTGATATCCGCACGATGTATCACGCTGCTCGTGGCGCGAACAGCGAGATGGGTTTCCCGAAGAGCATGGCGCGTGCGCAGTCGGGCGGTCTGCGNGCTGCGGCGGTGAGCGGTGATATCCGCACGATGTATCACGCTGCTCGTGGCGCGAACAGCGAGATGGGTTTCCCGAAGAGCATGGCGCGTGCGCAGTCGGGCGGTCTGCGGCAGGAGTTCGAGGGTGCGACCGCGTACTGGTCGCCGCGTACGAACGTGGCCGCAGCTGTGAGCGGCGATATCCGGGCCCTGTATCACAGTCTCTATGGCGCGAACGGCTCGCTCGGCTTCCCACTCGGGCCCGTGACCGAGCAGAACGGCACGCGCACCCAGCGCTTCGAGGGCGGTTCCATCGTGTGGACCGCGCAGCGCGGTGCCGAGGTGCAGGCGAGTGCCGGTCGACTGCTGATGAGCGAACCGCTGCCCGACGCCGCATCCCCCGAGACCGAGCCGGGGACGGAATCCGAGCCGCCCGCCGAGCTCGACGAGCAGCCCGCTCCGGAGACGGAGGACGCTGCGCGTACCGAGGACGAGACGCCGCTCTCGAATGAGGCTCCCGCCGCCGCCGCAGAGTAAGATGGAGCTCGGTTACTCGGGCGGCAGGAGAGGAGACGCGGAGGAGCGTGCGTGTTGCAATTGCCAGTCGTATCTTCAACCCGGAGCCGAGCGCTGCTTCCTTCCGGCTTGAAGCGCTAGCAAGGGCCTTCGCCGATCATGGGCACGACGTCACCGTTTTCACCAGCACGATTCCGCGCGAGCGACGAGGCGAAGCGGCCTCTTTCGCTCAGCGCACCGCGTGGATGCGGGTGCGCCGCTTCCCCGTCGTGAGAAACCGGTCAGGCTACGTGCGCGGGTATGTCCCATATCTGAGCTTCGACATCCCGCTCTTCTTCCGGCTGCTCTGCAGCAGGCGCTTCGACGTCATCATTACCGAACCGCCACCTACGACGGGTGCGGTGGTGCGCCTCGTCGCGGGCCTGCGCCGGGTGCCGTACATGTACTACGCCGCAGACATCTGGGCGGACGCCGCCCAGCAGACCGCGTCTGCCGCGTTCGTGGTGCGCGCCGTGCGCATCGTCGAGCGGTGGGCGCTGCGCGGTGCGAGCGCAGTGCTGTCGGTGTCCGATGGCGTGACGGCGCGACTCGCGGCCCTCGGTGCGAGCGATCGTGCGCTCACCATCGGCAACGGCATTGACGTCGAAGCGTTCAACTTCACCGGTGAGACGGAGTCTGATGAAGATCCGCTGTTCGTCTACGCGGGCACCAGCTCGGAGTGGCACGGCTCCGGCATTTTCGTCGAGGCCTTCGCCGAGGTGCTCCGCGAACTCCCGGAGGCGAGGCTGCTCTTCATCGGAGGCGGCTCGGAGAGGGATGAGTTGGAGCAGAAGGCCCGACGCATTGGGATCGAGGGCTCGGTCGACTTCCGACCCTCGGTGGCCCCCGCTCAGCTCGCAGAGATCCTCAGGCGATCGACCGCGTCCCTGGCCAGCCAGCGCCCCGAGGTCGGCTACGATTACGCATTCCCGACGAAGCTCTACGCCTCTGCGGCGTGCGGGACGCCGCTGATCTTCGCCGGCAGCGGACCTGCGGTCGAGTTCGTCGCGAGCGAGGTCGACGGGACCCCGATCGGGCGGGCCGCCGCATACACGCCGGCGGCTGTCTCCGAGAGCATGATCGAGACCGTGCGGCACGCCGCTTCGCGGGATCGCCGACTCGCGGTAGCGAAGTGGGCGCGCAATCAGGTCGCGATCAGCCGACCCGCCGAGTTGGCGGTGCGTCGTGCCGAGGAACTGCTGAGCTAGCTGCGTCCCACCACGGCGCGCTCGATCGCATCGAGCATCAGCCGACTCTGCGCCTCTCGCGTGAAGAGCGTGGTCGCCTCGTTCTCGACAGGGGCCGACACCCGGCCGGTGCGCTGCTTCTCCTGCGCGTGCAGCCAGAGATACTCCGCGATCTGCTCCGGGTCGTTGCTGGTCATACCGAGACCGTGGTCGCGGATGAGCAGGGCCGGGGCCCCGCTCTCGTAACCGGTCATCAGGATCGGGCGCCGGGCGCCGATGTACTCGAAGATCTTGCCGGTGTACACCCCGACAGCGCCGGGATCGTTCCAAAGCAGTAAGAGGAGCAGATCCGAATTCGCCTGGATGGCGAGCGACTCCTCGTGTGTGACCTTGCCTCGATAGTGCACGACCTTCTCGAGACCGAGCTCGGCGGAGGCTCTGAAGACCGGTCCCGGTGGCGGACCGTAGAACTCGACCTCGATCTGCGCCTCGGGGTGCGCGTCGAGCAGCTTGCGCACTCCTTCGAGGAAGGGGCGCGGGTCGCTGCGCCGGGGGGTCACCCAGCCGCAGTAGGTGACGCGCAGCTCCCGGCCGCTTGGGTCGTAGGGCAGCTGCTCGAAATCCTTTGGATCGAAGCCGTTGGTGACGACCTGAGCCGGAAGGCGGTACCGCTCGCGGAGTTCCTCGACGAGGGGTTCGCTGACGCTGCTGAGCAGTACGGCGTTCTTCACCAGACGCTTCTCCGCGATCCCATCGATCTTGCGGCGCAGGCTGCCGAAGGGGTAGTAGGTGCTCATCGACAGCAAATCTCGGTAATCGACGACGAGTGGCGCTCGGAAGTGGCGCGCCAGCCGCGAACCCGCGATGAGCGAGCTGAACGGCCCGACGCTGGCCACCACCACGTCGGGGGCCCACTCCCAGCGCTTGGCGAGAGCGACGGCCTGCCGACCCCATTTCCTGAACAGGTCCGGCCACACCAGCGCGAGCGCGCGCGTGTAGGCCTCGCTTGCCAAGCGGTAGAGGAGCGATGCTCTCGCCTTCGACGCGGTCGACGCGGACGGGGCTGCGCGCGGAGTCCCCGCGCGGTAAACGCTCAGCAGAGGATCGGAGGGCTCGGCGAGGCCCGTCGCCGACGACTGCTGGGTGAGTACCCGCACCTCGTGACCCGCGCGCGCCCAGTGCTCGGCGAACTTCGCGATGCGCACCGCTGCGATCTTGTTCTCGGGCGGGAAGAACGGGCAGACGAGGAGGATGCGCAAGACGGGCCTTCCAGTGTGAGAGGGGGCAGCGGGGCGGAGACCGAGTTCCTATAGTAGCCCGGCCAGTTCGGCCTGACGTTTGAAGGCCGGAAGCTGTCCGACGACCTCCTCGAATGTGCCGCTCGCGAGGATTCGGCCCTCGTCGAGGTAGCAGACCTGATCGTACTCGCGGATCGTGGCGAGGCGATGTGCGACGGTGATGAAGGTGATGCTGCCCTGCAGGCTGTGCATGGATTCGACGACGCGGTTCTCAGTCGCGGTGTCGAGCGAGCTGGTGGCCTCGTCCATCACCATGACCAGAGGATCGGAGTAGAGCGCTCGCGCGATACCGAGACGCTGCTGCTGGCCCCCCGAGATCGAGACGCCCCGCTCACCGATCGGCTCCTCGATTCCGCGGTCGCTGGCGAGTTCCGCCACCTGGGCACGTTCGAGCGCCTGCATCACGAGCTGCGGCTCGTAGTCGTCCTCCCAGGTGAGGGCGACGTTCTGCGCGATCGACCCGTTGAAGAGGGCGACGCGCTGGGGCACGTACCCCACGCGATGACGCCACTGCTGCAGCACGCTGTCGAGGGGGAGCCCGTCGATGGCGACCGAACCCGAGGTGGGGGTGCTGAGCCCGAGCAGGATGTCGATCAGCGTCGACTTGCCGGCTCCCGACGGACCCACGATCGCGAGCGTCGAGCCGATGGGAATGCGGAGGTTGAGTCGATCCAGCACGTCGCGATCGCTGCCCGGATAGCGGAAGCTGACGTCGCGGAGTTCGAGCGCCCCCATGCGCTCGGGCAGCAGGGCCGTGTCTGGAACGGTGCGCTCCACCCTGTCCGAGTCCGGGTCGCGGGTGAGTTCCTTGATCACGTCGTTCGCGTAGACCTCGTTGGCAGACGCGCTGGTGACACTCGCCTGCACGGCGTTCATCGCCGGGATCATGCGGAAGCCAGCGGCGGCGAACAGCGAGATCGCCACAGCGGTCTCCGGGAGCCCTCCGCGAAGATATGCTGATCCGCCGACGACCAGGAAGCCTCCGATGAGGGTGGCCTCGAAGACGTACTTCGGGATGACACCGAGGAAGGCCATGTTCGCGCGCGAGCGCGTGACGATCTCACGGTTCTTCTCGATGACCCGGCCGGCCTCGTCGAGCTTGCCGCGCAGTGTCACCTCCTTGAGCGCGTCGACCATCTCGGTCATGATCGTCGCGACGCGGTACGCATAGTTGCGCCCGCGGGTCCCCTCGACCTTCGCGCGGCGCGAGACGATGAGTTGCATCGCTCCCGACACCGCCGAGAGATAGACGAAGGCGATGAGCGCGGTCCAGGGCTGAGCGACCACGAGCACCACCAGCACGGCTACGAACGTGAAGGCGTTGCCGGGCACTTGAGACAGGGGCAGGATGAAGCCCCGGTTGGCGGCGCCCATCGACCCGTCGACGATGCGGGTCACCTCGGCGGTGCTGAGCCTGGAACGCCGTTCCCAGCTCGAGTGCGCGTAGCGGTCGAAGAGCCGCGTGCCGAGATCGAGTTCGTAGCGGGCGAATCGTCGTGTGGCGCGCCAGTGCAGCAGCATCGCGCAGGCGCTCTTGCCGATGAAGAGTACGCAGATGAGGGCGACGATCCACGGCGTCGCGGTGTCCGGGAGCTCTCCGATGTAGGGCAGGGAGAGGGGGCTGTTCGACGCCAGTGCGGTCGCCGTGACCACGATGAGCGCGAGTGCGGCCGTGTCGAGGATCGCGAGAAGGCCGGTGAAGATCGAATACCAGATGTAGAACGGCCGGGCATCAGGGGGGAGGACGCGGAAGAGGCCTCTGAGCGTGCTCAGGATCGTCTTCATCGCAGCCTCAATTCCTCATGATGTGAACTCCGAACAACAATACAAGTTGGTCACTGTGTCCTTGAGGTGTGCTGATCGAGCCACTCGGCGAGAACCGCTCCGCTTCGCGAGCCGCCGTGGAAGCGACGCACGAATTCCGGTCCGGCCGCGGCGATCCCGAGGGCGCGGGTCGGGTCCTCGACGATGCCCAGGAGAACCTCCGCGAGCGATTCCGGCGTCGCTTCCACGATCGGCAGTTCCTCCCCGGTGAGCTCCCGGGTTCTCCGCCGCACCTCCTCGGAGATGTGCGCGACGACGATCCTTCCAGCTGCGAGGCCTTCGCACGCGGCTACGCCGTAGTTCCCGGTTCTGAACGAATCGAGCACGACGTCCGTGTTCCGGTAGACATCGGGCATGGCGGAGTGCGGAATCCCGCGGACGACCTGGTAGTCGATGATCTTCTCCGCGTGCAGCCGTTGGAGGGATTCCTCGATGAGGTCCGTCCCTTTGATCCCGGTGCTCGGGGCATGTGCGACGCGTAGGGGGAGGCCCGCCGAGAGCGGCGGATCGCCGGCCTGCCAGACATCGGCCTCGATGACCACCGGCAGCCAGTTCGATCCCTCGACTTCGGACAGTAGGCCCACCGTTGAAACATAGACGGGGAGGCCGGTGCGCTCGACGAGTTCGCGGCTGCGATCCGCCATACCGCGGCATCGGTCCCGCAGTTCGCGGTCGACTGCGAACGGAGAGTGCCGTTCCTTCTGCGCGTGGATGTCGGGGTCTCGGATGTCGCTGCCATGGAACAGTAGAGCGCAGGACACTCCGGTGCGTCCCAGTTCTTCGAGTTGACGTGCCGCGTCGGAGTCGTACAGCCCGCCCAGGAACGGTCTTGCGGATTCCAGCAGAAGGCCCGTGTATCCCTGCAGCGCCCGCAGCTGGCGATGCTGCCATCTGCGGGAGAGTCTGCTGTAGACGCTCGGAACCGTCTGGTCTGCCGGATACTCGAAGGAATCCTGACCGTAACGGATTTTCATGCTCGTCGCGCGGGTCTGCGGGCGGGCGGACTCGAGCGCCCTCGCCCAGCTGTCCGCCTGACCGGCGTAGTTCGTCGGCCCGATGAAGACCCGATCCGCGTCTCCGCCCGAGGGGGCGATGGTGGGGAAGCGGTCTCCGTGCAGTCGCGCGTTCAGCAGACGGGCGGCTGCGCCGAGTACCTGTCGCGGGGTACGAGCCTCCACTGGGCCTCCTGTCCCGGCTGGGCGGCGTCGGATCCGGCGCTCGGCGCACAAGCCGTCTGATGGATTACTATTTTAGATCCGGTTGCCTCCGAGGACGGCGCATGCAAGGCCGGAGCGTGAGGAGAGTGCATCGATCATGGCAGCGCACGGCGATCGGGCTGCGAAGCAGCCCGAGAGGACGCTGGTCTTCTTCACGAATCTCTTCCCCTACACACCGGGTGAGGAATTCATCGAGGCGGAGATCGGCTTCCTCGCGGACTCGTTCGACCGAGTGGTCGTCGTGCCGGTGGCGCCCTACCAGAACCCTGGCGAGGTGCGTGAGCTGCCAGAGGGCACGTTCCTCTTCACCCCCGCCGCCCTCAACCCGCAGACCACGAACCTCATGAGGGTGGCCGCGTTCGGCTTGCGTCACCCCCTGACCACGGCTGCAGCGGTCGCGCGTGCGCTGCGTCGCCTCCCCCGCCTGCGCCGGTGCCTGGAGGACTTCAAGCTCGACCTCTTCTCATGCATGGTGATCGAGAGCGTGCTCCCGCAGCTGACCGAGACGCTCGAAGGGCGGCAGCACTGCGTTTTCTACAGCTACTGGATGCACGCCCCGGCGCGGAGCGCACTGCAGCTGCGCCGCAGGCTGAGGCGCCCCGGCATTCCCGTGGTCACGAGGGCGCACGGCTACGATGTCTACTCCGAGCGTAAGGCGATCGACTACCTCCCGCAGCGCGAGCTGCTCTTCGCGGGGGTCGAGCACGTGTTCACCGCATCCGAGCACGGCCGCGACTATCTGCGCGCCCGGTATCCCCGTTTCGCGGGGAAGATCGACACCAGCCATCTCGGAGTGACCCCCGCAGCCGCGCCCCACAATGCCGCGCGGGACGAGCGGCACATCGTCACCTGCGCCTACCTGAGGGAGGTCAAGCGGATCCCGCTGCTCATCGACGGCATCGCCGAGCTGCAGCGAC
Organism: Leucobacter sp. UCD-THU; assembly: GCF_000349545.1. Classification (NCBI taxonomy): domain Bacteria; kingdom Bacillati; phylum Actinomycetota; class Actinomycetes; order Micrococcales; family Microbacteriaceae; genus Leucobacter; species Leucobacter sp. UCD-THU. The sequence continues at coordinate 620,829 of NZ_KB714602.1, forward strand.
GGGGCATGCAGGTGCGCTGGACCCACCTCGGCGGCGGGGAGGGCTCGCACGCCGATGCCGTGCGAGCGAAGGCAGCGACACAGCTAGCCCCGGGGTCTTTCGAATTCGTAGGAAACCTGTCGAACGACGGGGTGCGGGCATGGCACGCAGCGCACCCCGCCAGCGTATTCGTGAATGTGTCAGAGTCGGAAGGGGTGCCGGTCTCGATCATGGAGGCCCTCGCGCAGGGACTGCCGGTCGTCGCAACCGATGTGGGAGGCAACAGCGAGCTCATCGACGTGGCGGGGGGCATGTTCGACGGTCTGCTCCCGTCGAACGCGACGGCGGAGGACATCGCCGATCGAATCGAGACGCTGCTCGACGCCCCCCAGGAGCAGTACCGCGCCTATGCCGCTGCGAGCTTCAGCCACTGGCAGCGCAACTGGTCGAGTGAGAAGAACTACGGCGACTTCGCGCGGTACCTGCAGGCCCTTGCCGCACGAGGCTGAGCGTGCCGCAGCTATCCAAAAGGGCATGCCGTTAGACTTGTGCCGTGAAAATCGCTGTCGTCGCCACCGGAAAAATCGGCCTCCCCCTCGCCGTGCAGTACGCATCCATGGGGCATCAGGTCGTCGGCATCGACGTGAACCGGGATCTCGTCGACTGCATCAACAGCGGTGCGGAGCCCTTCCCGGGCGAGGCGGGGCTGGCGGAGAAGCTCGCCGAGCTCGTTCCCGCCGGCAGCCTGCGGGCGACTACCGACTACGCCGAGGGCATTCCCGACGCCGACGCCGTCGTGCTCGTCGTGCCCCTGCTGGTCGATGAGCAGACGGGCGAGCCCGACTTCGGCTGGATGGACGCGGCCACGCGCTCGCTGGCCGAGCACCTCACTCCCGACACACTGATCTCCTACGAGACCACGCTGCCCGTGGGCACGACCCGCGATCGCTGGAAGCCGCTCATCGAGCAGGTATCGGGTCTCACCGAGGGCACCGACTTCCACCTCGTGTTCTCGCCCGAGCGCGTGCGCACGGGGCGCGTGTTCGCCGATCTCAAGAAGTATCCGAAGCTCGTCGGCGGCCTGAACGAAGCCGGCACCGCTCGCGCGATCGAGTTCTACAACTCGGTGCTCACCTTCAACGAGCGCGACGACCTGCCCCGGCCGAACGGCGTCTGGGACCTCGGCACCGCGGAAGCCGCCGAGATGTCGAAGCTCGCCGAGACCACCTATCGCGACGTCAACATCGGTCTCGCGAACCAGTTCGCGCGCTTCGCGGACAAAGCGGGCATCGACGTCTACCGGGTCATCGAGGCCTGCAACTCCCAGCCCTACAGCCACATCCACGGCCCGGGCATCGCCGTGGGCGGGCACTGCATTCCCGTCTACCCGCGGCTCTACCTCTCGACCGACCCCGACGCCGACATCGTGCGCACCGCTCGCGACTACAACGAGACGATGCCCGCGTACGTGGTCGAGCGGGTCGAGCAGACCATCGGCGACCTCGACGGCCAGCGAGTGGTCGTGCTCGGCGCCTCCTACCGCGGCGGCGTCAAGGAGACGGCCGTCTCAGGCGTCTTCCCCACCGTCGAGGAACTGCGCCGACGCGGTGCCGTCGTCACGGTGCACGATCCGCTGTTCAGCGGCGAGGAGCTGGAACGTTACGGCTTCGCCGCCCACACCCTCGGCGATCCGGTCGATATCGCCATCCTCCAGGCGGATCACACCGATTACCTCGAGCTCGGTCCGGCTGATTTCCCGGAGATCAAGCTCTTCGCGGACGGCCGCAACGTCACCGACCCCGCCAGATGGACGGGTGTGCCCCGGCTGGTCATCGGCGCCTGACACGCCTGCCGGAGTAGGATCGACGGGAACGCCCAGCACGGCGACCCTGCCTGAGAAGAGAGAGTAAGGATCTTTCGATGACGGATTTCATTCCCGCAGCCAAGCCGATCGTCGGCGATGAGGAGCGCGAGGCCGTCGACCGAGTGCTGCGCTCCGGCATGATCGCCCAGGGCCCTGAGGTCGCGGCGTTCGAGCAGGAGTTCTCGGCGCACTTCACGGGAGGCCGCGAGGTCGTCGCGGTGAACTCCGGCACGAGCGGCCAGCACCTGGGGCTGCTCGCGGCGGGCGTCGGCCCCGGCGACGAGGTTATCGTGCCGTCCTTCACCTTCGCCGCGACGGGCAACTCGGTCGCGCTCACGGGTGCCACGCCGGTCTTCGTGGACATCGAGCCCGACTACTTCACCCTCGATCCCGAGGCCGTGCGCGCCGCCATCACGCCGCGCACGAGGGGCATCATGCCCGTGCACCTCTACGGACACCCCTTCCTCGTCGACCAGATCGAGGCCATCGCCCAGCAGCACGGTCTCGCGATCTACGAGGACGCGGCCCAGGCGCACGGCGCCTCCTGGAACGGCCGCCAGGTCGGCACCCTCGGCGACTTCGCGATGTTCAGCCTCTATCCGACGAAGAACATGACGTCGGGCGAGGGCGGCATGGTCTCGTGCGCGAACGGCGACATCGCCCGCAACGTGCGGCTGCTGCGCAACCAGGGCATGGAGAAGCAGTATGAGAACGAAGTCATCGGCTTCAACGCCCGCATGACCGACATCCACGCCGCGATCGGCCGCGTGCAGCTCACCAAGGTCGACGGCTGGACCGCTCAGCGCCAGCGCAACGCCGCAGCGCTCAACGAGGGCCTCGCGGGCCTCTCGGGCGTGCAGACCCCGAAGGTCGCCGAGGGCGCCGTGCACGTCTACCACCAGTACACCGTGCGCCTCGACGCCGCGGAACGCGATCGTATCCATGTCGCCCTCAAAGAGGAGCACGGTGTGGGCTCGGGCGTGTACTACCCGATCCCGAACCACCGCCTGCCCTCGTTGACGAAGTTCGCACCGGGGCTCGAGCTGCCCGAGACCGAGCGCGCCGCGCGCGAGGTGCTCTCGCTGCCCGTGCACCCCTCGCTCGCCGAGGGCGACATCGAGCGCATCGTCGCGGCGGTCACCGCCGTGGTGAACGCCGGCGCCTGATCCTCACCGCATGAAAGAGATCTGGCGCGTTCTCAGGCAGCTGCTGCCCCTGCTCCCCGCAGGCGCGCAGCGCTACTTCGTCGGCTACATCGTGGCCACGAGCCTGATCACCGCCCTCGACGCGATCGGCATGTCGCTGCTCGCGATCGTGATCGGGCCGGCGATCGCGGGCACCACCATCAAACTGCCGGTGGTGGGTGAGCTGCAGCCCGAGGCCGCACCGCTGTTCGTGCTCATCTCATTGGGTCTGATGCTGCTGAAGTCGGTGCTCAACGTCGTGCTGCAGTGGTTCGCCACGCGCAAGTTCGCGAAGTACGAACTCGAGATCGGCGACCGGCTCTTCCGCGCGTACATCGGCTCGAGCTGGGAGGAGCGCTCGAAGCGCTCGATCGCCGAGATCACCCGTATCGCCGACGCGGGCATCGCCAACGCCATGGCCGGATTCGTGCTGCCCATCATGCGCATCCCGAGCTCGTTCTTCACCTTCGTGCTGGTGCTGGGCGTGCTCGTGGTCGCAGACCCGGCGACCTCGGTGATCGCCTTCGTCTACCTCTCGCTGGTGATGCTCGTCGTGCACTTCGTGGTCACGAAACGCGCGCTCGAGGCCGGCGAGGTGAACCTGATGTACAGCTATCGGGTGGCGAACCTCATGACCGAGATGATCGAGGCGCTCAAAGAGCTCAGCCTGCGCAACCGCCTGGGCGAGGTCGCCGACCTCGTCACCGCGAACCGCAGGCACAGTACGAGGGCGCGCGCGAACGGCTCCTTCCTCGGCGTGCTGCCCGGCTTCGCCTACGAGGCCGCACTGCTCGGCGGCATCGCGCTCATCGGCGGCTTCTCATACTTCCAGGGCGGCATGCAGGCCGCCCTCGCGTCGGTGGCCCTGTTCGCCACCACCGGTTTCCGCCTGATCCCCGCGCTCACGGGTGTGCAGGGCGGAATCGTGCAGGCCACCGCGAGCATGCCGGGGGCGAAGGACGTGGTGGGCGACCTCATCGCGGCCGAGCGCGATATGAAGACCTCTCAGACCCCGGCGGACACCGCCGAGCTCTCGCAGAGCCCGAGGCTGCTGAGCCTCAACGATGTGCGTTTCCGTTACCCGGGCGCCGCGGTCGACGTGATCCGCGGCATGACCCTCGACATCCCGCTCGGCAGCTCCGTGGGCATCGTCGGCCCGTCCGGCGCCGGCAAGTCGACGCTCATCGACCTGCTGCTCGGCCTCAGTCAGGCGACGTCCGGCGATATCGAGCTCGATGGCGAGCCTCTGCAGTCGGTGCTGCGCCAGTGGCGCGGCCGCGTCGGCTACGTGCCGCAGCGGGTGGCGCTCTTCGACGGCACCATCGCCCAGAACGTGGCTCTCACCTGGACCGACGATGAGATCGATCGCGAGCGCGTCGCGTACGCCCTCGAGCGCGCCCAGCTCGGCTCGCTCATCGCCGACCGCACCGGCGGCATCGACGAGCGCATCGGTGAGCGGGGCGTCTCGCTCTCGGGAGGCCAGCAGCAGCGGCTCGGGATCGCCCGCGCCCTGTACACCGACCCGCTGGTGCTGGTGCTCGACGAGGCGACGAGTTCGCTCGACACCAAGACCGAGGACGAGGTGACCCGGGCGATCAAGGAGCTGCAGGGCGAGGTGACGCTCATCTCGGTCGCGCATCGGCTCTCGACGATCAAGGACTACGACCGGGTCTGCTACCTCGACGACGGGGTGATCGTGGCGCACGGCACGTTCGCCGAGGTCGCGCGTCAGCACCCCGCTTTCGGCGAGCAGGTCGCTCTGGCGGGTCTCGCCGGCGAGGTGCGTTAGCCGCGTCGGTCCCCGAGGGAAGCGCGGCCCGCGCCGATCAGGCCGCGGGTGCGCTGTTCATGATGCGAAAGCCCGCGAACAGCGTGCGAAACGGGCCCTGCTGATGCAGCGCCTTGAACGGGTTGCGCGGCATGAGAGTGGGGATCGAGAGGTACTTGAGCCGTGCCTCCAGCAGCTCGACGATGCGTTCGGGCGTGGCGCCGGCGGAGCGCACCTCATCGATCACAGCGCGATCCGCGAGGGAGAGGAGTGACGCGACGCCCGGGGCGAGCGCTTCGAAGCGGTCGACGAGCGCCACCAGATCGGCTCGGTTCTCGGCGATCTGCTCGGCGGTGCGGGTGCGCACGAGCACCGCGTCGAAGAGGTGGATGCGGATCAGCTTCGCCACGATGGCGCGGCGCACCGCATTCTTCGCGGTGCGGAACCACTCGAACGACTCGACCTCGTCGAGGAATCGGAAGTCCTCCGACACCGCGCGCGGTGCCGAGGTGACGCGGTCCTCGGCGTCGGCGTTGACGATGTAAGCGGGTCCGTGCAGGTCGTAGGCGAGGCGATCGGCCGTGAACCACACCGTGAGCGAGTAGGCGAGGTCTTCGCCGGACGGCAGCCCCTCGGTGAGGCGAAGCCCGCCGAAGCGCTGACGTTCGATGAGCCCGAGAGGTGCGCTGCGGTACGGAAGGCGGTCCTTGAGCGGGTCGAGGCCCTCCGTGCGGCGGCCGTTGCGCACGGGCGGATAGGGGTCGATGCGACCGTCGGGCAGCTGGATTCGTGCGAGTACCATCTGCGCGCCGGTGCGACGGGCGAGGGCCAGCCACGAATCGATGGCGCCGGGGGCGAGTTCGTCGTCGGAGCCCATCACCGAGATGTAGGGCGCGGTGGAGTTCGCGAAGCCGTGGTTCATGGGGCCGGCGGGGGAGGGGATGCCGTCTGCGAGGTGCAGCAGGCGCAGACGGGGGTCGTCGGCGTAGCCGCCGAGGTTCTCGCGAATGACCTCGGGATCGATGTTGTGGGCGACTACGTTGACGCGCACGGGAGCCTCGGTATGGTCGAGCACCGATGCCGCCGCGCGTGCGATGGGCCGGGTGCGCGAGTGCACGGCGATGGTGAGGTCGACGAGGGGTTCGGGCATGCCTTCGATGGTAGCGCGAGGGCCGCGCCTGCGCGCTTCGGGTACAGTTAGCACGGTCTGAATTCAGTACAACACACGCGGGAGAACCTGTGACGCTCGGCAACCCGGCGATACTCGAACGCAGAATGCCGAGGCTCGACGCGCTCACCGGCCTGCGCTGGTGGGCGGCCTTCGCGGTGTTCTTCTTCCACATGCGGGTCTTCGCGCCCCTGCCGGGACCGATCTCGACGGTCTTCAACCAGGGCTACTTCGGCGTGACGTTCTTCTTCGTGCTCTCCGGGTTCGTGCTGACGTGGTCGCTGCGCCCGGGAGTACCGCTGAGCACCTTCTACTGGCGGCGCTTCGCGCGCATCTGGCCGGCGCACATCGTTGCGCTGCTCTTCGCCGTACCCGTCTTCTACACCCTCGGCACGATCCCGGAGGGCAGCTTCCTGAAACCGCTCGACGTCGGGGTGCTGCTGCTCTCGGTGCTGGTGATCCAGGGCTGGTGGGCCAACCCGGCAATCCTCTTCTCGGGCAATCCAGCAGCCTGGACGCTCACGGTCGAGTTCTTCTTCTACGCGCTGCATCCGTTCCTCTCGAAGGTCCTGCTGCCCCTCGCGAAGCGCGGCGCGCTCGTCGTCGGAAGCGTCGCCGTGGCCTGGGCGTTCGCGTATCGGCTCGGCGTCACGCTCTGGCCCGAGTCCTGGCTGGCGGTCGTTCCGATGCCGGTGACGCGTCTGCCCGAGTTCGTGCTGGGCATGGCGATCGCCTGGGCGATCCGAGCGGGCTGGCGGCCCCGGGTGCACCCGGTGGTCGGGGTGGGGGTGCTCCTCGCGCTCGTGCTGGGGATGGCCGTCGGCGAGGCGCTCGGCGTGCTGCTGCCGCTGCGTGTCTTCGGCAACGAGTTCATCACGGTGGGTGTGGGGCTCGCGATCGTGTCGCTCACGGGCCGTGCGCTCGATGGGAAGCGCTCGGGTTTCGAGAGCCGCTGGCAGGTGAAGCTCGGGGAGTGGTCGTTCGCCTTCTACCTCGTGCACGCGACGGTGATCTACCTCGCCCTGCGGGTGTTCGGCTATCAGGAGCCGAGCTGGCGCAACGTCGTCTGGTTCGCCGTGCTGTTCGCCGTGGATCTGCTGCTCGCGTGGGCGCTCTACCGCTTCATCGAGCACCCGGTCGAGCGTCGTATGCGCCGGTGGAAGGACGCGCGCGACGCGAAGGCCCGGGCGGCTTGTTAGGCTAGCCCCATGGAAAAAGACGCACTGCTCGAGCTCGTTGCCGAGATCCTCGAGGTCGAAGAGGCTTCGGCGACGGAGACGCTCGAGGCCCAGGGGTGGGACTCCCTCGCCAATCTGGCGTTCATCGCCGAGATCGATGAGCGCCTCGGCGTGCAGATCGATGCCGACGAGCTCGCCAAGGCCGTGACCGTCGACGACCTGCAGGCGCTGATCACGGCCCAGTCGTGATCGACTTCCTCCAGTTGCGCGATCGCGCGCTGCTGATCACCGGCGCGTCCTCGGGCATCGGCCGGGCCACCGCGGTGCTCGCCAGCCGCGCGGGGGCCCGCGTGGTGCTCGTGGCCCGTCGCCGAGACGCCCTGGAGGAGACCGCGAGCATGCTCGACGGCGACGGGCATCACCTGCTGCCCTTCGACCTCTCGGAGCACGCCGGCTACGCGGGGCTCATGCGAGAGGCCGTCGAGGCGGTCGGACCGCTCGGCGGCCTGCTGCACGCGGCCGGCGCGCACGCGACCACGCCGTTGCGCGCGACCTCCGCGAAGCAGATCGCCTCCCTCTTCGAGACGAACGTCACGAGCAGCGTGCTGCTCACCAAGGCGTTCCGAGGCCCGAAGGTGCGGGCAGAGCGCGCCAGCGTCGTGCTGATGTCGTCAGCGGTGGGCCTCGTCGGCGAGGCCGGCGTGAGCGTCTACGCCGCGACGAAGGCCGCCGTGTCGTCGCTCGGCCGCTCGCTCTCGCTGGAGCTCGCGCCCGAGCGCATCAGGGTGAACAGCGTCGCGGCCGGCATCGTCGAGACCGCGCTCACCGAGGAGCTGCGCCGCAAGGTGGGGCAGACCGCGTGGCAGAGCATCGAGGCCGAGCATCCGATGGGGATCGGTTCGGCCGACGACGTGGCGAACGCGGTGCTGTTCCTGCTCTCGGACGCCTCGCGGTGGGTCACCGGCACCACCCTGGTGGTCGACGGCGGCTACACCGCCCACTGATCCTCTGCTCCGAGCGGGCACGCGGATCGCGCGGCGGCTCCGTGCCGGGAGGTAGGATCTGAAGCATGCAGGCACGTATCACCGCGGTCGATTACCACCTTCCCGAGCGGGTCCTCTCCAACGAGGATCTCTCGGCCGAGTTCCCCGAGTGGAGTGTCGAGAAGATCTCGGCGAAGACGGGCATCGACCGCCGGCACATCGCCGGCGACGACGAGTTCTCCTCCGACCTCGCGATCGCCGCGGGGCGCAAGCTGCTGAGCGCGCACGGCATCGATCCCCAATCGATCGACTACCTCATCGTCTGCACCCAGAGCCCCGATTTCTATCTGCCGACGACGGCCTGCATCGTGCACGAGGGGCTCGGTCTGCGCAGCAGCGCCGGCGCCGCCGACCTGAACCTGGGCTGCTCGGGATACATCTACGCGCTGGGCCAGGCCAAGGGCCTCATCGAGTCGGGGCAGGTCTCGAACGTGCTGATCGTCACGGCCGACACGTACACGAAGTTCGTGAACCCCAGCGATAAGAGCGTGCGCACCATCTTCGGCGACGGAGCTGCGGCGACGCTCGTGACGGCTCAAGAGAGTGACGCGTCGGGGATCACGGCCATCACCTACGGCACCGACGGCTCGGGGGCCGGCAAGCTCGTGGTGCCCCACGGCGGCATGCGGCAGGGCGCCGACATCGAGGCGAAGTCCCCGGCCGCCGAGCGCGGGCTCGAGAGTAACGGCTACGACCTCTACATGGACGGCCCCGAGATCTTCAACTTCACGCTGCGCGTGGTGCCCGAGTCGGTCGACACGATCCTCGCCAAGGCCGAGCTCGGCCTCGACGACATCGATCTCTTCGTCTTCCACCAGGCGAACGCCTTCATGCTCGAGCACCTGCGCAAGAAGCTCAAGGTGCCCGAGGAGAAGTTCTTCGTCTCGCTCGCCGAGTCGGGAAACACGGTGTCGTCGACGATCCCCATCGCTCTGACCGATGCGGTTCGGGCGGGCGAGTTGAAGCCGGGCATGCGGGTGATGCTGCTCGGGTTCGGCGTGGGCCTGTCGTGGGGCGGTCTCGTGCTGAACTGGTAGGAACGCGACGGCAGAGACGCAGGCAGCTCAGGCCCCGATCCAGCGCTCGACCAGCGCGCGGGCGCTCTCGGCCCCGGAGTGCACGGCGGAGACGTACCGACGGCCGGCCTCCGCGATCTCGCGCGCCCGAGCGGGGTCGGCGGCCAGCTCTTCGACGACCGTGCGGAGCGTATCGGGGGTGGCCTCAACGATCGGCAGCTCGAGACCCGTCTGCCGGGTGATGAACTCGCGCGCGAGAGGCATGACATGGCCCACGACCACTCGGCCGGAGGCCATGGCCTCGCAGGCCGCGACGCCGTAGGATCCGGCCCGGAACTGGTCGATGACGATGTCGGCGGAGGCGAAGACGGATGGCATCTGTGCGGCGGGCGTCGACGTGACCAGACGGTAGTCGACGAGGCCCGACGCGATGAGGGGCTCGAGCGCCGGTTCGATGTAGTCGGAGCCCTTGCCGAACGGGTCGCTCGAGGCGTGCACGACGCTCACGCGATCGCGCGCGAAGACGGGTGGGGTCTCGCCGCCGAAGCGCACGAGATCGACGATGACGGGGCACCAGGAGGCGTCGGGCACGTCGGCGCTGAGATCCGGCGTCGAGACGAAGACCGGGCCGCCGAGCTCCGTGAGGAGCGCGAGGTTCGCCCGGGCCTCCGACCGGAAGAAGTCGGTGCGGGGATCGTCGGGGAACAGCGACCAGGGGGTGAGGGCGGCGTGGCGATCGGGATCGCGGATGTCATTGCCGTGACAGATATATGCCACAGAGACTCCGGCGGCCTCGAGCGCCGCCACCTCGGCGCGCAGGTCATGGCCGAAGCGACGCCCGAACATCGGTCGTTCGGCCTCGACGAGCACGTGGGTGAACCGTTGCGCCGCCTCCCACTCGAGCTCGCCCCACTCGGCGGAGGAGTTGAATGCGGCGATGGGCACCGGGGTGTCGGCCTCGAAGGCGTAATCGCCGGGGAGCGAGATGGCCATGTTGCGGGCGCCGACCCGGTCGTCGGCGGCCTCGAGCGCCCTCGCCCAGAGGTACCCCTGACCCGCGTAGTTGGTGGGGGCGATGTACACGCGCACGTCGGCCTCGGGTGCGGTCGTGTTGGGTGCGTCGCCCCCTCCGAGCAGGCGACCGGTCATGCGCCCCATGAACCCGTCGGGGTTGCGGGCCGCCGACTCCATGAGGCGCTGCGCCCAGGAGGGCAGCTTCGAGCGGTGCTTGATCGCCCAGGCGGCCGCCCTCGAGAAGAAGGAGCTCATCGCCGCTGGTCTCGCCCGCTGTCGCGGGCGGTGTCGGCGATGACCCCGGCGACCTGCGCGGCGACCGAGCTCATCGAGTGGTGCTCGGCGGTCCACTCGGCGAGCGCGCGCCGACGCTCGGCCGGCAGCGGGTGGTCGGCGGCCTTCCGCATCGCGTCTGCGATCGCCTCGATCTCGTAGTCGACCGCGCAGCCGACCTCGATCTGCTCGGCGGCCTGGTCGATGAAGGAGCCCGTGGGCCCCGGGCCGGCGAAGATCACCGGGCAGCCGACCGCGAGCGAGGAGTAGATCTTCGAGGTGAACGCGTAGCGGTAGCCGGGTTCGGGGAACTGCGTGGAGAGGCTCGCCACCGCTCGGGCGAACTCCGGCTGCAGCTCTGCCGCGGGGATCGGGCTCACGAAGTCGACCGAGTGCTCGACGCCGAGAATTCGGGCCTGATGCCGCATCTCGTCCTGACCGGTGCCGTTGCCGATGAAGCGCAGACGGTAGCCGGCGTGGGTCTCGGAGAAGCGGGCGAACGCGCTGATGAGGATCGATGCGCCGTGCAACTCGGTGTACGTGCCCGCGTAGAGGAATACGGGCTCGGTCGGCGCCTCGACGTACCGGAAGATCAGCGTGTCGGCGCCGAAACCGGAGACCGTGGTGGGAGTCCGCACCCCGAGCGAGCGCACACGATCGGCGACGCCCTGCGAGATGGTCACGAGCGCGCGCGCTCCTCGCAGCGCGAAGCGCTCGACGCGGCGCAGGACTCGCACCACGAGCGGGGAGGTCTGCATGTAGGCCGCGGCGTCAGCCCAGATATCAGCCGCATCGTAGACATAGGGGATGCGTCGGATCGCGCAGACGAGCCGCACCACCGCACCCGTGGTGGGCGGAGGCTCGACGAAGACGACAGCGGGGCGCCGAGCGAACAGCAGTCGGAAGAGGAGGGGAACGTCGAAGCTCATGTACTGCACGTATCCGCGTACGTAGCCGCTGCGGTCGCGCATGACGGGGAAGGTGCGGATGCGCTCGCCGCGGGAGCCGTCGCCCTGCCCGGGCAGGGGCTTGGCGGTGAGCACCTCTACTTCGACGCCCTGCTCGCGCAGGGCGTCGGCGACGCAGCCGAGGAACAGAGAGGCGGCGGCGGGCTCGGGCCGGTAGATGCGGGAGACGATGACGACGCGCACTATGCCTCCAGGAAGTTCTGCATGAGCACGTCGCGGGAGAACCCGCCGCTGTGCAGCCGTCTGACGAACTCGGGGCCCCTTCGCGCGATCTCGCGGTAGTGTTCACGACGAGCCACGATGTCGCGCAGCGTCGCCTCGACGCACTCGACGGTCGTCTCGTGGATCGGCAGCGGCATCCCGGCGTGGCGTTCGACCTCACCGCGCACCTGATCGCTCACGTGCGCGAGCACGATGCGACCCGACGCCATCACCTCGCAAGCGGCTACGCCGTAGTCGCCCGATCGGAACTGGTCGAGCACCACGTCGGCGTCGGCGAACACCGCGGGCATCTCGTGGTTCGGCACTCCCTGCAGCTCGACGTACTCGATGAGCCCCTCGTCGTGGAGCTTCTGGGCGACCGGGGCCACGTACGTGGTGCCCTTGGGGATCGGGTTGGTCGGGGCGTGCACGACCTTGATGCGCTCGCGCTCGAGCAGCGGCGCGTCGTTCGCCCAGCGCTCGGGGTCGATGATGACGCCGAGGAAGTGGGCTTCGGGAAGGTCGAGGAGCAGGCCAGCGGTCGAGACGAATACCGGCGCGCCGGTGTCTGCGATGAGCCGCAGGTTCTCGGCGACGACGGGTTCGACGAGCCGGGGGTCGACCCACTCGGAGTCGCGGAAGTACGACCACTCGTCGAGTTCGGCGTGTCGGGATGGGAGGCGCACGTCGGTGCCGTGGCCGACGAAGGCGACCTTCAGCCCGGCCTCCCGCATGCGCGCGATCTGACGGCGCATGTCGCCCGAGAACATGCCGCCGAGAACGGGATAGCAGGCTTCGATGAGCACGTGGGTGTAGTGCTCGGCGAGTGTGTCAATCATGGCCCGCTGCCAGGCTCGGGAGTGCTCGGTCGTGCGCCACGAGACGGTGTAGTCGGCGGGATAGTGCAGCACGTTGTTGCCGTCGTGCACGTAGTTGCGCGAGGAGACCTCGCCGCTCGTCTCCACCGCGCGGCCCCACTGGTAGCCCTGGCCCGCGTAGTTCACGGGGCCGATGAAGAGCCGCACCGGTTTGCCCTCGTCGGGCAGGGGAGGCGGGGGAGGCGTGACGCCCTTGAGCCGATCGACGGTCGACGCGATCGCGTCCTGCCCGAACTTCGGAACGAGCTTCCAGAGGCGCTCAGCTGCCGGATGCATCGAACCCCTCCTTCCGAGCCGAACGTGAGACCCAGTGCTGCTGCAGCACACGGGCCGAATAGCGCCCGTCGTGCACCGCGCTTACGAACTCGACGCTGCGAGCGCGTTCGCGTGAGAGATCGGGAGCCGCGATGAGACGACGCAACACGACTTCAAGCGTACCCACACTCGCCTCGATCACCGGCAATTGCAGGCCGGTCGCCGCGAGAATGTCGGCCCTCACGCGCTCGAAGACCTGGCCGACCACCACGCAACCCGCGGCCATCGCCTCGCAGGCGGCCACCCCGTACGAGCCCGTGCGGAACTGGTCGAGCACCACGTCGGCCTCGGCGAACCTCGCGGGCATCTCGGTCGAGGGCACGCCCTGGATGAGATCGAGCTCGATCAGCCCCTCGGCCTGCAACTGCTCGAGCATCGGCATGATGAGCGGAGTGCCCTTGTATGCTGCGACCGATGGTGCGTGAGCGACGCGCAGCGGTGCTCCCGCGGGGCGCTCCTCCCGAGCGTCGGCGGCCCACCGCTGCGGATCGACCACGACCGGGCACCAGAACGCGTCGGGCAGATCGCTTCGCAGATCCGGCGTCGAGACGAAGACCGGACGACCGCTGCGTTCGAGGAGCGCGATGTTGCGAGCCGCGAGCTGCTCGGCGCGAGGCACGTATACCGCCGGATCGTCGTAGTAGGAGAGGGGATGCTCGCGCATGTGTCGCGACGGCAGCCGAGCGTCCGTGCCATGAGCCAGGTAGGCCACGTCGACGCTGTGGTCGATCAGCGCCTGCGCTTGGACTTCGACGGATCGGCCCATCAGCCGCCCGAACGGCGGTTCCTCGGCCTCGATGAGCACGTGGGTGCCGCGCGTCGCAGCCTCGAACTGCCGCCGCTGCCAGTCGGGGTCGTTGTGGTAGGTGCCGACCGGCACGAGCAGGTCGGCCTCGAAGTCGAACCCGCCGGGCACGTCGAACGCCATGTTTCGGGCCGAGATGCCGGTGTCGGCGGCCTCGAGCGCCCTCGCCCAGGCGAACGCCTGGCCCGAGTAGTTGACCGGCGCGATCAGCAGACGCGTCGGTTTCTCGGCGAACGACGTCGTGGGCACACTGCCTCGAGGAGCCGGGCGGCCGAGGCGGCGCGCCGCAAGCCTCCCGAGCGGGCTCATGGGTGCATCGGCGATGAGATCGATCAGCCGATTGATCCACGAGGGCAGGCGGTTGCGATTCACAGCTCTGGGTGACCCGCTCGGCTCACGAATGTCATGCCGTCGATTCTATCCCGGCTCCCGGTCTCGTTCTCCCGTATCATGGTGCGCGGTCTCCACCCTTCGCCCACTCATCTCCTCGGCCCGCCCGGCTGATCCGACTCGAAAGATGATCCGTCCATGGAATCCGCAGCACCCAAGATCTTCGACTACTCCCTGAAGTCGTACTCCGACGCTCTCAAGGACTACGTCGACACCGGCTACGCGGTCACGTCGTTCCAAAAGTACCTCGCAGACCCGCAAGAGCGTCACATGGTGCTGCGACACGACATCGACAACACGATCGAGCAGGCGCTGCGCGTCGCGCGCGTCGATGCCGAGGCCGGCGTGAGCTCCACCTTCTTCCTGCGGGTGCACGCTCGCGGCTACAACCTGCTGAGCCTTCCGTCGCTGCAGATCGTGCAGGAGATGGAGCAGCTGGGGCACGAGGTGCAACTGCACCTCGAGGGCGGGCTCTGCGACTGGCTCGGCAGCGACAACCTCGACTGGGCCGATCGGCAGCGCGCCGTCTTCGAAGCGGCGGTCGGGCGCCCCCTCGGCGGCTTCAGCTCGCACGAGCCCGCTCGCATGGGCGGGCTCGAGTTCGCCAACGGCCTGCTCGAGCGCTGGAGCGACAGCGTCGCCTATCACGCGTACGAGGAGCGGTTCATGACGCCGAGCATGAAGTACCTGAGCGACTCGAGCGGGCGCTGGCGCGAGGGGCACTTCGGCGAGTGGGTCGGCAAGGAACCGCTCATGCAGGTGCTCACCCACCCGTTCTGGTGGTTCGAGAAGGTGCCCGCCGAGAACTACTGATCCGGTGACGACGGCCCGCGGACATCGGTCCACGGGCCGTCGTGCATGCGCCGAGCGCTACTTCTTGTTGTCGCCGAGGCGCTTGGCGGGGTTGCCCACCCGCACCTCGTTCTCGGGCACCGACTTGACGGCGACGGCTCCGATGCCGAGCAGCGAGTCCTTGCCGAGGGTGAGCCCCTGGATCACCGACGCGTTCGGTCCGATCCACACCTCGTCCTCGATCACCACGCTGCCCGAGATCTCGGCGCAGGCCGTGATGATGACGTTCCTGCCGATACGGCAGTTGTGGGCGATGTGCACGTGGTCGTCGATCTTCGTGTAGTCGCCGACGACGGTCGGAGCGATGGTGCCCGAGCACACCGTGGTGAAATTGCCGATCTCGGTGTGCGCGCCGAGCCGCACCGAGCCGATGTGCGGCACGTGGAAGTTGTTGCCGTCGGCGTCCTTCTCGATGCCGAAGCCCTCCTCGCCGATGACGGCGTGGCTCTTGACGAGCGAGTGCTCGCCGATCACCACGCCCCGGCCGATCACCACGTGGTCGCGCACCTCCGCGTGGGCCTCGATCACGGCGCCCTCGCGCACCACCGTGTATTCGCCGATGTGCGCCGACTCATGGACGCGAGCCGTGGGGTGCACTCGCGCGGTATCGGCGACTCCGGCCGCGGCCTTCGGGGCGAAGTGCCGCGCGACCGCCTGCCCGAACGCCGCCCGGGGGTTCTCCACGAGTATGAGGGAGCCGGTGGCGCCCTCCGGGAGTTCGGTGCCGAGCGGGGCGAGGACCACGGCGCCCGCCAGCGATGCGCGCTCGAACGCCTCGGCGAATCGCGCAGTGTCTCCCACGAAGGTGAGCTGCCGCGCCTCGGCGTCGAGCAGGGGAGCGGGCGCCGAGACGACGGCGTTCGCGCCGACGAGTTCCGCGGCGAAATCCGAAGCGATGTCCTGTGCCATGAGTGCGGTCATGCGAGAACTGTACCGCGCAGAGGTCTGGAGCGGACGGGTGCGAACGTAAACTGGGATGGGACTCCGCCCCTCGGATACCATGGGCGGACGCAGCACAGGCATATGGAGGAGTCAGCATGGCGCAGCCGAACATCGTTCTTTTCGGAGCGGGAACGATGGGGCGCAACCACGCGCGCATCGTCTCATCGTCTGCGCGGGCCAACCTCGTCGGCATCGTCGACCCCTTCGAGCAGAACGGTCGCGCGGCGACCGAGCAGTACGGCGGGGAGTGGTTCCCCGCTGCCGAAGAAGCGCTGAAGAAGGCCGACGCCGTGGTGGTGGCCGCCTCCACCGAGTACCACTACGACATCGCGAAAGAGATCCTCGACGCCGGTCTCCCGGTGCTCATCGAGAAGCCGATCTGCCCCTCGCTCGAGCAGACCGAGGAGATCCTCGGCATGGCCGAGCAGCGCGGTGTGCCCGTGCAGTGCGGGTTCCTCGAGCGTTTCAACGCCGGCGTGCTCGCGGCGCGGAAGCTCATCGACGAGCCCGTCTACGTGCGAGCCGAGCGCCACTCGCCGCACTGGGCCCGCATCAAGACGGGCGTCGCCTGGGACATGCTGGTGCACGACGCCGACCTCATCTCGAACCTCTACGGCGCGGCGTCGCCCGAATCTGTGAGCGCCGAGCTCGGCTACTTCCATCCCGATTCGCTCGAGGGCGCCGAAGACGTCATCGACATGACGCTGCGCTTCCCCGGGGGAGGCATCGCTTCGGCATCGGCCAGCCGCATCGGGCAGCGGAAGGTGCGCCGCATGCTCGTGCAGTCGCTCGACTCGATGGTCGAGGTCGACCTCCTGCTGCGCAGCGTCACCAAGTACCGCCACACCAACATCGAGAGCACCGACGACAAGGTCGGTTTCAAGCAGATGACCGAGATGGAGGTGCCCGAGGTCTCGGGTCTCGAGCCGCTCGCCGCGCAGTTCGAGCACTTCATCGACCTCGTCGAGGGGCGCATCGACGCCGATGCGGAGCGACGCAGCATCCTCCCGGCGCACCGCATCATCGCTGCAGCGCTCGACGGGCGGTGACACCGGGGAGTTCCCCGTTAGCCGTCGCATAGACTGTTCGGCATGGATCTTCTGGTTGTCGGCTCTGGTTTCTTCGGTCTCACCATCGCTGAGCGTGCGGCGTCCGCGGGCAAGAAGGTGGTCGTGATCGATCGCCGCTCCCACATCGGCGGCAACGCCTACTCCGAGGCGGAGCCCGAGACCGGCATCGAGGTGCACCGCTACGGCGCCCACCTCTTCCACACGTCGAACGAGACGGTGTGGGAGTACGTGAACCGCTTCACGAAGTTCACCGGCTACCAGCACAAGGTGTACTCCAACTTCAAGGGCGAGGTCTACCCGCTGCCCATCAACCTCGGCACCATCAACCAGTTCTTCCGCGCCGCTTACGGGCCCGATGAGGCGCGCGCCCTCATCGCGCAGCAGGCCGAGGAGTTCGACACGAAGCAGGCCAAGAACCTGGAGGAGAAGGGCATCTCGCTGATCGGGCGCCCGCTCTACGAGGCGTTCATCCGCGACTACACCGCGAAGCAGTGGCAGACGCCCACCACCGAGCTGCCCGCCGAGGTGATCTCGCGCCTGCCCGTGCGCTACACCTACGACAACCGCTACTTCAACGACACCCACGAGGGGTTGCCCGTCGACGGCTACACCGCCTGGCTCGAGAACATGGCCGATCACCCGAACATCGAGGTGCGGCTCGACACCGACTTCTTCGACGAGTCGCAGCCGCTCAACAAGAAGGCCCTGGTCGGCACGGTGCCGATCGTCTACACCGGGCCGGTCGACCGCTACTTCGACTACGCCGAGGGCGAGCTCTCCTGGCGCACGCTCGACTTCGAGCAGGAGGTGCTGCCGACGGGCGACTTCCAGGGCACCAGCGTCATGAACTACGCCGGGTCGGACGTGCCCTATACGCGCATCCACGAGTTCCGACACTTCCATCCCGAGCGCGACTACCCGGCCGACAAGACCGTCGTCATGCGGGAGTACTCCCGCTTCGCCACCCGCGACGACGAGCCCTACTACCCGGTCAACACGCCTGAAGACCGCGACCGCCTGCTCAAGTACCGCGAGCTCTCCGACCGCGAGGACCGGGTGCTGTTCGGCGGCCGCCTCGGCACCTACCAGTACCTCGACATGCACATGGCCATCGGGTCCGCGCTCTCGATGTTCAACAACAAGCTCTCCGAACTGCTGTAGTCGCCGTCGCCGGCCCTGCACCTCGAAGCGAATCAGAAAGTCACATGCCTCAGATCTCCGTACTCATCCCCATCTTCAACGTCGAGAAGTACCTGCGCGAGTGCCTCGACAGCGTGGTGAACCAGACGTTCCGCGACCTCGAGATCATCTGCATCAACGACGGCTCGACCGACGGCTCGCTCGCCATCATCGAGGAGTACGCGAGGCGGGATCCCCGCATCGTGATCATCGACAAGGCCAACTCGGGCTACGGTGACTCGATGAACCACGGCCTCGACCGGGCCACGGGCGAGTACATCGCCATCGTCGAGTCCGACGACTGGGTGGAGCTCGACATGTTCGAGGAGCTGCACGATCTCGCGACCGAGCACGGCGTCGAGGTCGTGAAGAGCAACTACTTCACCTACTACGCCGACCCCGAGCGCAAGGCGCTGAGCGACGAGAAGATCGAGCTGGTGCGGGCTCACGAGGTGGGGAGGGTGATCGACCCCTCCAAGAACATCGACATCTTCTTCCAGCAGCCCGCCATCTGGTCGGCGATCTACCGTCGCGACTTCCTCGTCGCGAACGGCATCCGCTTCCTGCCCACTCCCGGCGCCTCGTACCAGGACACGAGCTTCGCGTTCAAGGTGTGGAGCTCGGCGCACCGGGTCGTCTACACCTCCGACGCCTTCCTCCACTACCGTCGCGACAACGAGGCCTCCTCCGTGAACAACGCGGGCAAGGTCTTCTGCGTCTCCGACGAGTACGCCGAGATCGAGCGCTTCGCCGCGGAGCGCGACCTCTCGACCGAGATCTGGCGCATCCTCCGCCTGAGCAAGTGGGGGGCCTACGCCTGGAACATCGATCGGTTGCAGGCAGACCTCGCTCCCGACTTCATCGCGCTCGCCTCCGAGCAGTTCAAGGCAGACCTCGAGTCGGGCCGCTTCAACTTCGAGTTCTGCGACGTCAACCAGGCCCGCGAGATCTCCGAGATCATCGAGCACCCCGAGCGCGTGATCGAGCGCAAGCAGGCGCAGGACGCCGCGAAGGTCTCGGTGGTGATGCCGTTCTTCAACGTCGAGGAGTACCTGCGCAAGTGCATCGACTCGGTGCTCGGCCAGACGCTCTCGGAGGTCGAGCTGATCCTCGTCGACGACGGTTCGGTCGACGCGTCGTCCGACATCGCCGAGGAGTACTTCCGCAACGACCCGCGGGTGCGTCTCGTCAGTCTCAGGAACAGCGGCCAGGCCATCGCCCGCAACCGCGGCATGGAGCTCGCCCACGCCGACTACATCGCCTTCATCGACGGCGACGACTACTACGAGCCCGACTCGCTCGAGAAGATGCGCGACGCCCTCGTCGAACACGACGTCGACTTCGTGGTGGGCAGCATCCGCCCCGTGTTCGAGCCGGGCATCCGCAGCGCGATGGAGAAGTTCCAGGACCAGCACTACTACGAGGTGCGCCGGTCGGGCCTGCAGCAGGTCACGAGCGAACTGCTGCTCGACCTCGACGCGTCGGTCTGCAACAAGATGTTCGTTCGCGAGTCGGTCGAGAACCGGGGCATCGAATTCCCCGAGGGCCTGCGGTTTGAAGACGCCTACTTCGTGAACGCCTACGGCTTCACGAGCAGCACGGCGTTCTTCCTCGAGCCCGAGGACTACGTCTACAACTACGTGCGCCGCGCGGGCAGCACGATGTCGACGACCTTCGGGCGCTCCAACACCGCGAAGGATCACCTGACCGTCGCCTTCCGGCTGTTCGAACTGCTCGAGAAGCACGAGCTGACCGAGAAGTACGGTGTGTACTACATGCGCATGCTCGACCAGTATGCCACCTTCGCCTTTCAGCACTCGGAGGAGCGCGACCACGCCGAGATCTGGCGCAAGCTGCGCTACTTCATCGACACCCATCGCGAGCAGCTCGCTCAGATGGACGCCTACGCGCTGCGCAATCTCGAGCACCGGGTCTACCGCGGGGTGCTGGGCCGGCTCAACAAGACCCCGGGGCTGCGCCGCATCGTCTTCCGCGCCGGCCGCACGGTGCAGAACTCGCTGGCGGGCATCATGCCGAAGCTGTCGGTCACCCATCGCGCGCGTCAGAACATCCACGCCGACATCACGCTGCTGCGGCAGCAGGTCGCGGGTTCGACCGCGGCGCTCTCGGCACAGCTGAACTCGCAGCGCCGGCGCATCGCGGAGATCGCCGATCAGGTCGACCAGCTGGTCGGGGATCGCCAGAAGGCCGATCGCGCGAAGAGCACGAAGGGCGCGAAGAGCACGAGCAAGAAATAGCGTGCCGGGGCCTCCGGGAGGCGAGGCCGGGCGACTGGAGGCCCGCCTGCGGCTGCGAGGGAGCGCCGTCCGTCGCCGCTCACTCCACGTCGAGGCCGCTGCCGGCCCGCCACACCGCGACCGTGAGCATCGGGGCTGCCGCGGCGATCTCGCGCAGCAGCTCGAACTCCACGCGATCCGCATTGCGGCGGTGCTCCCGCGCGTCGGGGCCGCCCGAGCGTGCCGCGAGCCTGGCCAGACCGAACTCGGCCAGCTGGCCGCGATCCTCGAGCATCTCGTCGCGCAGCGCCAGCACCACGAGGTCGTCGACCTCGGGCACCTCGGCGTACGCGGTCGCCGGATCCTCGCCGTCGCGCACGCGATGCTCCATCATCGTGTCGCGTTCGACCCGCGCGTCGGCCCGCAGCTGCAGCAGGCGCTCCGTGGTCATGTTCACGGTGTCACCGCCGATGTGAGGAGATCGTCGGCACCTCGACGCCGCCGGTCTCGCGGGGGATCGGCACCCGTCGCCACGGCAGCGCGGTCGGTTCGGCGTCCTGAGACGGCAGCTCGAAGTCGAAGCGCGATTTGACCGCCAGCAGCACGAGCAGCACCCAGTTGCCCTCGATCAGCAGCCGGCTCTCGGTGAGCGACTGCACGAGGAGTGCGACCATCACGAGGAACGGCCACAGCGCGCTCGTCGCGTAGGGCAGCGGCGGCCCGAAACCGCGGCGCGGCGGATCCACGGCGCGGAACCACACGCGCCAGACCGTGAGCACCACGAGCGGAGCGAAGGCGAGCAGCCCCACGATGCCGAGCTGCAGCCACACGTCGAGCCACGCGTTGTGCGCGCTCATCACGGGCAGGCCGGCCTTCTCGTCGAGCGACTTGAACGGCTCGGCCCAGGGCGCCCAGTAGCTGACCCAGCCCCAGCCGAACCAGGGCCGCTGCTCGGCGAGCCCGATCACGGCCTCCCACGTCTCGAGGCGGCCGGTCATGTCGCCGCTCTTGCCGAGCAGCCCGAAGACGAAGTCGCGCGCGAACAGCACGGCCGCGGTGGCGGCGACGATGAGTGCGCCGCCGGTCGCGTAGAGCGGCACCCGTCGCTCCGGCCCCAGCCGGCGGGCCCACAGCGCGAGCGCGAGGGCGACGCACACGGCCGCGAGCGCGACCCAGACCGTCGCGCCCCGCGTCAGCAGCAGGGTCGCCGCCGACAGGAGCACCCAGAACCAGCCCGTGAAGGGGCGCACGAGGCCCGCACGCAGCTGGATCCCGAACACGATCAGCCCCAGCAGTGCCAGGAAGCCGAGCAGCACCGAGCTGGCGACGAGGCCCTGGATCGGGCCGCCCGCGAACAGCAGGTCACGGCTCCAGTAGAGCAGCTTCGAGGGTGTGCCCTCGTCGGGCACCTCGACGAACACCAGGAAGTTCTGGAACACCGGCTCGCGGATCAGCAGCGACACCCCGAGCTCGAACACCAGCGACAACCCGATGAGGTATCGCAGCGCCGTGCCGAGTGTGCGCAGCACCTCGTGCCACGTGAGCACGAACGCGAGCACGACCGCCAGCAGCGTCGTCGCGAGCTGGGCGAGCACGCCGAGCACGCTCTCGAGCCGGTACTGCGACCACGCGATCGACAGCGCGGCGAGGGCGAGGAACCAGTAGAGCGGGGAGGGGAGCCGGTACCAGCGGAAGCGGGCGGGCCTCTCGCGCACGAACAGCACGACCCCCACGACGGTGAGCGCCAGCGCGAGGGCGAGGAACCCCCACCAGCCCACCACGTTGCGCACCCCGTTGCTGCCGAGGGTGAGCACGAACACGCCGATCGCGTACGCGCTCACACCGAGTCGGGTTCTGCTCTGCGCCATAGTCGGTATGGTAGAGCATTGGACCTCCGCGACCTCTAAGGAGTGGCGTGCTGATCTTCATCGAGAACACCCCGCGCGCATACGCGTGGGGGTCGAAGGATGCCCTGCCCGACATGCTCGGCCTCGCGCCCACCGGGGAGCCCCAGGCAGAGCTCTGGCTCGGCACCCACCCGGGCAGTCCCGCGCACGTCGCGAAGGCCTCCGCCGGCGCCCGCACCCTCATCGACCTCGTCGAGAGCGATCCGGATCGCTACGGCGTGGACGGCGGGCCGCTGCCCTTCCTGCTCAAGGTGCTCGCGATCGGGGCGCCGCTCTCCCTGCAGGTGCACCCCGATCTCGCACAGGCCGCGGCGGGCTTCGCCGCCGAGGAGGCCGCCGGGGTGCCGAGAGACGCGCCGCACCGCAACTACGGCGACCCCAACCACAAGCCCGAACTGCTCGTCGCCCTGAGCGAGGTGACCGCGCTCAGCGGCTTCCGCCCGCTCGCGGCCGCGAGACGGGAGCTGCTGCTGCTCGCGTCGGCCGCGCGGCAGGCGGGGGAGATCGAGGGCGCCTCGGCGCTCGAACGGGTCGAGGCGCGACTGCGGGGCCCGGATCCCGAGGCGCTGCGGCGGGAGTTCCTCGAGTGGGTGTTCAGCGGCGACCCCGTCGTAGCGCGGGCCCTCGACGCGATCGCGGCGGCGGTGCCCCGGATCGATCCCGACGGGGAGCCCCGAGGGTCTGCCGAGACCGATCCCGCGTCGTCGGTGCGCGAGCCCGAGCGGCAGTTCGACGCGGCGCGCGCCGCCGCGCTGCGCGACCTCGTCGGATCCCACCCGGGCGATCCCGGGGTGCTCGTGTCGCTGCTGCTGCACCTCGTGCGGCTCGACCCGGGCGACGCCGTCTACCTGCGCGCCCGTCAGCTGCACGCCTACCTGAGCGGCATCGCGGTCGAGGTGATGGCGTCCTCCGACAACGTGCTGCGCGCCGGTCTCACTCCGAAGCACATCGACATCGCCGAGCTCTGCCGCATCGTCGACACCGGCGAGATCGCCGAGCCACGCTTCCCGGGCGAGCGCGTGGCGCGCGGGCTCGTGGCCTGGCGCCCCGACGTGCCCGACTTCGCGCTGCTGCGCGCCAGGCTCTGCGATCCGGAGCAGAGCGCGAGCGGCGCGGCCCCGGCCGACAGCGCGCCGTCCGTCGACGTGTCCGCGAAGTGCCCGCTCGTGCTCATGGTCACGTCGGGGCGTGTGCGCGTCGAGCGCCGGGCCGAGGGCGAGCACGGGCTCGCCGAGGTGGCCTCCGCCCGCCGCGGGCAGTCGCTCTACGTGTCGGCGGGCGACCCGATCCGGCTCACCGGTCACGGCGAGGTGTTCCTCGCGACCACCGGCGGCTGAGGGTCTCGGCCGCGCGCGGGTAAGCTGTTGGTCGTGTCGAATCCCCGGTCCAGCAGCGAACAGCCATCCACCGCAGCAGCGACGAGCGCCGCGGACAGGCTCGGCGGTCTCGGCAAGGTGCTGATCGCCGTCTACCTCGTGCTGGCCATCGCGGCGACCTTCCGATCGGTCTACCAGATCATCACGAAGTTCGACGAGGCGCCGCTCGCCTACTCCCTGTCGGCCGTCGCCGGCGTGGTCTACATCGTCGCGACGATCGCCCTCATCAAGCGCCGTGGCGTCTGGCGCGCGGTCGCGTGGTGCGCGCTCGTGTTCGAGCTCTGCGGGGTGCTCATCGTCGGCACGCTCAGCCTCACGGCCCCCCAGCTCTTCGCCCACCCCTCCGTCTGGTCGCAGTACGGCATCGGCTACGTCTTCATCCCGCTCGTGCTGCCGGTGCTGGGCCTGCTGTGGCTGCGGAGCACCGCGCGCGCGGCCGGTGCCGGTGCCGCCGCGGGCGGTGAGGGATCGGCCTGATGCGCGTCATCGAAACGCTCGAGGCGATCCGACCCGCCGACTATCCCGAGGGCAGCGGCGTCGCGATCGGCAAGTTCGACGGGCTGCACCTGGGACACCGGGCGATCCTGCGCACCCTCATCGAGGGAGCGCACGCCGCCGGCCGCCCCGCCGTGGTGCTCACCTTCGCGAACAACCCCCTCAGCCTGCTGCGCCCCGAACTCTGCCCCCGCCCGCTCATGAGCCGCGAGCAGCGGCTCGAGGGCTTCGAGGCCGCCGGGGTCGACGATTGCGTGATGATCGAGTTCGACGAAGCGGTGGCCTCGATCCCCGCGGCAGATTTCGTGCGCGACGTACTGGTCGGGCGGCTGCGCGCCAAGCACATCATCATGGGGGCCGACTTCCGGTTCGGCCACCGCGGCGCGGGCGACGGCGGGCTGCTGCGAGAGCTGGGGGAGCGGTACGGATTCAAGGCCGAGACGCTCCAGTTGGTCGCCGCGGACGGCACCGGGGAGGTGTCGTCGTCGCGAGTGCGCGAGGCGGTGCTCGCGGGTGACGTCGAGGCCGCCGGGCGAATGCTCGGCCGGTCGCCCGTCGTGCGCGGCGAGGTCGTGCGGGGCGACGCGCGCGGGCGCGAGATCGGATTTCCCACCGCCAACCTCGGCGGTGAGATCGAGGGCCTCGTGCCGGCCGACGGCGTCTACGCCGGGTGGGCGGTGCTCGGCGACGACGACGCGGATCCGCGTCCCGCCGCGATCTCCGTGGGCAACAACCCCACCTTCACGCCCGACGCGCTGTCTCGCGTGGAGGCGTTCCTGCTCGACTTCTCGGGCGACCTGTACGGGCAGCGGATCGAGGTGCGCTTCGCGCATCGGCTGCGCGGCATGGAGCGCTACGACTCGCTCGACGCGCTGCTCGAGCAGATGCGAGCCGACGTGGTGCGCACCCGGGAGCTGCTGAGCCGCTGATCTGCCGATCCGGCTCACGGCGTTCCGCGTGAGCCGGATCCCTGATCGCGCCGCTCCGGATGAACGAGCCGAGGGGGTCATGGGCGGCTCGTGCACCGGAACGCCGCCCGTGCCGACGACATGCTCCCGGTGTTCGGGAAATCCTGGGGCTCTCGCAGGTGCGGATGGTAGGATCGGAGCACGGTCGCGATCCGCGAAGCGTTCTCGAGCCCCATGCCGCGCATGAGGTCAGGCTCTGAAGCCGCATGCGACCCCGGCTCCGGCATGCAGGCCGGGGCTGCACCACGCCGATCAGGAGATCCATTGGCACTCACCACTGCCGAGCGTCAGCCCGCTGCGAACAGCGCAGCCGAGCACACGCCGAAGTCTTCCCGCGCCCAGAAGGCGCAGAACGCCCAGAAGGGCGGCCAGCAGCGCGGCGGCGCTCGCCGCAAGCACACCCACAACGAGGGCATCATCCCGCTGCTCGCCCGCGCCGTGCGCGAGGTCGAGGCGTCCGCTCAGCGCGGCAAGGCCTCGCCCGCCGGCCGCACGAAGTTCCACGTGATCGCGCTCCTCATGCGCGAGGAGCGCGCCCGCGTCAAGACCGACGAGAACGTGAGCGAATCCGAGCGCACCGAGACGCTGAAGCGGCTCGACGGCGTCGCCGCGATCCTCGCGAAGACCGCTGCGCGCGACACGAGCCTCATCACCCTGCTCGAGCCGACCGCGCCCATCACCGAGGCGACCCGTCTGCTCAAGCGCAAGATGCTCACCCAGGCCGGCATCGAGCTGCCCGAAGAGCAGCCGAGCAAGGCCGAACCCGCTCGGGCGTTCGTGCCGCCCGAGCTCGCCGAACGCCAGGTCGAGCCCGCGGGCATCGAGACCCGCATGCTCGCCAATCCCTTCCTCGCGCCCGACCTCACTCCGCCCCGCAAGCCGACCCCGGTGGTGCGGCTCGCCAACTGGGAACTGCTCGGCCCCCTGCTCAAGTCGTTCGAGCAGGGCGGCGGAGGATCCGCGTGCATGGAGCTCCCCGAGCCCCCCGTGCCCGACCGCCTCGCCCCGGCCGGCCGCGAACTCATGCCCCACCAGGCGCGCCTCCTCGCGAGCGTGCGCGACGGGCACCGCAGCTTCCTGCTGGCCGACGAGCCCGGTCTCGGCAAGACCGCGCAGTCGGTGCTGGCCGCCTCGGTCGCGGAGGCCTACCCGCTGCTCGTCGTCGTTCCCAACGTCGTCAAGATGAACTGGGCTCGCGAGGTGGAGCGGTGGACCCCGCAGCGCCGCGTCACCGTCATCCACGGCGACGGTCAGGACATCGACGCGTTCGCCGACGTGTTCGTGGTCAACTACGAGATCCTCGACCGCCACCTGAGCTGGATCTCCCGCTTCGGGTTCAAGGGCATGGTCGTCGACGAGGCCCACATGATCAAGAACGTGCAGTCGCAGCGGTCGCGCAACGTGCTCGCGATCGCCGAGCGCATCCGCGAGCGCACCCCCGGGGTCTCGCCGCTGCTCATCGCTCTCACCGGCACCCCCCTCATCAACGACATCGACGACTTCCGCGCCATCTGGCGCTTCCTCGGCTGGATCGACGCCGAGAAGCCGGGTCCCGAGCTCATGGCGCGGCTCGAGAGCAACGGGTGGACGCCCGCCGACCCCGCCTTCTACCCAGAGGCGAGGCAGAGCGTCGTCGACATGGGCATCGTGCGCCGTCGCAAGATCGACGTCGCGGCCGACCTGCCGGCGAAGCGCGTGGTCGATCTGCCCGTCGAGCTCGACGACGAACTGGGGCGCGGCATCCGCGAGGCCGAGGCGAAGCTCGCCCGCAAGCTGCTCGACCGCTTCACCGCGGTCAAGAACGGCAAGCTCGGCGAGAAGCTCTCGGACGACGCGATCATCCGCATGGTGTGCGCCCAGGAGCTCGAGGAGTCGAACGCCTCGAGCGACGGCACCAACGTGTTCACCATGGTGCGCCAGATCGGCCAGGCCAAGGCGGGGCTCGCCGCCGACTACACCGCGCAGCTCGCGCGCTCGGTCGGCAAGGTGGTGTTCTTCGCGAAGCACATCGACGTGATGGATCGGGCCGAGGCGCAGCTGGCCGAGGCGGGCCTGCGCACGGTCTCGATCCGCGGCGACCAGACCGCGGCGTTCCGCCAGGACCAGATCGACGCGTTCAACAAGGATCCCGATGTGGCGGTGGCGGTCTGCTCGCTCACCGCGGCGGGTGTGGGCGTCAACCTGCAGGCCTCGTCGAACGTGGTGCTGGCCGAGCTCAGCTGGACCGACGCCGAGCAGACGCAGGCGATCGACCGCGTGCACCGCATCGGTCAGGAGGAGCCGGTCACCGCGTGGCGCATCGTCGCCGCTCAGACGATCGACGCGAAGATCGCCGAACTGATCGACGGCAAGGCGGGGCTCGCGGCGCGCGCTCTCGACGGCGCTGCGGCGCCGGCCGAGGACGCCGATTCGGTGCAGCTGCTCGCGCTCATCGAGGTGCTGAACAGGGCGCTGGCGCAGTAGGCGGACGCGCCAGCGTTCGCCGCGCCAGCGCGGCGCCCACAGGCGCCGGCCCACGGAGCGGAGCGCGGGGTGGCTGGCGCAGTAGGCGGACGCGCCAGCGTTCGCCGCGCCAGCGCGGCGCCCACAGGCGCCGGCCCACGGAGCGGAGCGCGGGGTGGCTGGCGCAGTAGGCGGACGCGTCAGCGTTCGCCGCGCCGACCTGTCCGATTCCGTGCCGATTTTGGCCGGATTCGATCTGTCAGCTCCATTCTTGCCACGGCTAGCATGGAGCACGTCAGAGGTCGTGCGCACTGGCGCGACCCCGGGACGCGGGCATCCGGGCCCGTGCGGCAGTCGATTCGAGGGAGACCCACATGCGCATCGGTGTGCTCTGCTCAGGAGGCGACAGCCCCGGTATGAACGCGGCGATCCGGGGGGCGGTGCTGCGCGGGGTCGACGTGCACGGCTTCGAGATGGTCGGCTTCATGGACGGCTGGCGGGGGTTCCACGAGGGAGACCGGATCCCGCTCGACCGGTCGGCGGTGCGCGGCCTGTCGCCGCTCGGCGGCGTGATGCTCGGCACGAGCCGGGTGCCTCCGTTCGCGAAGGGCAGCGACCCTGTCGAGGGCCTGCGGGCCGTGCGGGATCGTGCGGCCGAGTACGGCCTCGACGGCCTCCTGCTGATCGGCGGCAACGGCACCCAGACCGTCGCGAGCCTGCTCGACGAGGGGGGCGTGCCCACGATCGGACTGCCCAAGACCATCGACAACGATCTCGGGGGCACCGACTACACCTTCGGCTTCGACACCGCCGTGTCGATCGCCTCGGAGGCGATCGACCGCCTGCGCACCACGGGCGAGTCGCATCGGCGCTGCATGGTGCTCGAGGTCATGGGCCGAGACGCGGGGTGGATCGCCCTGCACGCGGGCATGGCGGCCGGCGCCCAGGTCTCGCTGATCCCCGAGTTCCCCGAATCGATCGAGCAGATCGGCGAGTGGGTGCTGAGCGTGCGGGATCGCGGCCGCTCATCGCTCGTGGTCGTCGCCGAGGGCTTCCGCCTTGCGGGCGCCGACCGCGCGGTGACGCGCGAGGGGCTCGACGGCTTCGGTCGGCCGCGGCTGGGCGGCGTGGCCGAGGTGCTCGCACCGCTCATCGAGCAGCGCACGGGGATCGAGACTCGCGCCACGGTGCTCGGCCACGTGCAGCGGGGCGGATCGCCGACGGCCTTCGACCGAGTGCTCGCCACCCGCACCGGCATCGCCGCCGCCGACGCCGTGCTCGCGGGGCAGTGGGGCACGATGGCCGGTCTGCGCGGCGACCGCATCGAGATGGTGCCGCTCGAGGAGGCGGTGGGTCGGCTGAAGACCGTGCCTCCCGAGCGCTACGAGGAGGCTCGCCTCAACTTCGGGTAGCGCCGCGGTCGGATCGGCTCGCATCCGCTCTTCGGGGCGTAGCGGTTCTTCGGAGCGGATCCGGTGCTGCGATCCGAAACGTTGGCGAGCTCCGAGATTTCGAAGACGACGATCCGGGCCGCGCAGAGAGCGGCGGGTGCCGCGGCTACAGCCCGAGCGCCGCCTTGACGTCGTTCAGCGACGGATTGGTGGCGGTCGTACCGTCGGGGTACACCACCGTGGGCACCGTCTGGTTGCCGCCGTTGACCTGCTCGACGAGCTCGGGGGTGCCCGGGGTGTGCTCGATGTCGACCTCGCTGTACCCGATGCCGGTCTTGTCGAGCATCAGCTTCAGGCGTTTGCAGTAGCCGCACCACTCGGTCGAGAACATGGTGATGGTGCCCGCCTCGGGCACGTAGTCGGTCAGCGCTGCGCTCATGTTCCGCTCCTCGCTCGTGATGCGATCCTGGGCTCAGCCTACTCGCGCGACCTCCGAGCCCGCCGGGTGCGGCGAGCCCCGCGAGGGGAGCGAGGGCGATGGTCGGGCCGACGGATCGCCGGGCCTTCCGAACGCCAGGTGAACGGGCGGTGAACTTCAGCCCCTGGCTTGACCTGTGCTGGGCGAGGTGAAACCATAATGTACGGCGCGCGCGGTGTGCCGATGTCCTCGGAACGAACTGTGAACATCGGGTGTCTTCGCGGGTGATCCAAGCACCACATGCTCCCGAACGAAAGACGCCGGTGGAACTCACTCTCATCGTGCTGCTGGTCATCGTGCTGGCACTCTTCTTCGACTTCACCAACGGCTTTCACGACACCGCCAACGCGATGGCCACCCCCATCGCGACCGGTGCGCTCAAGCCGAAGACCGCGGTGCTGCTGGCCGCGATCCTCAACCTCGTGGGCGCCTTCCTCTCGACCGAGGTGGCCAAGACCATCTCGGGCGGCCTCATCAACGAGGGCGACGGCGGGGTGCTCATCACCCCCGAGATGATCTTCGCCGGCCTGATCGGCGCCATCGTCTGGAACCTGCTCACGTGGCTCTACGGGCTGCCGTCCAGCTCGTCGCACGCGCTCTTCGGCGGCCTCATCGGCGCGGCCATCGTGGGCGCCGGCATCTCGTCCGTCAACGGCGGCGTCTTCCTCTCGAAGATCCTGATCCCGATGCTCGCCGCGCCCCTCACCGCCGGCATCGTCGCGTTCACGGCGACCCGCGTCGCCTACGCGATCACACGACGCCACGACGGCAAGAAGGACGGCCGCGGGCGTTTCCGCTACGCGCAGATCGCGTCGTCGTCGCTGATCGCGCTCGCGCACGGCACCAACGACGCGCAGAAGACCATGGGTGTCATCACGCTCACACTCGTCGCGGCGAACCTGCAGGATCCCGGCACCGGTCCGCACCTCTGGGTGATCACGGCCTGCGCGCTCGCGATCGCGCTCGGCACGTACTCGGGCGGTTGGCGCATCATCCGCACTCTCGGTGCGGGCCTGACTCAGGTGAAGCCGGCGCAGGGCTTCGCGGCCGAGACCAGCACTGCGGCCACGATCCTCGCCTCGAGCCACCTGGGCTTCGCGCTCTCGACCACGCAGGTCGCCTCGGGGTCCGTGATCGGATCCGGCCTCGGCCGTCGCGGTTCGAGCGTACGCTGGCGCGCGGTCGGCCGCATCAGCCTCGGCTGGCTCTTCACGCTGCCCGCCTCGGGCGTCGTGGCGGCCGTAGCCGCGCTCATCGCGCATATCGGCCCGATCGGCATCGTCATCGACGCGGTGCTCGGCTTCGGCTTCATCCTCTTCATCTTCTGGCGCTCGCGCCGCAACCGCGTCGATCACTCGAACGCGATCCCGGTGCCCGACGTGGCCGAGGCCGGCTACGCCGTGCGCGTGAAGAAGGGCAAGATCAAGAAGGTCAAGACGAAGACCGGCACGATCCCGCCGCTCACCCCGGTCGCGCAGTCGGCGGCGCGCGATGACATGGCCGCGCGCGAAGCCGTGAAGGCCGCCAAGGGGGCGGCCGCCGAGAAGCGCGCGGACGAGGCCCGGGAGGATGGCCGATGAACATCGACTGGATGGCGTTCCTGATCGTCTTCGCCTCGGCCCTGCTGGCGGCGGTGTTCGTGGTGGCGCTCTACTCGCTCGGGATCCGCTTCCTCGCGACCCCCGCGCCCCGCGCGCCCCGCGCCGACGGCAGCTTCGAACCCGACGGGCCGTCTCGCGATGACGAAGACGACGATGTCGACGATCTGGGTCGGCCCCGGTGGGCGACCGTCGCCGCCAACGTCTGCTTCGCGCTCTCGGCCCTCGCAGTGCTGGTGGGCATCTTCCTGATCATCCCCGCGCTGCACTTCTGGTGATCCGCCGCCCCGCCGACTGTCGGGGGACGGGAGTAGCCTGTGCGCATGAGCGAGACCCAGGTCGATCGGATTCCAGGTATCGTGGCCGGGCTGCGCCACGGATTCGAGCGCGGGATCACCCGTCCTGAGGCGTGGCGGCGCGAGCTGCTGCAACGGCTCCGAGCGCTGCTGCTGGAGCGCGGCGCCGACTTCGAACGCGCGCTGCACGACGACCTCGGCAAATCAGGCACCGAGGCGCAGCTCACCGAGATCGGGTTCCTGGTCGCCGAGATCGACCACGCGCTCGGGCACCTGCGCGCGTGGATGCGCCCACGTCGCGCGGCAGCGCCGTTGGCGGTGCAGCCGGCCTCGGCGCGGGTCGTGCCCGAGCCGTTGGGCGTCGCCCTCGTCATTGCCCCGTGGAACTACCCGCTCATGCTCGCGCTCTCGCCCGTGATCGGCGCGATCGCCGCGGGCAACGCGGTGGTCGTCAAGCCGAGCGAGCTCGCACCCGCCACCTCGAGACTCATCGCGAGCACCGTGCCCGACATCCTCGACCGTCGCGCCGTCGCCGTGGTCGAGGGCGGCGTGCCCCAGACCACGGCGCTGCTCGAGCAGCGCTTCGACCACATCTTCTACACGGGCAACGGGCGGGTCGGCCGTATCGTGTCCCGCGCCGCCGCCGAGCACCTCACCCCGGTCACGCTCGAACTCGGCGGAAAATCACCCGTGTACGTCGACGGCACCGTCGACCTGGCGGAGAGCGCGAAGCGCATCGCCTGGGGCAAGTTCATGAACGCGGGCCAGACCTGCGTCGCCCCCGACTACGTGCTCGGAACAGCGCCCGTGCTGCGAGCTCTCGGGCCCCTGCTCGCCGAAGCGATCCACGACCTGTACGGCAGCGCGCCGCACCGCAACCCCGACTACGGCCGCATCGTGAACGACGCCCAGTTCGAGCGCCTGCTCGGCTACCTCGACGACGGCGAGGTGCTGGTGGGCGGTGGCCACGACGCCGACAGTCGCTTCATCGAGCCGACCGTGCTGGTCGGCGCCGATCGGGAGTCGGCCGTGATGCGCGACGAGATCTTCGGGCCGATCCTGCCGCTCGTCGAGGTCTCCGGCCTCGACGACGCGCTCGCGTTCGTGACCGGTCGCGACAAGCCCCTCGCCGCCTACGTCTTCAGCGATTCGGCGCCCGTGCGCGAGCGCTGGGAGCGCGAGACCAGCTCGGGGGCGCTCGGCTTCGGCGTGCCGGTGCTGCACCTCGTCGCGCCCGAACTGCCCTTCGGCGGTGTCGGCGAGAGCGGCACCGGCGCGTACCACGGCGAGCGCTCCTTCCGGGCGTTCAGCCACGAGAAGGCCGTGCTCTCGAAACCGCTCGCCCCCGACACGCTTGCCGCCACGATCATGCCGCCGTTCACGCCGCAGAAGGACGCCCTGGTTCGCCGGTGGCTGCGAAAACTGCTGTGAGCGCGGGCCGAGCGCCCCGGCAGGCGAGCCCAGCCCACGCGCATATAAGCGGTTGTGCAACCGCTGCTCGGTAGGATTGTGCCGTGGAAGAGCCCAGAAGCGAACTCGGCGACGCCGTGCACGACGATGCCGCGCACGAGCTGCCCCTCGGCGTGCGGGTCGCTGCGGCCTGGTCGTGGCGCCTGATCCTCATCGGCGTCGCCTGCGCGGGGGTGCTCTGGCTCATCGTGCAGGTGCGGATCATCGTGATCCCGCTGCTCGTCGCGATCCTGCTCACCGCACTGCTCGCGCCCGTCGTGCAGTGGTTCGAGAGGCGCGGCGCACCCCGCTGGATGGGCGTGCTCTTCGCGCTCGCGATGTTCGTCGCGGCGGTGTGGATCCTCGTCACGCTCATCGCGACTCAGCTGCGCAGCGGCTTCGATGACGTCGCGAAGCGCTCCGAAGAGGTGTGGTGGCAGCTGCTGCACTGGGGCGAGGCGACGCTCGGGTTCTCGGCCGTCGAGGTCGAGGGCTTCACCGGGCAGATCATGAAGACGGTCGAGGAGCACCAGTCCGAGATCTGGAACGGCGCCCTCGGCGTCGCGACGACCGCGGGCCAGCTCATCACCGGCACCCTGCTCACCCTGTTCTCGCTCATCTTCATGCTGATCGACGGGCGCCGCATCTGGTTCTGGGTGCTCGGCTTCCTGCCGGCCAGGGCCCACGCCCCCGTCGACGCCGCCGGGCGCGCCGGCTGGATCTCGGTCGGGCAGTACGTGCGCGTGCAGATCTTCGTAGCCTTCGTCGACGCCGTCGGCATCGGCGCCGGTGCCGCCCTGCTCGGAGTGCCGCTGGCGATCCCGATCGCGGTGCTCGTGTTCCTCGGGTCGTTCATCCCGTTCCTCGGCGCCATCACCACCGGCGCCCTCGCCGCGTTCATCGCGCTCGTCTACAACGGGCCGGTCAACGCGCTCATCATGCTCGGCGTGGTGATCCTCGTCAACCAGATCGAGGGCCACGTGCTGCAGCCGCTCGTCATGGGCAGCGCCGTGAAGGTGCATCCGCTGGGCGTCGTGCTCGCGGTGTCGACCGGCGCGCTGCTCGCGGGCGTACCCGGGGCCCTGTTCGCGGTGCCCATCGCGGCCTCGGCCAATTCGATCGTCAACACGCTGGTGCAGAAGCAGTGGCAACCGGGATCCGATCCTGTCGCCGACTACCACCGTCGCGAGAAGACCTCTCTGCGGGCCCGTCATCGCGCCCGCAACGTCGCGCGCCTGCTGCGCAAGGAAGGACATTCATGAGCGAGGCCGCTCCCGCCGCCCCCACCCTCGAAGACTTCGAGCGCGCGCTCGAGACGGTACACCGGGTGACCCAGCGCACCCCGTTCGAGTCGTCGCGCTACCTCGCCGAGGTGCTCGACGTGCCGTACGTCTACCTCAAGTGCGAGAACCTGCAGCGCACGGGCGCGTACAAGCTGCGCGGCGCCTACAACCGTCTGACGCAGCTCACCGCCGAGGAGCGCGCCCGCGGCGTGGTCGCGGCTTCGGCAGGCAACCACGCCCAGGGCGTCGCATTCGCCGCGCGGGAGCTCGGGATCAGGGCCACCATCTTCATGCCGCTCGGCGTCGCCCTGCCGAAGCTGCAGGCGACTCGGCACTACGGGGCCGAGGTGGTGCTCGAGGGCGCCACCTTCGACGAGACCAACCGCGCCGCGCAGGAGTTCGTGGAGCAGAGCGGCGCGATCTTCATCCCGCCCTTCGATCACCCCGCCGTGATCGAGGGTCAGGGGACCGTCGCGCTCGAGATGCTGCAGCTGCAGCCCGAGATCGAGACCCTCATCGTGCCCATCGGCGGCGGCGGGCTCATCTCGGGTGTGGCGTCGGCGGCCAAGCAGTGGGCCGAGCGTGCGGGGCGCCCGATGAAGGTCATCGGCGTGCAGTCCGAGAACGCGGCCCCCTACATGCCGTCGCTCGAGGCCGGCCACCCGGTGACCATCCAGACCAGACCGACGATCGCCGACGGCATCGCTGTCGCCCGTCCGGGCGAGCTGAACTTCGAGATGGTGCGCGAGTACGTCGACGAGGTTGTGACCGTCAGCGACGACGACATCGCCCGCGCCATCGTCATGCTGCTCGAGCGGGCGAAGCTCGTGGTCGAGCCAGCGGGTGCTGCGGGCGTCGCGGCGATCCTCGCGGGCAAGGTGCACGCGTCGGGCGTCACCGCGACGATCCTGTCGGGCGGCAACATCGATCCGCTGCTGCTGCAGCGCGTGATCGGCCACGGGCTCGCGGCGTCAGCTCGCTACCTCAAGCTGCGGATCCTGCTGCCCGACGTTCCGGGCCAGTTGGTGCGCACGGCGTCGATCGTGGCCTCGCAGAACGCCAACGTGGTCGAGGTGATCCACACCCGGCACGCGACCGAGCTTCCGATCAGCGAGGTCGAGCTCGAACTGCACATCGAGACCCGCGGTCCGGAGCACGGCGACGCGGTCGCGCAGGCGCTGCGCGACGCGGGCTACACCGTGCGGGTGGGCGAGCGGTACTAAGGAAAAACGCGCCAGCGTTGTTGGGTACCGCTCGCGGCCGCTGTGCGGCCGGCCCACGGAGCGCAGCGAGGGGTGGAGCGGTACTAGGGAAAAACGCGCCAGCGTTGTTGGGTGCCGCTCGCGGCCGCTGTGCGGCCGGCCCACGGAGCGCAGCGAGGGGTGGAGCGGTACTCGCCCGGAGCGAAGCGTCGGGTCGGGATTCGGCGAAGCTCCGGCGCGCGTCACTCGGGGAGGGCGGCTCCGGCCTGTGCGGCGAAGAGGTGGATCGCGCGCTTGGCGTCGTCGAGCGTGATGCTGCCGCCGGCGACGATGTGCAGCCCGTAGGCGTCTTCGAGTGCGACGAAGTTCATGGCGACGTCGTCGAGGGGGCCGGTGAGCGAGAACGCCCCCGACTCGACTCCCTCGGAGAGGATGCGGCGGTAGAGCTCGAGCTGTTCGCGGTAGAGCCGCTGCACGAGTTCGTCGTGCAGCGGCGACTTACCGGCGAGCACGTCGAACTCGTAGAGCAGGCGCATGAGGGCGTCGTCGGGCCCCTCGGGCAGGCCGGCTTCGATGGCGGTCGCGAGTTTCGCCGCGGCGCCCTGCTGACGCGCGACGAGCGCGGCGCGTTCGGATCCGACGCGCTCCATGCCGGCGGCGTGCGCCTCGACGAGGATCGCCTCGAGGTCGTCGTAGTAGTAGAGCAGCGCTCCGCGGGTGACGCCGGCCTGGTTGGCGACGTCGGTGAGCGAGAGGTTGCGCAGTCCGTGTTCTGCGGCGGCGGTGAGGGCGGCGTCGACCACCTCGCGGCGGCGCTGCTTCTGGGTGCTCGGGCGTGCCATGCCTGCCAGTATGCCAGGCGCGACGGGCGGGTCGTTCGTGGCGACAGCGCGCATCACTCGCGGCATCGGCCCCCGGGGAGGCTCTGCGCGGTCGGCTCGCGGAAGGGTGCCGGCGCCGAGCGGGTGTGCGGCCAGCACGTGTTTCTTGACATTCGAGTAAATTAATTTACTCTGGAGTGAAAGAACTTGATCCTCGGCACCGCGCGCCGTCAGCGCGGCCGAGCCGCACACGCAGGAGATGACATGGCCGTCGACACCCTCTACACCGGTGGCAGGATCCGCACCTTCGATCCCGACCAGCCCTGGGCGGAGGCCCTCGGCGTCACCGGCGACCGCATCGCCTACGTGGGATCGGACGTCGACGCCCCCTCCGCGCGCCGCACCGTGCAGCTCGAGGGCCGTCTGCTCACCCCGGGCGTCGCCGACACCCACAACCACCTGCTGCTCGGCTTCGACGACCTCGCCGTGAGCCTCGACCAGGTCACGAGCCTCGATGTCGTGCGCGCCCGCATCGGCGAGTTCGCAGAGACCCACCCCGAACTCGAGTGGATCTGCGCCGAGAACGCCCTCTACTCCGTCGTCGAGGGCCGCCGGCCGAACGCCGACGACCTCGTGGGCGTCACCGACAAGCCGGTCTTCATCACCACCTACGACCAGCACTCGGTCTGGCTCAACCGCCCCGCACTCGCCAAGCTCGGCATCCTGAACGGCGGCGACATCGCCTGGGGCAACCCCGAGATCGACGCCGCCACGGGCGAGCCCACCGGCTGGGTCACCGACTTCTACACGAGCGCCATGACGATCGACGGCCTCGCCGAGCTGCAGCGCGACATCCCCATGTACTCGCCCGATCGCCGCTACGCGAAGATCGCGAACAGCCTCGACATGGCCGCGCGCTTCGGCATCACGACCGTGGTCGAGCCGCAGGTGCCCCTCGCCGAGCTCGACCTCTTCGCCCGTGCCGAGCGCGAGGGGCGCCTCACGAGCCGCACCATCGCCGCGATCTACCATCCGGTCGGGGCCGACGGCGACTTCCGCGCCCGCATCACCGAGGCGATCCGCGACACACCCCAGCACGAGCGCTTCAAGCTCGGTCCCGTCAAACTGTACGCCGACGACGTGATCGAGCCCCACACCGCCGCGATGCTGCAGGACTACGCCAACCGCCCGGGCCACCGCGGTCACACGAGCCTCGAACCCACCGAGTTCACGAGGCTCTTCACCGAGCTCGACCGCCTCGGCTACCAGGTGCACACGCACGCGACCGGCGACTGGGGCATCCGCCTCACCCTCGACTCGATCGAGGCCGCGCAGCGCGCGAACGGCCGCACCGACACCCGCCACGGCATCGTGCACGTCGAGTGCCTCGATCCCGACGACCTGCCGCGCTTCCGCGACCTCGGCGTCGTCGCCGCGATGCAGCCCCGCCACGCCTCGCCCGATCTCGTCGCCGGCACCTGGATGGAGAACGTCGGCGAGGCCCGCTGGGACCGCGCGTGGCGGTTCCGCTCGATGATCGACTCGGGCGCGCGCGTCACCTTCTCGAGCGACTGGCAGGTCGGCGAAATGGATCCGCTCGTGGGCGTCTACAGCGCCATGACCCGCGCCGGCCTCGACGGTTCCCAGGCGTGGACGCAGGGCGAGCGCGTCGGCCTCGACGCCACGCTCGAGGCGTACACGCGAGGCGGGGCCGAGGCGTTCCACCACGAGAACGCGCTCGGAATGCTGCGCGAGGGCTACCTCGCCGACATCGTCGTGTGGTCGGGCGACCTCTACGACATGGATCCCGCCGAGATCCTCGAGCAGCGTGCCGACCTGACGGTGGTCGGCGGGTCGGCGATCCACGACGTGCGCGGCGAGCTCGGCGGCACGGCGGCCGCGGCGGCGGTGCAGGATCCGGCCGGCGCCGGCCAGAGCTGCAGCGAGCCCGACGACAGCCACCACTGCCACTCCCACTGATCCGCTCCGATTCCCTGCCCGGCTCGCCCTCTGAACCTGGCGGGGCGGCGAGCGCACTCGCTCCCGCTCCTCCGAGAGGCTCGGGAGCGGCACGAGCCCGGCGAAGCCCCGATACCACGAAGAAGTGAAGGAACCCATGTCAACGCTCCCCTCCCGCTCAGCCGTCGCCACGGGCGACGACCAGCTGGCCCACACGATCACCCATCAGCCCGGGCAGCTCAAGCGCACCCTCAAGCTGCGCCACCTCGTGTTCATCGGCCTCGCCTACATGGCGCCCATGGCGGTGTTCGACATGTTCGGCATCGTGGCCGACGAGACCGACGGCCACGTGCCGCTCGCGTACCTCGTGGTGATGGTCGCGGTGCTGTTCACCGCCTTCAGCTACTCCCGCATGGTGCGGTTCTTCCCGATCGCGGGGTCCGCCTACACCTACGCGAAGGAGGCCATCAACGCGCACCTCGGCTTCCTCGTGGGCTGGGCCGCGACGCTCGACTACCTGCTGCTGCCGATGATCAACGCGATTCTCTCGGGCATCTACATGGGGGCCGTGTTCCCCGAGGTGCCGTTCTGGGTGTGGGTGCTGCTGACGGTCGGCATCTGCACGGCTCTCAACCTGGTGGGTGTGAAGCTCGCCGCGAGCATGAACGTGCTGCTCGTCTCGATCCAGCTCGTCGTCGCCGTGGTCTTCGTCGTGCTGACGATCGTGAACATCGTGAACGGGGCGAACGGCGCCGAGTTCACGATCCAGCCCTTCTTCTCGAGCGACATCCAGGCTGCCGCGATCGCCGCCGGCGCCGCGATCCTCGCCCTCTCGTTCCTCGGCTTCGACGCGGTCTCGACGCTCGCCGAGGAAGCGGAGCAGCCCACGCGCGACATCCCGCGCGCCATCTTCATCATCGTCGCGGTGGCGGGCGCCTTCTTCATCACCGTGACCTACGTGATGCAGGTGCTCTTCCCCGACGTCTCGCAGCTCGCCGACATCGTGGGGGCGTCGCCCGAGATCGCGAAGTACGTCGGCGGCGCCGCGTTCCAGGCGATCTTCGTGGGCGGCTACATGATGGCGGTGCTGGGCTGCGGCATCACGCAGCAGATGAGCGCCGCCCGCCTGCTCTACGCGATGGGGCGCGACGGCGCGCTGCCGAAGCGCCTGTTCGGCCGGGTGAGCCCCAGCGGGGTGCCCATCGGCAACGTGCTGCTGGTCGCGGCGATCGCCCTCACCGCGCTCTTCGTCGACCTCGACCAGGCGGCCTCGATGATCAACTTCGGCGCGTTCATCGCCTTCACCTTCGTGAACCTCTCGGTGATCTTCGTGTTCTTCCGCTTCCTCAAGCGGCGCGGAGCCGGGGCGTGGCTCGGCTTCGTCGCGGTGCCCGCGATCGGCGTGGCGATCAACGTGTGGCTGTGGTTCAGTCTCGACACCGTGTCGATGATCATCGGCGGCGTCTGGATCACGATCGGCCTCGTCTACCTCGTCGTGAAGACGCGCGGCTTCCGGGCCGCGGCTCCCGACCTCACGGGCCCGATCAACATCGGCATGTACGAGTAGGCGGCCCGACCCGGAGGGGCGGCGAGCGGCGCGGAGACGCGCGGCTCGCCGCCCCTCTGGCTTCAGCGCCCGTTCGGTGAGAGGCTACCGGAGGTGAGTGCGAGCGCGGCGACGATGACGTTCCTTCCGGGGGACGCCGACTGGGGTGTGCTCGCACTGCTCATCGTCGCCGCGTTCGCCGCGGGCTGGATCGACGCGGTCGTGGGCGGCGGCGGCCTGCTGCAGCTGCCGGCGCTGCTGCTCGTGCCCGGCATCACGCCCGTGCAGGCGCTCGCCACGAACAAGCTCGCCTCGATCTTCGGCACCGCGACGAGCAGCGCCACCTACTACCGGCTGGTGCGCCCGAGCCTGCGCACGGCGCTGCCGATGGCGGCGATCGCGCTGCTCGGAGCATTCGGCGGGGCGTCGGTGGCGGCGTTCCTGCCCGCGCAGGTGTTCAAGCCGATCATCGTGGTCGCGCTGATCGCGGTGGCGCTCATCACGCTCTTCAAACCGGCGCTCGGCGCGGTCACCCGCCTCAAGCACCGCGGGTCGCGTCACGTGGTGATCGCGACCGTCGCGGGCGCGGGCATCGGCTTCTACGACGGCGTGCTCGGGCCGGGCACCGGCACCTTCCTGGTGATCTCGCTCGTGGGCCTGCTCGGTTACGACTTCCTGCAGGCGAGCGCCAAGGCGAAGATCGTGAACTTCGCGACGAACGCGGGGGCGCTGCTCTTCTTCATCCCGCTGGGCGCGGTGCTGTGGCCCCTCGGGCTAGCGATGGGGCTCGCGAACGTCGTCGGCAGCCTCATCGGGTCGCGCATGGCGATCGCGAGGGGCACCCGTTTCGTGCGCACGCTGTTCCTCGTGGTGGTGGGAGTGCTCATCGTCAAACTCGGGTTCGACGTCTGGAACGAGAACCTCGCCTGAGGCTGCGGCGGCCCCTTCGCGGGAGGGAGCGCGGCGCTGCGGCGGGCACGCAGCAGGGCTCGGGATCGCGCACCGCGATCCCGAGCCCTGCGTCGGCGAGCGGCTCGGCTCGTGAGCGAGCGGCTCAGCCGGTGTAGGTGTCGACCGCGAGGATCTTCACCGGGATCTGGTTGCCGTTCGGGGCGACGTAGCTGGTCTCGTCGCCGATGCCCATGCCGATGATCGCGAGCCCGAGGGGGCTTTCGGCGCTGTAGACGTCGAGGTCGGAGCCGTCGGCGAGCTCGCGGCTGCCGAGCAGGAAGCGCTCCTCGTCGCCGAAGATCTCGGCCGTGACCACGGTGCCGACCTCGACGACGCCGCTCGCCTGGGGGGCCTCGCCCACGACGGCGTGCTTCAGCAGTTCCTCGAGGTCGCGGATGCGGGCCTCCATCTTGCCCTGCTCGTCTTTCGCGGCGTGGTAGCCGCCGTTCTCCTTGAGGTCTCCCTCTTCGCGTGCGGCTTCGATGCGCGCCGCGATGTCCTTGCGACCCGGCCCCGAGAGCTCATCCAGCTCGGCCTTGAGTCGATCGTAGGCGTCCTGGGTCAGCCAGGTCTGGGTGGGCTCGGCCATGTCGATCCTCGTTTCCTTGGTTGTTCCTGACGTCGCAGCGCACCGGTGGCGCCGTGTGCGCTGATGCTCAGGGATACACACAACGCCCCGACCGAGTCAGGGCGCAGCCTCCAGGGTATCACCGCGACCGCGAGCCGGGAGGGCGCGATCCGATGCGGCCCGTCCGTCACGGGTCGGCCCCTCGCCGCGGCCCCGGACGCCCGCTCGAGGGGAGCCGGCTCCGTCGCCGCGCCCGGAGGTGAGGCCGCGCTACTCGACCACCCAGCACTCGCGGGCGGTCGCCGCGGTGGCCGGGTTGGTGGTGATGAGACGAGTGGTGACGGCGTGGGTGTGCTCGTCGGTGAGCGGCAGCTCGACCACCTTCCAGCCGACGGTGGCCTTCGTCGTGTTGAGCGCCTCGACCGCGCACGCGACCGGGGTGCGCGGCGGTGCGCTCACCTCGAACTTCACGTCGAGGGCGAAGTCGCTGACGCGGGTGAAACCGATGTCCTGCCAGGAGACGCGGTTCGTGGTCTGCCAGCCGCTGAAGAGCAGGTAGCCCACCCCCGCGAGCACCAGCGCGCCCGCGGCGATCCAGCCGAAGCGCCGGTCGATGCTGCGACGGCGGCCGGTTCCGTAGCGATCGTCGAGCGACTGGGTGGCGCCGGGAGCCGCAGCGGAGGGCGAGGGATCGGCTCCGGGGGGCTGCGCCTGCGCCGCTGCCGCATCCAACACGGGAACCTCCGATGCGCACTGGGTAAACTGTGTGATCGTTGCCAGCGTACCGGGATCCGCCCGGGAAGCACGTGAGAGGACTCGCATGACCCTCAGGTTGATCGCAGTGCACGCCCACCCCGACGACGAGTCGAGCAAGGGGGCGGCGACGTACGCGCACTACCTCGATCAGGGCGTCGAGGTGCTGATCGTCAGCTGCACCGGCGGCGAGCGCGGCGATGTGCTCAACGAGCTGGTCGCGCGCGACCCGAAGAGCCGACGTGATCTCGCGGGCCTGCGCCGCGACGAGATGCAGAACGCGCAGCGCATCGTGGGCTTCGAGCATCGGTGGCTGGGCTACCAGGACTCGGGGCTGCCGGGCGAGGGCGATCCGGTGCCCGCCGGATCCTTCGCCGACATCCCGGCCGAGGTCTCGGCCGAGGCCCTCGTGCGCGTCGTGCGCGAGTTCCGCCCCCACGTGATGATCACCTACAACGAGCAGGGCGGGTACCCGCACCCGGATCACATCCGCTGCCACGAGGTGAGCCGCATCGCCTGGGAGCGCTCAGGCGACGCGGGCGCCTACCCCGACGCGGGGGCGCCGTGGAGCATCAAGAAGCTCTACTACGAAGAGATCTTCAACGCCGAGCGCGTCATGACCGTCTACCAGTGGCTGCTCGACCACGAGCCGCAGTCGCCGCTGATCGAGCAGTTCTCGGAGCTCAAGGAGTGGATGTCGCGCCGTGCCTACCGCGGCACGGCGAAGATCGAGGTGGGGCGCTTCTTCGAGCGTCGCGACGAGGCGCTGCGCGCGCACGCGAGCCAGGTGCCGCCCGACAGCGCGTTCTTCTTCTGGCCGAACGAGCTGCAACGGCAGGCCTGGCCGTTCGAGGACTACCGGCTCGCGGCGTCGCGCGTGGCGACGAGCGAGTTCGAGGCCGATCTGTTTCAAGGAATCGAGGAGGACGCGTGAGCGTGTGGAGTGTGGTGGCGCGAGTCGCCGAGGAGAGCACGGAGTTCGACCCCAACAAGGTGACGCCGGGCTTCGAGGGCTTCGTGTTCACGGGCCTCATGGCGGCGGGCATCATCGTGCTCGGCTTCCTGCTGGTGAACCGCCTGCGCCGCAACGCGTACCGGCACCAGGTGCGCGAGGACATCGAGCGGGAGCTCTCGGACGAGAACGGCGGATCGCCGGATCAGGGTTCCGATCCCGAAGCCGACCAGCGGAACTGACGCGCCGTGAGCGGTCGCGACGGGAAGCCCGCGCTCGGCACCGGAGCCGGGTCTGAGGCGTTCG
This sequence comes from Leucobacter sp. UCD-THU, assembly GCF_000349545.1. NCBI lineage: Bacteria > Bacillati > Actinomycetota > Actinomycetes > Micrococcales > Microbacteriaceae > Leucobacter > Leucobacter sp. UCD-THU. The sequence goes on from NZ_KB714602.1 coordinate 663,894, forward strand.
GCGACCCCGGCGAGTTCGGTGGGGGCTTCGACGCCGACGGGGCTTTCGACACCGACGAGCGCTGGCCGGGGGAGGCCTGGGGCGCTCCCGCACCCGACGGCTGGGCGGGCCGCGGGGCGTCGATCGGGGGCCGGCCCGCGGGGGAGCGGGCGGGATCGGCGCCCCTCGATCCCGAGTCGTCGCGCTCTGCCGCGGCGACCGCCGCCGCACCGCTTGCGGCACCCGGTGCCGCTGCTGCCGCTGCCGGTGCCGCTGCTGCCGGTGCCGCCGCCGGCGGCCCGCACGTCGGCCAGGACCCGCTCGCGGTGCTCGCCGAGGTCTTCGGATATGAGTCGTTCCGGGGCGACCAGGAGGCGATCGTGCGCCAGGTCGTCGACGGGGGCGACGCCGTCGTGCTCATGCCGACCGGCGGCGGCAAGTCGATCTGCTACCAGATCCCTGCGCTCGTGCGCGAGGGCACCGGGGTCGTGCTGTCTCCGCTCGTGGCGCTCATGCACGACCAGGTCGCGGCGCTGCAGCTCGCGGGCGTGCGCGCCGCCGCCCTGAACTCGGCGATGTCGATCGAGGATCGCCGCGAGGTCGAACGCGCCTACCGCGCGGGCGAACTCGACGTGCTCTACCTCGCCCCCGAGCGGCTCTCGGCGCCCGGCACGGTGCAGCTGCTCGAACAGGGGCGCATCGCCCTCTTCGCGATCGACGAGGCCCACTGCGTCTCGCAGTGGGGTCACGACTTCCGACCCGACTACCTGCGCCTCGGCGCCCTCGCCGAGCGCTGGCCCGACGTGCCCCGCATCGCGCTCACCGCGACGGCCACCCCCGAGACCCACCGCGAGATCACGGAGCGCCTGCACCTCGAGAAGGCCCGGCACTTCGTGTCGAGCTTCGACCGCCCGAACATCCGCTACCGCATCGTGTCGAAGCAGAACGCGCGATCTCAGCTCATCGCCTTCATCCAGGGCGAGCACTCCGGCGACGCCGGCATCGTCTACGCGCTGAGCCGCAAGCGGGTCGAGCAGACGGCCGCCTCGCTGCGCGACGCCGGTATCGACGCCGTCGCCTACCACGCGGGGTTGCCCGCGCACGAGCGGCTCGACGCCCAGACCCGCTTCCTGCGCGAGGACGGCGTGGTCGTGGTCGCCACCATCGCCTTCGGCATGGGCATCGACAAGCCCGACGTGCGCTTCGTGGCGCACATCGACCTGCCCAAGTCGATCGAGGGGTACTACCAGGAGACGGGGCGCGCCGGCCGCGACGGGCTGCCCTCGCAGGCGTGGCTCGCCTACGGGCTGCAGGACGTCGTGCAGCAGCGCCAGATGATCGAGTCGGGCGACGGCGACGCCGCGACGCGCGCCAATCAGACGCGGCACCTCAACCAGATGCTCTCGCTGTGCGAGGGCGTGGAGTGCCGTCGCCGGTTCCTGATCCGCTACTTCGGTCAGGACGCCCCCGAGGCGTGCGGCAACTGCGACGTCTGCCTCGACCCGCCGAAGCTGTGGGACGCGACGACGCCGGCCCAGATGCTGCTCTCCACCGTCATCCGCACCCAGCGGGAGCGGAACCGCACCTACGCCGCGGGCCAGCACATCGACGTGCTGCGCGGGGTCGGCTCCGAGCGCGTCACCCAGATGCGGCTCGACGAGCTCTCGACGTGGGGCATCGGCAAGGAGTGGTCGGTCGCGCAGTGGCGGGGGCTCGTGCGCCACCTGCTCGCCGTCGGGCTGCTCGAGGCGCGCGGCGAGTGGGGCGTGCTGGCGCCCACGGACGCGGCGAAGCCCGTGCTGCGCGGCGACGAGCAGGTCATGATGCGCGAGGAGGTCGTCGCGAAAGCCGGCTCGGGTCGGAGCGCCCGCGGCTCGCGGGCGGCCGGATCGGCGGCGGGAGCGAAGCGATCGGCCGCTGCCGCCGACCTCAGCCCCGAACAGGCCGAGGTCTTCGAGCGCCTACGGGAGTGGCGCGCGGGCGAGGCGCGCAAGCAGGGCGTGCCGGGCTACGTCGTCTTCGGCGACGCCACGCTCGCCGCACTCGCGGTGCACCGACCGACGAGCGACGACGAGATGCTCGCGATCTCGGGCATCGGCCAGGTCAAGCTCGAGCGCTACGGGGCCGCAGTGCTCGAGGTGCTCGCCGCGGGCTGATCCGGTCGGACGGCTCTGTGGCCGGCGCGGGTGCGGGACCCGCCGCGGGCCGATCCGCGCGACTGACCCCGTCTTACCGCAGGTAGACCGGATCGAGCGCGACGAGCAGCGCGGCCGTCCAGTGGCACAGGAACGCGAGCACCGTCAGCGCGTGGAAGATCTCGTGGAAGCCGAACACGCCGGGCACGGGATTCGGTCGCTTGAGGCCGTAGACCACCGAGCCGAGCGTGTAGAGCAGACCGCCCACGATCACGAGCACCATCGCGGCCGGGCTCGCGTGGTAGATGTCGACGAGGAACATGACGGCCGCCCACCCGAGCAGCACGTATAGGGGAACGTAGAGCCAGCGCGGCGCCCCGATCCAGAACACCCTGAACCCGATGCCGAGCAGCGCGCCCGCCCACACGAGCACCAGCAGCAGCACGCCCTTGTCGAGGGGCAGCGCGAGCAGCGCGATCGGAGTGTAGGTGCCCGCGATCAGCAGGAAGATGTTGGCGTGGTCGAGGCGGCGGAACACCTGCTTGGTGCTGGGTTTCCAGTCGAAGCGGTGGTAGAGCGCCGAGACGCCGAAGAGCAGCATGCTCGAGAGCGTGTAGACGACCGACGCCCACTTGGCGACGGGGCCGTGCGCGAGCGAGATGAGCACGATGCCGGCGGCGATCGCGACGGGGAACATCCCCGCGTGGATCCACCCGCGCCAGCGGGGCTTCGGCTCGCCGCCCGCTGCGGGGGCGGGCTCGCCGCCCGGCTGGTCGTGGGCGTGGTCGAGCGCGTCGGCGAGCAGCGGGAGGGAGAAGCGGTCCGGCTCCGGGAACGGTCGCTCCTCGGCGGACTCGGGCAGCGGACGTGGTGCTTCGGGGGAGCCGGGCGTGCTCATGCTTCGAGTGTATGTTCCATACAGTTCCACCAGGGCATATATGTGCGGATCCCCAGCCGCCGGCCCCGGGATCGCCACCCGCGCAGGCGATACACTCTCAGGGTGAACGCCCCGCCCACGACGCCGCGCGCCGGACTGCTCTACCGGCTCTACCAGCGGCGCCTGCGCCGGGAGATCGATCCGCGCCGCGTGCCCCGGCACATCGCCGTGATCGTCGACGGCAATCGCCGCTGGGCCAAGCAGCGCCTCCAGGAGCGGGCCGCCTTCGGGCACCGCGCGGGCGCGCAGAAGGTGCTCGAGTTCCTGAGCTGGTGCGAGGAGGCCGGCGTCGGCACGGCGACCCTCTACCTGCTCTCTGCCGACAACCTGCGGGCTCGGGATCGGCAGGAGCTCGAGGACCTCTTCGGCATCATCGCCGCACTCGCCGCGCAGCTGGCCGAGAACCCGCGCTGGCGGGTCAAACACGTCGGCTCCTGCGACGGCCTCTCGCCCGAACTGGCCGACGCCCTGCGCGACGCCGAGCAGCGCACCGCCGATCACGAGGGGCTGCACGTCAACCTCGCGGTCGGCTACGGCGGCCGCAGCGAGATCACGGCAGCAGTGCGCGACATCATCGCCGAGCACCAGGCGGCGGGCGGCACCATCGACACCCTCGCCGAGCACCTCACGCCCGAGAACATCGGAGAGCACCTCTGGACGCGCGGTCAGGCCGACCCCGACCTCATGATCCGCACCTCGGGCGAGCAGCGGCTCAGCGACTTCATGATCTGGCAGTCGGCGCACTCCGAGTTCTACTTCGTCGAGGCGCTCTACCCGGATCTGCGCGAGGTCGATTTCCTGCGAGCCCTGCGCGACTACTCGTCGCGGCAGCGACGGATGGGGGGATGAGCGTGACGCGCGATACGAGCCTGCCCGACCTGGGCGGGCAGCGGGTGCTGGTGACGGGCGCCTCCGGCGGGGTCGGCGGCGGGATCGCCCGGCGCTTCGCCGCTGCCGGAGCGCACGTGGCGGTGCACTACCGCGGCGCCTCGGCGGCCTCGGTCGACGCCGCCTTCGAGCTGGTCGAGCAACTGCGGGCGCACGGCTCCCACGCGGTAGCGGTGCGTGCGGATCTCGGTGAGCCCGGATCGGCGGGTCGCCTCGTCGAGGAGACCGTGCGGGCGCTCGGCGGCCTCGACGGCCTCGTCAACAACGCGGGCATTCAGCCTCTGACCCCGCTCGCCGAGACCTCGCGCGAGGAGTGGGACGAGGTGCTCGCCACCAACCTGGGCGCGGTGTTCGAGCTCTCCCAGGCCGCGGCGGCCGCGATGGGGGCTGCCGGCACCCGTCCGAGCCGCTGGATCACGCACATCGCCTCGGTCGAGGCGAGCCGCCCCGCCCCGGCGCACGCGCACTACGCGGTGGCGAAGGCGGGTCTCGTCATGCACGCCCGCGCGGCGGCGCTCGAGCTCGGACCCGCGGGGATCCGGGTCAACACGGTGTCTCCCGGACTGGTGGATCGTCCGGGCCTCGCCGAGGCCTGGCCGGAGGGCGTCGAGAGCTGGATCTCGCACGCCCCGCTCGGTCGCCTGGCCACGTCGCGGGACATCGGCAACGCGTGCGTACTGCTCGCCTCGCCCGCCGCGGCCTTCATCACGGGCCAGGATCTCGCCGTCGACGGCGGCATGCTCGCCACCCCGGGCTGGTAGCCGCGCCGCCGGCCGGCGCAGGCAAGAGCGTCGGCGGCTGACGATACAGTGGGCGTGGAAGAGAGGGAGACGCCATGAGCGAGACCATTCTGAGGGCCGACGCGATGCTCACTCCGGGCGGGGTGGTCGTCGACGCCGAGCTCGCGTTCGATGCCGACGGGCGCATCACCTACGCCGGGTCCGTGCGCCCCGAGAGCATCGCCAACCTCGACCTCGGCGGGCCACACGGCGCCGAGGGCGTCAGCCCGGCCGTCCATGAGACCGGCGTGCCCGCCCACTCGGGCCGGGTGACGCACGACCTCACGGGTCACGTGCTCATGCCGGGGCTCGTGAACGGCCACACCCACTCTGCGATGACGCTGCTGCGCGGCGTCTCCGACGATGAGGGCTTCATGCCGTGGCTCGCGGCCGTGCAGGCGCTCGAGCAGCACCTCACTCACGACGACGTCGAGGTCGGCCTGCAGCTCGCGATGGTCGAGATGATCGAGACCGGCACCGTCGCCTTCGCAGACATGTACCACTGGGACGAGCCGCTCATCGAGCTCGTGCGCGCCGCGGGCATGCGCGCGATGGTCGCCCTCGCCTCCTTCGCACCCGACGCGGTCGGCTTCCCCGGGGTATCGCCGTGGAACGGCGCCGAGGCGACCGCCCAGACCGAGGCGCTCGCCGAGCGGTACGCGGGCGATCCGCAGATCCGCGTCGCCTACGGCCCTCACGCCCCCTACACCTGCCCTCCCGAGTTCCTGCGCGACATCACCGCGCGGGCGCTCGAACGCGGCATCCCGATCCACACCCACATCTCCGAGTCGGCGGCCGAGGTCGAGCAGATCCTCGAGCGCTACGGTGCGACGCCCGCCGACCACCTCGACTCGCTCGGCCTCTTCGACGCCGAGGTGCTCGCCGCGCACTGCGTGCACCTCACCGAGGGCGAGATCGAGCTGTTCGCCCGCACCGGCACGGCCGTGAGCCACAACCCGGTCTCCAACCTCAAGCTCGGCAACGGCATCGCCGACCTCCCCGCTTGGCAGCGGGCCGGGCTGCGCATCTCGCTCGGCACCGATTCGGTCGCGAGCAACAACACCCTCGACCTGTTCGAGGAGATCAAGACCGGCACCATCCTGCACCGCGGCGCGCAGCAGGACGCCGCGATCGTGCGCGCCGCCGACGTGCTCGACATCGCCACCCGGCGCGGCGCCGAGGCGATCGGCTTCCCTGAGACGGGCGCGCTCGAGGCGGGTCGCCTCGCCGACGTGATCGCACTCGACGTGACGGGATCCGCGGCCACGCCCCTCGACCTCGCCGCACAGCCGGGCGCCCTCGTCTCGCATCTCGGGTTCGGGGCCACCGGGGCCGACGTGCGGCACGTGTTCATCGGCGGCCGCCACGTCTACGCCGACGGCGAGCACCTCACCCTCGACGCTCCCGCGATCCGAGAACGGGCCGCCGTGGCCCGCTCGCGGCTGCTGGCTCTCTAAGGCCGGGGGTCGTCCCGGAGATACGGGATCTGCCGAATATATGGTGGATCTTCGGCTGTAGAACAGATACTTGGCAGATTCCATATCGACGGCCGACGGCGACCTTCACCCGAACCTTCCGAACCCCCGACAACCCGACCGAAAGGCCTCCGCCATGGCACCCGTCCGACTCCCCGCCGACGCCGAACTCCCACTGCTGCGGGCCCGGGTCTCCGACCTCGCCGATCGCGCCCTGGTCGTCGGCGACCCCGCTCGTGCGGCCCGCGTCGCCGAACGACTCGACGACGCCCGTCAGATCGCCGCCAACCGCGAGTACCACGTCTACGCGGGCACCCATCGCGGCGTGCCCGTCACCGTCGCGTCGCACGGCGTCGGCGCCGCGGGCGCGGCCGTCTGCTTCGAAGAGCTGGCACGCGGGGGCGTCACCCGCATCGTGCGCTCCGGCACCGCGGGCGGCATGCAGCCCGACGTGGTCGACGGCGCGATCGTCGTCGCCACCGGGGCCGTGCGCGCCGACGGGGTCAGCCACCAGCTGGTGCCCACCGAGTTCCCCGCCCTCGCCACCCCCGAGCTCACCATCGCGCTCAAGGCCGCCGCCGCGGCCACCGGGCTCGACGTGCACAGCGGCATCGTCGTCACGGGCGACATGTTCTACCCGAGCGACGTCATCACCGGCGTCGACCTGCGCATGTGGCAGCGTGCAGGGGCCGTCGCCGTCGAGATGGAGGCCGCAGCGCTGTTCGTGATCGCCGCACTGCACGGCATCGAGACCGGCGCGGTCTTCGCGATCGACGGCAACCCGCTCGCCGCCCAGGACGAGACGATGGACGGCTACGACCCCTACCGCGAGATCGTGACGCGCGCCGTCGACGGAGCGCTCGAGGCCGCCCTCGACGTGCTCGTGGGCTAGGCGGCCTCACTCCGAGCGGCTCTGCGCCGCGCTGGCTCGGCGCAGGAACACGGAACGGGAGTCTCGACTGCCGCATCCTCGGTCGGATCGCAGCAGGTCGAGACTCCCGATGTGCGTGTGCACGGCGCGAGGCCAGGCATGGACGTTGGGTCCGGAGCGGTGCTGGGCGCTGCTCCGAGGCGGCGCTGGGCGCTGCTCGGGGGCTCCGTCAGACGAGGCGCGAGCGGTCGAACGCGTCGAGGCTGATGCCCTGATCCAGCACCTGCTTCGCCCACTCCTTCGCGGAGTGCAGACTGTGATCGCGGTAGTTGCCGCAGCTCACCGCCTCGGTGCCGGGAACGTCGTCCCACGTGACCCGCTCGACCAGATCCTCGAGCGCGCTCTTGATCGCCGCGCCCACCTGCTCGGGCGTCGGCTCGCCCCAGGCGATCATGTGGAAGCCCGTGCGGCAGCCGAACGGAGAGATGTCGATGAGTCCGTCGAAGCGGGTGCGCAGCAGCGCCGCCAGGGTGTGCTCGATCGTATGCAGGCCCGCCGTAGGAATCTCGCCCTCGTTCGGCTGCACGAGCCGGATGTCGTAGTTCGAGATCGCGTCGCCCTTCGGCCCGTGCTCCACGCCGATCAGGCGCACGTACGGGGCCAGCACCTTCGTGTGGTCCAGGGAGAAGCTCTCAACCTCGGCAAGTTCGACATCGCTCATGCGGCCAGTGTAGCGACGGGCGCGAAGGGTGACACGAGTGTTACCGCGGCTTGCAGCGCGCGGCTCTCGGGTGGCAGATCCGACCTCGGTGAGCTCAGAACCGCGGTTCTCGTCTCACCGAAGCCGAATCTCTCGCCGAAGCCGACTACGCCGCGCGAGCGATGTCGCGGCGGGTGAGCGCGATGCGGGCGCGGGATCCGCGGGCCTCGGGATCCTCGGCGACGCGCACCTCCCATCCGGCGCGATCGAGGCGGCGGAGGTCGCCGCGCGCCTCGTCGAGACGGTCGGTCTCGACGAGGTACAGCGTGCGCCCCTCGGTGCGGTAGACCGAGCGGTGCTGCGCCCACTCGGGCACGTGCATCTCGTGATCCTGGCCGAGGGAGTGGTAGGGGGTGCGCAGCGGGCGCTCGCGCCGCTGCTGCAGGTCGATGATGTTGCTGGTTTCCATGATGAGTCCTTTCGGGGCGCACCACCGTGGCGCACCGATGTATCGATGTGCGCACGGCGCAGTGCCAAGGCGGCCGTGTGGAAGGGCCGGGGCCGTGCTGCTGAGCTTCGCGGGACTCGCGGAGTTGATCTCTCGACGCCTTGAATCTGTCCGATTGCTTCGGGCGGAAACGCGTGTCTCTCACAAGCTCAGTTCTACAGTTTAGAACATGTCTTCGAAAAACGCTAGTGTGGGTTGAGTTTCGCATCGACCGGCGTTCCCCGCGCCATGAGGAGTCAGCCCATGCCCCAGCCCTCCACGCTGCTCGTGTTCGCGCACCGCGACGAGGCCTCCGCCTTCTCGGACGTGCCTCACCTCGTGACCGGGGTCGGCAAGGTGAACGCGGCCGTGGCGCTGGCGGGCGCGCTCGCCGCGGGCGGCGTGGAGCGGGTCGTCGTGCTCGGCACGGCGGGCGTCGTGAGCGACGGCCCCGAGCGCCCCAGCCTCGAAGACGTCTACCAGATCACGGGAGCGGTGCAGCACGACTTCTCGCTGCCCTCGCCCGAGCTGCGCCCCAGCGGTGCCGCGATCCTGCCCCCCGAGCGCACGGCCGTGATCGCGACCGGCGACGTCTTCGTGAAGAACGACGCGCAGCGGGGTCACATCGCCGGGCTCGGGGCCTCGCTGGTCGACATGGAGGCCTACGCCTATGCGAGCGTGTGCGAGCGCTTCGAGGTGACGCTGCAGATGTTCAAGGTGCCGTCCGATTTCGCCGACAGTGCGACCACCGACGAGGAGTGGGACACCATCGTGTTCCGCAAGAGTGAGCAGCTGCGCGCGTTCTGGGACCGCCTCGGCTGAGCCGGGCCCCGCGCTACGCGCCGCCCGCATCCCCGGACATGACGAAGGCCCCGACTCGACCGGATCTCTCCGGGAGGCGGGGCCTTCTCAGTGGCGGTGACGGTGGGATTTGAACCCACGGTGCGGGGTTACCGCACACGACTTTTCGAGAGTCGCACCTTCGGCCGCTCGGACACGTCACCGCGAAAAAGAATACGGCATCGGTGCGTGCAACGCGAATCGGGGCCGGCTCATCGGGCGTGTTGGCGCCCCGCCGCTCGAGATCCTCCCACCCCGTCGCCCCCGACCTGCACCCAGAGCTTCGCCCGCATCGCCTCGCGGCTCGTGACGCCGAGCTTCGCGCGCGCCTGCGCGAGGTGGGATTCGACGGTGCGCACGCTGCACCGCATGCGCTCGGCGATCTCGCGGTTGCTGAGCCCCTCGGCCGCGAGCTGCGCGGTGGTCGTCTCCCGAGGGGTGAGCCGCTCGCGGGGCACATCCTCGATCGCCCCCGCGTCGAACCACGGCACGCGGCGCTCGGTCGCGGCCTTCAGCGCTGCGAGGCGGGCGTCGGCCGCTGCGACGCTGCCGCTGGCGCGCCGTCGCAGGAAGATGCGCCGGGCCTCCTGCAGCGCGGAGGCGGCGGACCCGAGGAAGGCGCCGGCCTCGAGCCTCTCGGCCGCGCGCATGAGAGCGGCGGGATTCTGGGCGCGCAGCGCTTCGAGGTGCCCGCGGATCGGCTTGCGATGCGGCAGCTCTTCGATCTCCGGCGGATCCTCGCGGTCGGCGGCGCCGGGGCGGGCCCGTGCCGCCGCGGGCTCCGGTTCGGCGAAGGTCTCTGCGCGCACCGACTCGAAGCGCCCCGAGAAGTAGAGCAGCACCTGCGCGCAGTACGAGCGGGTCGACGCGAGCTCCTGACCGCTCGCCGTCGACATCGAGCTGACCTGATCGATGAGCGCGTGCAAGCGGTAGGCGACGAAGCGGGGCGCATGAGCGGCGAACCCCGCCCACTCGGCAGCGGATCGCGTGAGGTCTCCGCAGAACAGCGCCGTGCGCGCGGCGAAGAGATGCCTCAACCAGATGCGGTGGCGGGATGCCCCGGGCAGCCGGTCGACGAGATCGAGCAGCTTGGGATCGTCGTCGATCTGCGCCGGCGCGAAGAACCTGATGACGCTCTGCGCCACGATCGTCGTCAGCAGCAGGTCGCGCAGCAGTTCGGAGGAGTGGATGGCGACGTGCGCGATGCGCTTCTCGACGGCATCGCTGTTGAACTCCCGGTAGCGCACGCCGTTGCACCCGGCCTCCAGCGAGAGCAGCTGCTCGGCGAGCAGCATGATCTCGGGAAGCGGGTGGCTGCGGGCGATGCGCAGCAGATCGGGGATGTCGACCGAGAGCGGGTGCGTATCGTTCCACCGGCGGATCACGAGCAGCGCGTCGGTCCACTCCGGGTCCTCGACGATGTCGGGATCCGCCTCGAACGGCAGCCCGGCCTCTGCGGAGAGGCGGGCGCGCAGCGCCAGCTGAGCGATTCTCTCCTCGGGGTCCGTCGGCGGAAGGTCGCAGTTGCCGCGCGGAGGCCGCGTTACGAGGAGCGTCTGCAGTCCGGTGTGCGCGTCGCGCAGCAGCGTCGTGAGCCGGGCGCGTCTCACGGGGCACAGGCCGGGCCCGTGCGTGCCGAGGCGCAGCAGCAGGTCGCGCGCCCGCTCGCCCTCGCCGAAGCAGATGAGGTCGTCGATGATGCGCTGCAGGAAGCGCGCGTGATGCTCTTCGAGCAGCGGATCGTGTACCGCGGAGCGGTCGTGGCGACTCAGCACGCGCGCGCAGAAGATGGCTTCGCGATCCGGCAGCGGGATGCCGAGGACCTCCTGGGAGAGGAGGTGCATGGCGGTGGTCCGACGGAGCCGGCCGAGCGCTTCGGCGGTCGTGAGGTTGCGCACGGCCGCGGCGTAGAGCTCGGGAACGCCGAACAGCTCGGAGGCCCGCGGGTGCGGCAGCAGGAAACCGCTGTCGAAGAGGCGGGACTGGGTGGAGGAGCCGAAGACGTCGGCGATGCCGCTGCGACTGCGCGGTCCGATCTCCGAGAGCACGATGGCCGCTGCGATCTGCTCGGAGGTGAGCTGCGCCTCCGCGACCCGCACGGGATGGTGCAGTGCGGCGAGATGCAGGTCGACGGTGTGGGTGCGTGTGATCCGGGGCCGAGGCGTGCTCGAGAGCGACCCGCTGCGGTGCAGCTGCAGCAGGGTGAGCGCCGCGCCGGGCAGTCCCCACGAGAGTTGCTGGATGGCCTCCACGGTCACCGATGAGATCGGTTCTGAGCTCGCCCGGTGCACGAGCCTCGCGATCTGGGCGTCGGTGAAGGGCTCCAGGCGCACGGATCTCGTGCGCTCGAGTTTCGGCTGCACTTCGGGGAACAGCTCGTAGAGACGGCGCATGCGCTCGCCGTTGCCGGTGTCGATGTGCGCCTCGGTGACGGTGGCGACGACCTTGCCCCCGTCCGCGATGTGCCGAGCCATCGCCTGCAGCACCTCGTAGGAGGCGAGCTCGTAGTCGTCGAAGAGGGCCAGCGCCCCGGGCGGCATCTGCTCGATGCGCTGCAGCCCATCCCGAGACGCACCGCTCACGAGCACGTGAGGCTCATCTCGACCGGTGAGCAGGGCCGAGAGCGAGCGCAGCAGGTAGGTCTTGCCGCTGCCGTGAGGGCCGGTCACGAGGATCGGTTCCTCCGCGCTGTCCAAGTGGCCGAGGAGCGCCTGCGGAAGTCGCTCGCCGTGCTTCGTTACCCCCTGCATGAGCATTCCCCTCTTGCTCGTCCAGACAGTCGTCGCTGCGTTGCTAGCTGATCTTTTGCACCACACTAGATGGCTTCTGCGGACCGCTGCTCGGCTTTACAGGGCGTAGTCGTTCTGTTATGCATCCCCGTCGGGTTTCATTGGGGAACCCGCACCCGCTTCTCAGTACCGGCGGCACCCCGTCTGGGTAGTCGCTCGCGGGGTTGTGCGGGGTGCTGACTTCCGTGGACCGGCCGGTCCTTTGCTGAAAGCCTCAAGCCGGGTGCACCTCGGCCTCGCACACCGCCGTGCGGAGGGATGCGCATCCCCAACACCCGCATCGAGACGACTGGGGAGTTCTCTTGAAAACAACATCTGAAACACGGAGGGCGAGACGACGCAGAGTCGATCTTCGGCCGCTGGCCGTGGGCACGGCCGCAGCCGTGGGCATGGCCTTCGCGGGCATCGCCGCACCGGCCGCCACGGCGGCGCCGGGAGACACGTCGGCAGCGACGGGCACGTCCCTGAGCGGCTCGATCCTGACCTATCTCGACGCGGACGTCGTCGCCGACCTCGCCGGTGCCGCCGCTGCCAACGACGGCACCGTCGCACCGTCGGTCACCGACGCGAACACCCTCGACCTGACGGCGCTCTCGGCCCTCAACGTCACCATCCCAGGCGGCGTGCAACTGCCGCTGGACTTCGCGAGCGCCGGGGTCGTCGGCCAGTACGCGAGCGCGCTGCCCAACGGGTCCTCCGTCGGGGCTTCGGGCCTCGTCAGCGAATCCGGCGCGATCGGCACCGGCGTGGAACCCGCGCCGGGCGTGGCGCCGGGCCCACTGCACATCAACCTCGGCAACGCGGTGAACGCTCTCGCGGGCGAGACCACCGCGGATCTGATCGACGAGCTCGCCTCGCTCGACCTCACCGTCGGCGCGGTGAGCGCGAACGCCTCGCAGGCGGCTCCATCCGCAGCGGTCGGCGACTACGAGATCGCGGGAGCACGGCTCGTGATCGGCAGCGAGACCGTGGCCGGCCTCTCGACCGCCGTCGAGGGTGAGCTCGCCTCGGCTCAGACCCTGCTGAACGGGGTGCAGGCGCAGCTGAACTCAGGTGTGCTCGGGCTACTCGGCACGCTCAGCGGTGTGGGCCTGCTGGAAGCCGACATCACCGTGAACGCGGACGGCGTCTTCGACGCCGCCTCTGGGCTCGTCACCGGTGAACTCACCGATCCGGCCTATCCCGGTGTGACGATCAACCTCGGTACGGGTGAGATCATCGTGGATCTCGAGCAGATCATCGATCTGAACAACCTCTCGCCGGGAACGAACGTGCTCTCGGGCGACACCCTCGAGCTCGTCGAGGCTCGAGTGCTCGCGCTGATCAACGGGCTGCTGGCCGACGTGACCGAGAGCGCGACGACCGCGCTGCGCTCGCTCGCGGTGACCGGCCACGCCGGGATCCCCGCGGTGGTCGTCGGCGGAATCGAGGTCACACCGGCCATCGACCTGCTCACGATCGACACGACCGTCGGCAGCCTGCTCGACGGCGACACCGGCGGCATCGCACTCCTCGGCCTCGGGCTCGGCCTCCCGGGCGGCCTCGCAGCCGTGGTGAGCGCGCTCACCTCGCCGCTGCAGAGCACGGTCACCCAGGTGACGGGTCTCACAGCCGCCGTGCTCGAACCCGTGAACTCGGTGCTGAGCCCGGCGCTGACCGACCTGCTGCCCCTGGTCGCCACCCTGCAGACCAACGTGCAGGAGACTCCCGCGACCGGCGTCTTCTCGGAGACCGCTCTGCGCCTGACCGTGCTGCCGGGCGTGAGCGCGGTCACGGTGGACCTGGCCAATGCCACGGTGGGGCCGAATGCGACCGCGGCCGCCGAAGTCGCCATCACTTCGCCCGCCGACGGCGCCGACTTCCCGGTCGCCGACGCGGCCGAGACGACGGCCGTCGTCATGACCGGCACCGGTGAGCCGGGCCTCGGCGTCACGGTCTCCCTCCCCGGGCAGACGGCGCAGACCGCGACCGTGAGCCCCGAGGGCACCTCGTCCGTGACCTTCGCCGCGGTGCCCGTCGGAGCGCACACCATCACCGCCGCGCAGGTCGGTGGGAGCACCGACTCGGTGGCGATCACCGTCACCGCGGCGGGTGCGGATCCGGGTGCGGATCCGGGTGCGGATCCGGGTGCGGATCCTGGCGCAGATCCGGGTGCGGATCCTGGTGCCGACCCCGGTGCGGATCCGGGTGCGGACCCCGGTGCCGACCCCGGTGCGGATCCGGGTGCCGACCCTGGTGCTGATCCGGGTACTGACCCGGGTGCCGATCCTGGTGCTGACCCCGGCGCGGATCCCGGCGCGGACCCGGGCGCGGATCCCGGTGCCGACCTAGGCGCTGACCCGGGTGCTGATCCCGGCGCGGACCCGGGTGCGGACCCCGGTACTGATCCGGGTGCGGACCCGGGTGCGGATCCCGGTGCCGACCCAGGCGCTGACCCGGGTGCCGATCCGGGTACCGATCCGGGTGCGGACCCCGGCGCGGACCCCGGCGCGGATCCGGGTGCGGATCCCGGTGCCGATCCCGGTGCCGACCCTGGCGCCGACCCGGGTACTGACCCGGGCGCCGATCCCGGTGCTGATCCGGGTGCGGACCCCGGTGCTGATCCGGGTGCGGACCCCGGTGGAGATCCTGGTGCCGACCCGGGAGCCGATCCTGGCACCGATCCGGGTGCGGACCCGGGTACGGATCCTGGTGCTGATCCCGGCGCTGATCCGGGAGCGGATCCCGGTAGCGATCCGGGAAGCGACCCCGGCGAGCCGACCGCTTCGCTGACCGCCAGCCCCACCACGGTTCACGTGGGTGGCACCGTCAGCCTCACCGGCACGGGCTTCCTGGCCGGCGAGAACGTGATCGTGACGCTGCCCGACGGCTCGAAGCGCACGGTGGCGACCGACGCATCCGGTGGCTTCACTACCGCGTGGGTCGTTCCCGCGGGCTTCGCTCCGGGCCTCGCCTCCTTCGGGGCGCTGGGCGACACGAGCGGTCGCACCGCGAACGCGAGCGCCACGGTGCTGGCGCAAGCGGGGCCGGGAGGCGGGACGCCCGGCACGCCGGGTGCGAGCGGCGCGCGGCCCTCCGCGGGCGGGGCGAAGCTCTCTACGACGGGCTCGGATCTCGCCGCACTCGCTCCGGCCGGTGCGCTGCTGCTGCTCGCGGGAGCCGGGGTGATCCTCGCCTCGCGGCGCAGGCGGGCGGACGTGACCCGCTGCTGAGGCGCCCGGGACGGGACGCGGCGGCCCCGGAGTTCGTTCCGGGGCCGCCGCGGCCCTCACGGCCGTGAGACGGGGCGGTCGGCCGCTCCCGTCTTCAGATCAACCGGGGGAACGGGGCCGACATGGTCATCGAAGTCGAACAGGCCGAGGCGGGCCGGGCCGCCGCGAGCCGCGCACCCTCCGACGGCGGGCGCCGTGCGGGCTCGCGAGACGCCCGTGGCGGGGGCGCCGCTCGCGATGCGGGCGGTGGCCGGGCGACCCCCGCGCCGCCAGGATCGCCGCGGGTTCGACCGCGGTGCTGCTCGCGGTGCACATGCTCGCGACGGCGATCTTCAACGCCCCCGCCCCGGAGGTGCGCGGCAGCAGCGCGTGGCAGCTGGCCAACGGCTACGTGCAGCCGTACCTCGTTCAGGACTACAAGATCTTCGCGCCCGAGCCCATCGACTCCGACCGGCAGTTCTGGGTGCGCGCATGGGTGGAGACCCCCGGCGGCGAACGCATCACCTCGGAGTGGGTGAACGCGACCGAGGTCGAACTCGCCGCCGACTCTCGCAAAGTGCTTCGGAAACAGCTCTCGATCGTCGGAGCCGAGCGGTTGATGGCCGCGTATCGCGGTCTCACCGATGCGCAGCGGGCCGCTGCGGCCGAGAACCACCTCGAGGGATCGGAGCTCTATGCGCTTCGAGACGCGATGATCGCAGCCGACGGATCGAATCCCGGCGCGGTCGACGCCTTCATCCGGGCGGGCAACTTCACGACGTCGTACGCGACGCAGGTGTCGCGCGCCCTCTGGGGGATCAGGGCGAGATCACCGCCGTGCAGACGAGGGCGGTCTACAGCCCCGTGATCCGCTGGGACGATCGCCGCGATCCCGCAGCCGAGCGACCGGCCTCCTCGTACACCGACCTCGGCTGGACGCCCACGCTGGAGTGGGCCGGGCAGGATCGCGAGGCCTTCGCCCGCAGCTTCCGGGCCTGGGCGGAGACCGTCGGGGTCACGACCCGCCTCGAACCGCCCGGCGCGGCGAACGCCGACTCGGACGCGAACGCCGACTCGGGCACCGACGGACAGGAGGCCGCACGATGAGCGCATCGCAGCGGAACGCCGCGTTCTCTCCGGCGGCGCGCCCCCGCGGGATCGCACCCCGGGTGGCCGACCGCTTCCTGCACTGGCTGCTCGACGAGCGCCGGTCGACCTACGGCCTCGCGCTCATGCGCATCGGCATGGGCGGCATGACGGTCCTCATCCTGGCGATGTACCTGCCGAACTTCTCCTACACCTTCGGCGAGGGATCCCGGTGGGGCGAGGCGCTGTTCCGCACCTCGTCCGTGAACGACTTCCTCTGGCCGATCTCGGCGCTCTTCTCCCGCGACGACCCCGACGGGGTGCGACTCGCGAAGACGCTGCTGCTGATGGCGGTCGCGGCGGCGTACCTGCTCGGGTGGCGGATGCGCATCACGGGCCCGGTGTTCGTCGCCATGTGGCTGGGGTTCACGACGCTCAACCCGGTCGTGTTCAACTCCGGGCACTACCAGACCTTCCGAGTGTTCCTGCTGTTCCTGCTGCTCGCCGACACCTCGCGGCGGTGGTCGCTCGACGCCCGGCGGCGCGCGCGGCAGGGCGAGGATCCGGCGCTCGGCTGGGGACGGTGGCGGCTGCCCTCGTGGGTGCCGGTGCTGGCGAACAACGCCGCGGTGCTGCTGATCGGATACCAGCTGTGCGTGATCTACGTCAGCAGCGCCCTCTGGAAGCTGCAGGGCAGCACCTGGGTGTCGGGCGTCGCGTCCTACTACCCGCTGCAGGTCGAGGAGCTCACGCTCTTCTCCGGCCTCAACCACCTGGCGTGGCAGATCACGCCGCTCGTGTTCGCGACCACCTGGCTGAGCGTCTACGGGCAGCTGCTGTTCCCGGTGATGCTGCTGACCCGGCCGACCCGCGTCATCGGTCTGATCCTCGTGACCGGCATGCACGCCTCGATCGCGGTGCTGCTCGCCCTGCCGTGGTTCTCGCTCGTCATGATCCTCGGCGACATGATCTTCATCAGGGACGACACCTGGCGCAGAGCCCTCCGCCGGGTCGGGGGCCGCCGCCCGCGAGCCCTGACGCGCACGGTTCGCGCCCCGCGATCCCGTCCGGCCGCCGCCCGCGCGCCGCATCGCTCGGCTACTCTGTGAGACGACGGGAGTGTCACACCGCGAGGAGCGAGCGCATGGGCGAACCACTGACCGAGGAGCAGATCGAGACGGTGCGTGCGGGCTACCCCGCCGCGGCGGACGGCGGCCCCACCATGCTCGAGCTCGGGGCGCTCGTGAACGGCGAGCCGCGCGCCGACGTGCAGATCACCATCCCGCTCGGCATGCTGAACCGGCACGGCCTCATCGCGGGGGCGACCGGCACGGGCAAGACCCGCACGCTGCAGGTGCTCGCCGAGCAGGTCGCCGCCCACGGTGTGCCCGTCTTCGCGGCCGACATCAAGGGCGACCTGTCGGGCGTCGCCGTCGCCGGAGAGCCGAACGAGAAGCTGCTCGCCCGCACCGAGGGCATCGGGCAGGCCTGGCAGCCGCGCGCCTCGCAGACCGAGTTCTTCACGCTCGGCGGCATGGGGATCGGCGTGCCGATCCGCACCACCATCGAGAAGTTCGGCCCGGTGATGCTCTCGAAGGTGCTGGGGCTCAACCCGACCCAGGAGTCGAGCCTCGGGCTCATCTTCTACTACGCCCGCGAGGAGGGCCTGCCGCTCGTCGGGCTCGACGACCTGCAGGCGCTGCTCGCGTACCTCACGAGCGACGACGGCAAGGCCGAGATCGCGCGGATCGGCGGCCTCTCGAAGCAGACCGTCGGCGTGATCCAGCGGAGCGTCATCGCCTTCGCCGCCGAGGGCGCCGATGTCTTCTTCGGCGAGCCCGCCTTCGACCCCGCCGACCTGCTGCGCACGATCGTCGACGGCGACGGGATCGAGCGCGGCGTCGTGAACCTGCTCGAGGTGCCCGGGGTGCAGGATCGGCCGGTGCTCTTCTCGACCTTCCTGATGTTCCTGCTGTCGGAGCTCTTCGAGACGCTGCCCGAGGTGGGCGACCGGGACAAGCCGAAGCTGGTGTTCTTCTTCGACGAGGCGCACCTGCTCTTCGCCGACGCCTCGAAAGCATTCCTGCAGCAGATCACCCAGACCGTGCGGCTGATCCGCTCGAAGGGGGTGGGCGTGTTCTTCGTGACGCAGACCCCCAAGGACGTGCCGGGCGACGTGCTCGCGCAACTCGGCTCGCGGGTGCAGCACGCGCTGCGCGCCCACACGCCCGACGACGCGAAGGCGCTGAAGGCGACCGTCTCGACCTATCCGAGCTCGGGCTACGACCTCGCCGATGCGCTGCAGTCGCTCGGCACTGGCGAAGCCGTCGTCACGGTGCTGGGGGAGAAGGGATCACCCACCCCGGTCGCGTGGACCCGGCTGCGCGCGCCGCAGGGATCGATGGATCCCGCCCCCGCGGTGACGGTGCAGGCGGCCGTGCTCGTGTCCGAGCTGCAGCCGAAGTACGGCGAGGCGGTGGACGAGCGCTCGGCGGCGGAGATGCTCGAGGAGCGCGCGACCGAGGCCGAGGCCGCGAGGGCCGAGGAGGAGGCGCGGATCTCGGCCGAGAAGGAGGCGGCCGCCGCCGCGAAGGAGGCGGAGAAGGCCGCCGCAGCCGCAGAGCGGAAGGCCGAGCGCGAAGCCGCGGCGATCCAGCGCAAGCTCGAGCAGGAGGAGGCGCGGCGGGAGCGGGAGCGGGCCGCGGCCGCGAAGAAGACCGCGGATCGGGTCGGTTCGGTGGTCACGTCAGGTGTGCGCACCGTGGTGAACCAGGTGCTGCGCAACCTCTTCAAGAGGTAGGCGGCGCGTCGGCGCCCGGCTCTCACGGGCGGCCGCGCTCCGGTTGCCCGGCGTGCGGTGCGGCCCGGCACCGGAAATGTCCGAGGCTGCCGCTAGGCTCGCCGCATGGCGAGAACGAGCAGCGCGTACGCGTGCACCGAGTGCGGTTGGCAGACCTCGAAGTGGGTCGGCCGCTGCGGCGAGTGCCAGCAGTGGGGCACGGTCGAGGAGCGCGCCGCGGCGGGCGCCTCGCTCGCGCGCACCACGCGTGCGGTCGCGCCGGGGCTCGGGCGCGAGGCCCGACCCATCACCGAGCTCACGGGCGAATCGGTGCGGCACCGCCAGACGGGCATCGGCGAGCTGGATCGTGTGCTCGGCGGCGGGGTCGTGCCCGGCGCGGCGATCCTGTTCTCGGGCGAGCCGGGGGTGGGCAAGTCGACGCTGCTGCTCGACGCCGCCGCGCGCGCGGCCTCCTCGGGCGCGCGCGTGCTCTACGCGAGCGGTGAGGAGTCGACGGGGCAGATCCGCATGCGCGCCGAGCGCACGGGTGCGCTGCACGACACGCTGTTCCTCGCGGCCGAGACCGACCTCGCGACCGTGCTCGGCCACATCGAGGCGGTCGATCCGGCGCTCGTGATCGTCGACTCGGTGCAGACCCTCGCGAGCGGCGAGGTCGACGGTGCGGCGGGCGGCCCGGCGCAGGTGCGCGAGGTCGCCGGCGCGCTCATCCGGGCCGCCAAGGGCCGGGGCACGCCGGTGATCCTGGTCGGGCACGTCACGAAAGACGGCTCGGTGGCCGGGCCCCGGCTGCTCGAGCACCTGGTCGACGTGGTCTGCCACTTCGAGGGCGACCGGCAGACGTCCCTGCGGTTCCTGCGCACGCTCAAGAACCGCTTCGGCCCCACCGACGAGGTGGGCTGCTTCGAGATGCAGGATCGCGGCATCGCCGAGGTGCCCGACCCCAGCGGCCTGTTCCTCAGCCGGGCGGCGGCGCCCGTGAGCGGCACCTGCGCGACCGTCGCCATGGAGGGCCGGCGGGCGCTGCCCGTCGAGGTGCAGGCGCTCGTCGCCAAGAGCGCGACGCCCAACCCGCGACGGGTCACGAGCGGCGTCGACCCCTCACGGGTGGCGATGATCCTGGCCGTGCTCGAGCGGCGCGTGGGCGCCCGGCTGCACGACCAAGACGTGTACGTGTCGACCGTCGGCGGTGTGAAGCTCGCCGAGCCGGCCGCCGACCTCGCCATCGCGCTCGCGGTGCTCTCCGCCATCACCGACCGTCCGCTGCCCCACGACCTCGCGGCCTTCGGCGAGATCAGCCTGGCGGGCGAGGTGCGGCCCGTCGTGGGCGGCGCGCAGCGCGCGAGCGAGGCGGCGAGGCTCGGGTACACGAGGGTGGTCGACGCGACCGCCGAGACGCTTCAGAGCGCCCGCAAGCACGCGGGTCTGTAGCCTCCCGCGGGAGGGTAGACTGAACGACCGTGAGTAAGAACACGGTAGACGTCGTCCTCGTCGGCGGTGGTGTGATGAGCGCCACCCTGGGCACTCTGATCAAGCAGGTGCAGCCCGACTGGTCGATCGAGATCTTCGAGTCCCGCTCCCAGGTGGCGACCGAGAGCAGCAACGCCTGGAACAATGCGGGCACCGGCCACGCCGCGCTCTGCGAGCTCAACTACATGCCCGAGGGCAAAGACGGCTCGCTGTCGGCCGCGAAGGCGATCGACATCAACGAGCAGTTCCAGCTCTCCCGCCAGTGGTGGTCGTCGCTCGTCAAGAAGGGTGTGCTCGGCGAGCCCTCGTCGTTCATCAACGCCACCCCGCACATGACCTTCGTGCGCGGCGAGGCGAACGTCGACTACCTCCGCCGCCGCTACGAACTGCTGAAGGGCGAACCCCTCTTCGCCGACATGGAGTTCAGCGACGATCCCGCTCAGATCGCCGAGTGGACGCCGCTGCTCGTCGATCGTCGCGCGAAGGACGAGGTCTTCGCCGCCACCCGCTCCGAGAGCGGCACCGACGTCGACTTCGGGGCGGTCACCCGACAGCTCATCGACCACCTCGTCGCCGAGGGCGCGGGCCTGCACCTCGAGCAGCGCGTCACCAAGCTGCGCCGCCAGGCCGACGGCACCTGGAACGTGCACGTCGAGAACCTCGCCGGCCACGCCCGCACGATCGTGAACGCCAAGTTCGTGTTCGTCGGAGCGGGCGGCGGCGCGCTGCCGCTGCTGCAGACCTCGGGCATCCCCGAGATCAAGGGCTTCGGCGGCTTCCCGATCAGCGGCAAGTTCCTCAAGTGCGACAACCCCGAGATCGTGAAGCAGCACCGCGCGAAGGTGTACGGCAAGGCCGCGGTGGGCGCACCGCCCATGTCGGTTCCGCACCTCGACACCCGCGTCGTCGACGGCAAGGAGAGCCTCCTCTTCGGCCCGTACGCCGGCTTCAGCCCCAACTTCCTGAAGAAGGGCTCGTGGTGGGATCTGCCCGGGTCGGTGCGCGCGCACAACCTCGGCCCCATGGTGAAGGTCGGCCTCACCGAGTTCTCGCTCGAGAAGTACCTCGTCGGCGAGGTGCTCGCGAGCCGCGAGAAGCAGATGGCCGCGCTGCGCGAGTACATGCCCACGGCGCGCACCGAAGACTGGCAGATGATCACCGCCGGCCAGCGCGTGCAGGTGATGAAGAAGGATCCGCAGAAGGGCGGCATCCTGCAGTTCGGCACCGAGGTCATCACGGGCGCCGAGGGCTCGATCGCAGGTCTGCTCGGCGCCTCGCCCGGCGCCTCGACGGCGGTGCACGCCATGGTCGGCGTGCTGCAGCGCTGCTTCCCCGAGCAGTACGACAGCCGCTGGAAGATCGTGTTCAAGCAGCAGATCCCCGCCCTGGGCGAAGGCGTCAACGGCAACGCGGCCGCCGCCGCGGCGACGCTCGCCGAGACCGCCGAGGTACTCGGTCTGGTGCCGGCCGCTCAGCCGGCCGTGGCAGCCTGAGCCGCGATCCGCAACCGCCGGGAGGGCGTCCGAGAGGGCGCCCTCTTCGCGTCTCCGGGGTGCGCCGTGCCGCGGGTAGCGGCGCTCCGCGGACGCCGTGAGCGCCAGAGCCTGCACGTCGTGCTGAGCGCGCGGCTCAGTCTGCCGGCAGAGCGGCAGAGCGGCAGAGCCGCGCGGCTCAGTCGGCGAGCAGCGCCTCCAGGAAGACAGCGGTGTCCTCCCAGCCCTCGACCTCCTGGCAGGCGACGCCGAGGGCCTTCACCGGGTAGTCGTTGCCGTCGGGGTCGAGCCGGTCGCCCACGAACAGCATCGCGTCGAGCGGGATCCCGGTGTGCGCCTCGAGCTTGCGCATGCCGTACGCCTTGTCGATGCCCTGACGTGTGATGTCGACCGAGGTCGAGCCGCCGCTGCGCACCTCGAGGTGCGGCAGACGGTCGGCCACGGCGGCGCGCAGCGCGTTCTTCTTCGCTCCGTCCGGATCCCACGCCTGCTTCACCTCGACGGGCGCGCGCTGGCCGAGGGCCGAGAACGTGACCTGCGATCCGCGATCCTCGAGGATCTCGCCCCAGGGCTCGGCCTCCCACAGCCCGAGGCGCTCGGCCTCCTCGCGCAGCGCCGCGAGCGCGGCGTCGCGCTCCTCAGGGGTGAGGTTCTCGCGGTACACGGTGACCCAGCGGCCGCCCTCGCGCCGCTCGTAGCGCGTGCCGCAGGTGGGCAGCAGGTGCAGACGCTCGAGCGCGGCCTCGTCGACGCCCTCGAAGGAGTCGAGGCGATCCACCAGCTGGGCCTCGAACTGCTCGAAGTTGCCGCCCGAGATCACGGCGACCGTGGTGCGCCCGAGCAGCCGGGCGAACACAGCGAGCATGCGGGGATCGACCGGGGATTTCGAGGGGGCGAGGGTGTCGTCGAGGTCGAAGGCGATGAGACTGGGCAGCGCGGTCATGTCTCAATCCTTCCATGAGGGGACGGGGTGCCGATCCGCCCTCGCGCCGGCCCACGCCCGGCCGCGCCCCGCGAGGGTGAGTGCCGGCGGGGCTAGAGCGACGACTCGTCGAGCGGCGGCATGGCGGTCGCGTTCGCGTAGAAGCGCACGTCGACCCGTTCGAGGCCGGTGCCCTCGAAGACGATGCGGTAGCTGCCCGGCATCGGCACCTGCGCCTCGGTCAGCGGGAAGACCATCGGGATGTAGCCCGAGGCGTCGTTGCCGCCGCCGAGGCTGAACGTGCCTTCGAGGCCGAAGACCTCGGCGCCGCCCACCGCGGGCTCGCAGCGGGCGCGGAACGAGCGCTCCGGATCGCCTCGGCGGGCCTCGCTCTCGTCGTACTCGACCACGATCACGAGCGTGGCGCCCAGCGGGGCCGGGTAGCTCTCGCGGTTGATCGTGTTGATGAACCCGGAGAGCACGCTCAACGTGCCCTCGCGCACGTTCGCCGCGTCCGCCAGAAAAGCCGCAGCCACTCGCATCACTGCCTCCTCGAGGTCGTGCGCTCCACTCTGCCACGCTCCGCTGGGTGCGCGCCCGGCCGTCGTGCGGGGGATCGGGCTCGCGCACCGGTTCGGCGCCGATCCCGGGTCCGGTCAGCGACTAGGCTGGACGCGTGACCAGACACTTCCTGCGAGACGACGACCTCACGCCCGCCGAGCAGCGGGAGGTGCTCGAACTGGCCGAGCGCCTGAAGCGAAATCCCTATGCGGAGCGCCCGCTCGAGGGCCCGCAGTCGGTGGCCGTCTTCTTCGACAAGACGTCGACCCGCACGCGCTTCAGCTTCGCGGCCGGCATCGCCGAGCTGGGCGGCAGCCCCATCGTGGTGAATCCGGGAGAGGCGCAGCTCGGCGCGAAGGAGACGATCTCGGATACGGCGAGGGTGCTCTCGCGCATGGTCTCGATGATCGTGTGGCGCACCTTCGCGCACGCGGGGCTCGAGGAGATGGCGGCGAACGCCACTGTTCCGGTGATCAACTCCCTCTCCGACGACTTCCACCCCTGCCAGATCCTCGCCGACCTGCAGACCATCCGCGAGCACCGCGCAGCCCGCAAGGGCGGCGAGCTCTCGGGCCTCACCGCCACCTACGTGGGCGACGCCGCGAACAACATGGGGCACTCGTACCTGCTCGGTTTCGCGACCGCGGGCATGCACATCAGGGTCGCGGGTCCCGACGGCTACCACCCGCGCGAGGACATCGTGGCGGATGCGAAGCGGATCGCCGCCGAGACGGGCGGCAGCGTCACGATCCTCACCGACCCGGTCGAGGCGGTGCGCGGCGCCGACGCGGTCATCACCGACACCTGGGTCTCGATGGGGCAGGAGGGCGAGAAGGCCGAGCGCGTCGCGACCTTCGGCGCCTACCGGGTCACGCCCGAGCTGATGGGGCAAGCCGCCGACGATGCGATCTTCCTGCACTGCCTGCCCGCCTACCGGGAGTACGAGGTGGCCCCCGACGTGATCGACGGCCCGCAGAGCGTGGTGTGGGACGAGGCCGAGAACCGGGTGCACGCGCAGAAGGCGCTCATGGCCTGGCTGCTGCAGCAGGGCTGAGCCGAAAGAACGAGGGGGAACGGGCATGGCGAACAGGAGTTATCTCTACACGGTCGATCGGATCCCCGACGGCTCGGGGGCACCCCTGAGCCTCCGGGCCGTCTCTGAGTGGAACTGGGATGTTCCGCTGCTGCACGAGATCCTGCTCGCCGGATCGCCCCGACTCTGCCCCTCCACGATCTGGGCCGCGCCGGCGCAGGCGATCGCGGGGGAGTTCGAGGCCGGCGTCGCGAACCTGGAGCGGGTCTTCGCGCGGCTGCCCCGCACTCCCGAGGTGGAGCGCGGCATCGCCGAGGCCCGTGCGTTCCTCTCCGACCCCGCGACGCGCGGCGCCTACTTCCTGCTCGAGCCCGCAGAGGTCCACGCGCTCTCCGACAGCGCCGAGGAGGCGCAGCAGGAGCTCGACGGGCTCGTGCACGGCCTGCGCGATCCTCAGGCCGTGATCGACTTCGCGGCCGGATACGACCTCGACAAGATCGACGAGGTCACGGGTCGCGGCGCGTGGGCGCGCACGGTGTACTACGAGCCGGGCGGCGCGGCCTCGGATCCCGCCGCGAGTCAGGCGCCCGCGCCGCAGCAGAACGGCGCGCAGGATCAGGCGCCCGCGCCGAGCGGTGCGGCACCGGCCGCGCAGCCGGCGCCGGCTGCCGAGCAGCCGTCGTTCGCCCCGCCGCAGTACCGGCAGCCGGCCGCCGCGGCGGGCCCGGGCGCCCCAGCGCAGCCCGCGGCTCCCTATTCCTTCCAGCCGCGTCCCGCGACGGGCGGCGTCGCCTGGGGTCTCGGTTTCCTCGCGTACATCCCGATCCCGTTCGCCTCCGTGCTCATCGCCGGTGTCGTGATGATGATCAGCGGACTCTCGATGCGCAGCCGGGGGCCGCTCGCCGCTGCGAACGGCCGCAACGCGGCGAACTGGGGGCTCACGCTCATCGTGCTCACGGTGGTGCTCGTGGGAGCCACGATCGTGTGGGGTGTCAGCGCGGGCGGCGGAGAGGGCAGCGGCTTCTTCCCATTCGGGATCCCGCTGCTGATCTGGGTCTGCGTCTCGGTGGCCCACGTCGTGTTCGTCATCATGGGCCTCGTGCGCGCGGGGAAGGGGCAGGTCTTCCGGGCGCCGGCGATCCCGTTCTTCGGTCGTTCCTGAGCTCGCGGGCGAGGTGCGCATCGACGGGTGCGCACGTCACCAGTGCGCTGCGCCGCACCGCTGGGGCGGGGGCGGCTTCGAGGCTCGCAGCGGCACGGCCGGCGGATCCCTCGCGAGCAAGCCGGCGCCGACCCGAACGGTAAGCTGGACGGGTGACTGAGCGCATCGAGAACGAAGACACTGGCAATCGCGCGGCCGAGGCCGGGGCCCTCTGGGGTGGACGGTTCGCGAGCGGCCCGTCGCCCGCGCTCGCCGCGCTCTCGAAGTCCACGCAGTTCGACTGGGTGCTCGCGCAGTACGACATCCGGGGATCGAAGGCTCACGCCACCGCCCTCGCGGCAGCCGGCTACCTCAGCGACGACGAGCTGCGCGACATGCGCGCGGCGCTCGACGAGCTCTCGGCCCGCGTCGCCGACGGTCGCGCAGTGCCGGCCGCCGACGACGAAGACGTGCACTCCGCGCTCGAACGGCTGCTCATCGAGATCACGGGTGTGCAGCTCGGGGGCAAGCTCCGCGCGGGCCGCAGCCGCAACGACCAGATCGCCACGCTCGTTCGCCTCTACCTGCTCGACCACGCGGCTGTCATCAAGGCCCAGCTGCTCGACCTGCTCGACGCCGTCGCCGAGCAGGCGGGCAAGCACCCCGACGCGATCCTGCCCGGCCGCACCCACCTGCAGCACGCGCAGCCCGTGCTGCTCGCCCACCAGCTCGCCGCCCACGCCTGGCCCGTCGTGCGCGACCTCGAGCGCCTGCGCGACTGGGCTCAGCGCGCCGGCGCGTCGCCGTACGGGGGCGGAGCGCTCGCCGGATCCTCGCTCGGCCTCGACCCCCGGCTCGTCGCGCGAGAGCTCGGCCTCGGCGATCCGCTCGAGAACTCCATCGACGGCACCGCGGCCCGCGACGTCGTCGCCGAGTTCGCCTTCATCTGCGCCCAGATCGGCATCGACCTCTCGCGCCTCAGCGAGGAGATCATCATCTGGAACACCAAGGAGTTCGGCTTCGTGCGGCTGCACGACGGCTACTCGACCGGATCCAGCATCATGCCGCAGAAGAAGAACCCCGACATCGCCGAGCTCGCGCGCGGCAAGTCGGGCCGCCTGATCGGCAACCTCACGGGCCTGCTCGCGACGCTCAAGGGCCTGCCGCTCGCCTACAACCGCGACCTGCAAGAGGACAAAGAGCCGGTCTTCGACTCCGTGCAGCAACTCGAGGTGCTGCTGCCCGCCTTCACCGGCATGGTCGCGACGATGAGCTTTGACACCGCGCGCATGGCCGAGCTCGCGCCCCAGGGCTTCTCGCTCGCCACCGACGTCGCCGAGTGGCTGGTGAAGCAGGGCGTGATCTTCCGCGACGCGCACGAGATCTCGGGCGAGCTGGTGCGCTACTGCGAAGAACGCGGGATCGAGCTGCACGAGCCGAGCGACGACGAGCTGGCCTCGGTCTCGCCGCACCTCACGCCCGGCGTGCGCGAGGTGCTGACCATCGAGGGTTCGGTGAACTCGCGCACGGGCGCCGGCGGCACCGCGCGGGTGCGCGTCGAGGAGCAGCTGGCCCGCCTGAACGAGCGCATCGCGGAGTTCCGCGGCTAGGGGCGGCTGCGGGGGTCTTCCTCCGCGGCGGGCGCCCTGCTCCGCAGCCGGATCGGCCGCCGTCGAACGACGAAGCCCCCGCAGACACGGTCTGCGGGGGCTTCGTGCGTTTCGGAGTGGATCAGGCGCGGCGGCGCAGGCGCGCGGCGGTGACGGCCGCGGCTCCGACGGCGAGCAGGATCGCCGCGGCCCAGAGGGGCTGGCCGCGGTCGGCATCGGAACCGGTGCTCGCGAGGCGGTTCCCGTCGGCGGCCGTGTTCGATCCGCCGCCGTTCGGCGCGGGCGGGGTCGGCTTCGGTGCCGGGGCGGCCGCGAGCGTGATCTGACGCACGGCCGCCGCGGGGGCGCCCTGGGCGGTGAAGCCCGAGGCGACGAGGTGGTGGGCGCCGGGCTCGATGCCGCTCGCGGGGATCGTCACCTGGAAGGTGGCGGTGCCGTCGGCGCCGACCTGGCCCGAGCCGAGCAGCACGGGGGAGGAGTGCAGCGAGACGTCGACGAAGGAGGCGGGTGCGAATCCCGTGGCCACCACGTCGACCTTCTGGCCGAACAGTGCGGAGGCGGGCTGGGACCCGGCGAAGGCGATGGTGGCGCCGCCCGTGGGCATCGGAACCGACGCCGGGGCCGCGGGGGCCGTGATCGTGACCGCCTGCGACGGCTGCGACGGCGTGGACCCGGTGTCGGTGGTCGCGGTCACGACGAACTGCACGGGGCCGACGGGCAGGCCGGTGATGATGCAGAACGTGGCGGTCGTGACGCAGAGCGCCTGGTCGCTGCCGGCCGCGGTGACGGTGTAGGTGGGGGAGCCAGTCGCCGAGGCGCCCCAGAGCACCGCGGCCTGACGGGCGCCGGGTGTGGCCCGCACGTTCGTGGCGGGATCCGGGGCGGGGGCGACGTGCTCGAGCACCGAGATCACGCTGTCCCACGTGTTCGTGACGTAGATGCGGGTGCCGTCGGGGGAGATCGCGGTGTCCCAGAGGCCGGCGGACAGCGCGACGGTGTCGGTGACGTCGAGGCTCGCGGGATCGATGACGAAGACGTCGCCCAGCAGGTCGGCGGCGACGATCTCACCCGTCACGGGATTCACCGAGAGCGAGGCCGAGGGGAACATGCCGTCGAGGCTCCGCGAGTCGGTGAGGGTGAAGGTCGCGGTGTCGATCGAGAAGAGCGCACCCGCGTCGTCGAGCACGTAGAGCGCGGAGCCGTCGGGGGAGATCGCGATGTCGGCCGGGGAGGAGCCGGGTAGATCGAGCATCGTCGAGGCGTTCTCGCAGCCGCAGATGTCTCCCCACTCCACGGCGTCGAGAGCGATGGCGGTGACCGACTCCTCGATCAGGTTGGCCGTGTAGACGATCGGCAGCGAGGGGTGAGCGGCGATCGCCATGCTGAAGTTGCTCAGGCCCGCCCAGCGCTCGAGGGCGCCGGTGAGCGGGTTCCGTTCGGAGAGTTGGAGGCCGCCATCGACGCTGAACACGGTGCCGGTGTGCTGCGAGTAGGTCATGGCATCGACCCCGGGCCCGGCCTCCGAAGCGATGGTCCAGGTGCCCGGCGTCAGCGAGTAGACGTCGTTGGTGCCTGCGGCGAGCACGCGGTAGCCGTCGGGCGCGGGCACGGTGAGGATGGGCTCGCCCCACCCGTCGACTGCGCGGTCGACGCCCGCCTGGGTCGCGACGTCGATGACGTTGACGACGTCGCCATCCTCGTAGTTCACGAACAGGTGATCGTTGCCGGGCGAGACGGCGACATCACGCGGATTGAGGTGCGACGTGGTGAAGGTCTCGCTGGCCTGCCACCCCGACTGGGGGCCGGGATCGGGCTCCGCGAGTGCTGCGGCCGGCCAGGCGAACGATGCGGCGACCGCTGCGAGGGCCGTGGCGATCGCGGCCGAACGCTGCGCGCGGCGGGTGCGGGCGGGGGTGACGCGGGTGTCGCGCATGATCCTCCTCGTTCGAGTGCTCGACTGCTCAGGTTAGCCAGCGCCTGTGACCCGGTCCACGGCACTGGGCGTTTTCTCCTAGGGGAGGCGGCTGCCGCCGTTCTGTGCGCGGCATCGGCGCAGCGCCGAGCCCGTGGGGCCACCCCGCTCGCTTCGGGCAGCGGCGAATGGTCGAGATGTGCTGCGCGCCGCGAGGATCCCGACGCTTTTCGACCGCTCGCGCGATCGCGGCGGCGCGCGACCCGGCTCGGGGGAGCGCCGGCGCCGGCGCGGCGCGTGTCGCGGTACGATGTCAGGCGTGTCTGTAGCAGAAGAACGAGCCGAGATCCTGGCCGCCCAGCGCAACGACGACAGCTTCGCCACCCTGTGGGACGAACTGCAGTGGCGCGGGCTGGTGCACGTGTCGACCGACCCCGAGGCGCTGTCCGAGCTGCTCGAGGGTGAGCCGTTCACCTATTACTGCGGGTTCGACCCGACGGCGCCGAGCCTGCACCTCGGCAACCTCGTCCAGCTGCTGCTGCTGCGTCGACTGCAGCTCAAGGGCCACAAGCCGCTCGGCCTCGTCGGCGGTTCCACCGGACTGATCGGCGATCCGCGCCCCACCGCCGAGCGCACCCTCAACAGCCGCGAGACCGTGGCCGAGTGGGTCACGCGCCTGCAGGGGCAGGTGACGCGGTTCCTCGCGAGCGACGGCGAGAACGCGGTGCGCCTCGTCAACAACCTCGACTGGACGGCCCCGCTGAGCGCGATCGACTTCCTGCGCGAGGTGGGCAAGCACTTCCGCGTCGGCACCATGCTGAAGAAGGACGCGGTCGCCGCGCGCCTCAACTCCGACGAGGGCATCAGCTACACCGAGTTCAGCTACCAGGTGCTGCAGGGCTTCGACTTCCTCGAGCTGTTCCGCCAGTACGACTGCGTGCTGCAGTCGGGCGGCAGCGACCAGTGGGGCAACCTGACGAGCGGCACCGACCTGATCCGCAAGGTCGAGGGGCGCTCGGCGCACGCCGTCGGCACCCCGCTGATCACGAACGCCGACGGCACGAAGTTCGGCAAGAGCGAGGGCAACGCCATCTGGCTCGACCCCGAGATGTGCTCGCCCTACACCTTCTACCAGTTCTGGCTCAACCAGGCCGACGCCGACGTGATCGACCGCCTCAAGGTGTTCACCTTCCTGTCGCGCGCCGAGATCGAGGACTACGAGCGCCAGGTCGCCGAGGAGCCCTTCAAGCGCGCCGCGCAGAAGCGGCTCGCGCTCGAGGTGACCACGCTGGTGCACGGCGCCGCCGCGGCGCAGGGCGCCATCGACGCCTCTGAGGCGCTGTTCGGCCGCGGTGACCTCGCGGCGCTCGACGAGTCGACGCTGCGGGGCGCGGTGTCCGAGCTGCCGCAGGTCGTGCTTCCCCCCACTGCCAAGTTTATTGCTAGGCCCATCACGCAGCTGATGGTCGAGGCCGGGCTCGTGAAGAGCGCGGGCGAGGCTCGCCGCGCGATCGCGCAGGGCGGCGTCTACGTGAACAACGCCGCGGTCGAGAGCGAGGATCGCGCCCTCGAGGCGGCCGACCTGCTGCACGGGCGGTTCGCGGTGCTGCGCCGCGGCAAGAAGACCCTCGCGGGCGTCGTCGCGGCGGGCTGAGCCGGTCTCGGGGCGTGCTCAGTGAGTCTGCCTCTATTTTTCGAGCCGGCCTGCAATTCGCGCGAATTGCAGGCCGACTCGAACGAAGCGGGCCGACTCGATAGCGGCTCGCCGCCGAGCGGACCGGCGGGGATCGCCTAGGCCGATCCGCTCCACGCGGCGGGCACCAGCACCCACACCACCTCGGCTCCCGCGTCGGCGGTGCGCCAGGTGTGCGGGGTACGCCCGGGGAAAGTGAGGGTGTCGCCGGCTTCGAGCACGTCCTCGCGCCCGGCGAACTCGACGATCACGGCGCCCGAGACCACGTGCAGCGACTCCACGGCGCAGTTGACGGTGTAGAGCTCGTCGCCCCCGTTCGCGTGGGGCTCGAGGGAGGATCGCAGCAGCTGCACGCGCTCCTCGGTGCGGGGCGTGATGAGGCGCTCGTCGGCGCCGCTGCCGCCCATGTTGATGCGCGGGGCGTCGGCGAGGGCGACGCGCTGCACGTCGGGCGCTTCGAACAGGTTGCCGACGGGCAGCGACAGCGCCTGGCAGATCTGCACGAGCGTGGGCACGCTGGGCATGGTGTCGTCGCGCTCGATGCGGCTGAGGAAGCCCTTGGTGAGGCCGGTCGCGTTCGCGAGCTGCTCCAGGGTCATCGACTGGGCGCGGCGGGTGGATCGCAGCTGCGCTCCGATGCGCACGGGCGTCTCGTCTGCGGTGGGGTGTACCGGTCTCATGGTGTGGCGCCCTTCTGCGAGTGGCCGATCCCGCCCCGTGGTCTCGTTGACTGCGTGGGAGGAACCGGCCTATAGTGAGTGCGAGTTCACTGATAGAACCCTCATGTTTACTATAAGACAACTTTGAAAGGAAGTGGGAACGTGACCGAACACACGCCTCAGGGCCCGGTCGACGCGAGCCTCACCCCGCGCTACGCCGGGATCGCGACCTTCGCCAAGCTGCCCCGCATCGAGGACGTGCCCGCCGCCGACATCGCCGTCGTGGGCGTTCCCTTCGACACGGGGGTGAGCTTCCGCCCGGGCGCGCGCTTCGGCCCCTCGCACGTGCGCGAGGCCTCCCGCCTGCTGCGCCCCTACAACCCTGCGCAGGACATCTCGCCCTTCGCCCGCAAGCAGGTCGTCGACGCCGGCGACATCGTGGCCAACCCCTTCAGCCTCGACGAGGCGGTGCGCCAGGTCGAGGAGGCCGCCACCGAGCTCGGCGAGCAGGTCGACAAGATCGTCACCATCGGAGGAGACCACACCATCGCCCTGCCGCTGCTGCGCGCCATCAACAAGAAGCACGGCCCCGTCGCGGTGCTGCACTTCGACGCCCACCTCGACACCTGGGACACCTACTTCGGCGCGCCCACCACGCACGGCACCCCGTTCCGCCGCGCATCGGAGGAGGGCCTCATCGACCTGACCGCCTCGATGCACGGCGGCACCCGCGGCCCGCTCTACGGCAAGGGCGACCTCGAAGACGACGTGAAGCTCGGCTTCCAGATCGTCACGAGCGAGTTCATCGAGGAGCACGGGATCCCCGCGGCCCTCGAGAAGATCCGTGAGCGCGTGGGCGACAAGCCCCTCTACATCTCGATCGACATCGACGTGCTGGATCCCGCGCACGCCCCGGGCACCGGCACGCCCGAGGCCGGGGGTCTCACCAGCCGCGAGATGCTCCGCCTCATCCGCGGCCTCGCCGATCTGCAGATCGTCGGCGCCGACGTCGTCGAGGTCGCACCGGCCTACGACCACGCCCAGATCACCGCGGTCGCCGCGAGCCACGTCGTGTACGAGCTCGTGAGCGCGATGGCCGGCCGCGACTGATCCTCTCCGCCGGTCGCGCGGCGGATCCGATCCCGCACAGTGGCTCTCGGATCCGCCGCGCCGCCGACGCCCTCCGGCTCGCGGAGCCGTTTTCTCCGCACCATGAATCCAAGGGAGTATTCGCAATGCACACCCCCACCGAGGCCGACGTGCTCGCCGCGGCCGACGCCATCATCGAGGCGTTCGCGGCGACCGACACCGCCGCCTACTTCGCCGGTTTCTCAGCCGACGCCAGCTTCGTCTTCCACCCCGAGTCCGCGCGCCTGAACTCGCGCGCCGAGTACGAGGCCCTCTGGGCGGGCTGGATCGCCTCCGGCTGGCGGGTCAGCGCCTGCAGCTCCAGCGACCGCCTCGTGCAGCCGTTCCCCGGAGGCGCCGTCTTCAGCCACACCGTCGCCACGAGCATCGACTCCGCCGAGGGCCCCGACTCCTACGTCGAGCGCGAGAGCATCGTCTTCCGCGTCGCCGAGACGGGCGGCCTCGAAGCGATCCACGAGCACCTTTCGACGGTGCCGGACGACGGGAGCGCGGCGTGACCTCTCCCGAGACCATGGCCGTC
Source organism: Leucobacter sp. UCD-THU (assembly GCF_000349545.1). Taxonomy (NCBI): domain Bacteria; kingdom Bacillati; phylum Actinomycetota; class Actinomycetes; order Micrococcales; family Microbacteriaceae; genus Leucobacter; species Leucobacter sp. UCD-THU. Next base: position 697,011 of record NZ_KB714602.1, read on the forward strand.
AACCTCGACGGCCACGACGACTCCGCGGGCCCGGTGCGCGGCACACAGTCGCTGCTGCGCATCGCCATGATCTGGCTCGCGGCAAACCTGGTCGTGACCACGCTGCTCACCGGCACGCTCTTCACCCCGGCCGTCTCGTTCGGCACCGCGTCGGCGATGATCGTGGTCGGCACGCTCATCGGCGTGATCGTGCTCGTGCTGATCGGCAACATGGGCACGCGCACGGGTCTGCCGACGATGGCTCTCACCCGCGGATCCTTCGGGATCAGGGGCAGCCTCGTGCCGGCGGCTGCGAACCTCATCATCCTCATGGGGTGGAGCTGGGTGCAGGCGATGCTCGCGGGCGTCACCGTCAACTACCTCGTGCACGAGGCGACCGGCTTCTCGAATCCCATGCTCTTCTCGGCAATCTGCCAGGCCATCGTGGTGGTGCTGGCGATCTTCGGGCACACGGGCATCTCGCGCGTCGAGCCCTGGCTCGCCCTCGCGATTCTCGTGGTCATGGGCTTCGTGTTCGCGGCGGCCTTCGGGGCGTTCAGCCCTGCGGAGTTCGCGGCGATCCCGGTCGACGCCGAACTGGGCGGCACGCCCTTCATCACGCTGGACATGGTCATCGCGACCGCGATCTCGTGGACGGTGCTCTCGGCCGACATGAACCGGCACGCGAAGAGCAGCACCGCGGGCATCGTGGGGTCGGGCATCGGGTACACCCTGTCGACGACGATCGCCATGTTCCTCGGCCTCGTCGCTTTCAGCGCGGTGCTGCTGCACGGCGACCGCGAGCCGATCCCGTTCGATCCGGCCACCATCGTCGCCGAGTTCGGCTGGCCGCTCGGCATCGCGATCTTCCTGTCGGTCATGGCGACCAACACGATGGTGGTGTTCGGCATGGTGACGTCGGTGGTGAACGCCCAGTCGAAGTGGCACCTGAAGTTCCTGCCCACCGCGCTCGTGCTCGGGGCGATCTCGGTGATCGGCTCGACCTTCCTCGGGCTGCTGAACCAGTTCACCGACTTCCTGTTCGTCATCAGCGCGTTCTTCGTGCCGGTGTTCGCGATCATGATCGCCGACTACTACCTGCTCAAGCACCGCGGCTACTCGCGGCAGATCCTGCACGAGCGGTCCGAGAGCCGCTACTGGTACACGGGCGGCGTCAACTGGGTCGCCGTCGTGGTCTGGGTGATCGGCGCCGTGCTGTCGTACGTGCTCGCCTATGTCGCCCCGAGCCCGATCGGCGCGAACATCCCGGCGTTCGCGGTGAGCTTCCTGCTGTATCTCGGCCTCATGGTGCTCATCGGTCGGGGCGGGGCCTGGGGCCTGCGCGACCCGCGCGACGCCGACCCCACGGGGCACCTGCTCGACGGCGCCGACGAGACGGCGGCGCTGCGACTGGAGCGCTGAGCGCGGCGGCCGGGTTCGATACAGGCCCGGCAGGTCGCGAGAACAGAAGCCGCTCGCTGTCGCCCCACCTCGGTGGGGCGGTGGCGGGCGGCTTCTCGTGTTGCCGGGGCCCTGAAGGACGAGACACGCCCGGGAAGCGCGGTCGAACCGTGTGATCGGGCCATTTCGGCCCGGTTTTCGGGGGAGCCGCACTGTGACAGCGGAATGGGTGCTGAGGGCAAGAACCGCGGAATCACGCGGAGACACGCCCGGGATGCGGGCGGTAATTGCAGAAGGACTGGGATCTGCGTAATGTATTCCCTTGTCAGCGCGACGGAGCGGGACGCGAAAGCGGCCCAGATCGGTTGCGAATCGGATCTCACGAAGATCACCCGCGAGGGACTTGATGAAGTCTGCTCGGGCGTGTAAAGTGGGACTCTCGATCTCACCACCGAGATCCATCCTGAAAGAGGATGAGATTCTGATGCTCGTTCATCGAAACGAGTTGGATTTGCGAAGAGCAAGTCCAAGTGGTAAGTTAGACAGGTTGCTGTTCGGAAGGCTTTGGCTGGTACGGGTGGTGTCTGGTCTTTGAGAACTCAATAGTGTGCACTTGATTGTCATATGCCAATTATTTATCCCCGGCATCGGCTGTTTTGGTTGGTGTTGGAGATTCCTTTTTTGGATAACGA
>NZ_KB714603.1:0-57947 GCF_000349545.1 Leucobacter sp. UCD-THU
TCCGAACCCGGAAGCTAAGACTGACAGCGCCGATGGTACTGCGAGGGGGACCTCGTGGGAGAGTAGGACACCGCCGGACACCTTTTCAGGAAAGCCCTGATGAACTCGCCAGAGACGGCGGGATCATCAGGGCTTTTCGCGTTTTCGGGGTGCCCGCCGACGCCGCGCCCGGGCCCCGGCGCTATCAGGAGCCGAGTCTTCGGTTCCGATAGAATGGATCGACGAGACGACCGACATGACGGAAGCAGGCCGCCTATGGGAGCGATGATGAGCATGCTGCTCCTCCTCGCTCTCAGCGCCGTCATCGCCCATCCGGTCGTCCGTCGTTTCGGGCGACGCACCTTCGTGGCCCTCGCCATCTTGGTCGCGGGCGTCTTCTCGGTGCTGCTCTGGATCTCGCAGCCCGTGTTCTCGGGCGAGGCGCTCGTCGAGACGGTGCAGTGGGTGCCGCAGCTCGACTTGAGCATCACGCTTCGTCTCGACTCGGTCTCGGCGCTCTTCGCCCTGCTGGTGACTGGCGCGGGCGCCCTGGTGCTGCTCTACTGCGCGAGCTACTTCGAAGACGGCGAGCAGGGTCTCGCGCGCTTCGCCGGGGTCTTCATGGGCTTCGCGACGTCGATGCTCGGGCTCGTGCTGGCCGACGACATCTACCTGCTCTTCATCTTCTGGGAGGGCACCACGGTGTTCTCCTTCCTGCTCATCGGTCACGCGACGCGTCTGCGCACCGCCAACGCGGCGTCGCTGCAGGCCCTCATGGTGACGACGCTCGGCGGGCTCGCCATGCTGGTCGGCTTCGTGCTGCTCGCGCAGCAGGCGGGCACGCCGCTGCTGTCCGAGATCGTCGCCGACCCGCCTCAGGGCGCCGTGGCGACGACCGCCGTCTATTTGTTGCTCGTGGGCGCGCTCTCGAAATCGGCGATCTTCCCCTTCCACTTCTGGTTGCCGGGCGCCATGGCAGCGCCCACGCCGGTCAGCGCGTACCTGCACGCGGCGGCGATGGTGAAGGCCGGCATCTACCTGATCGCGCGCATCGGCCCCGGCTTCAGCGACGTGCCCGGCTACCGCGAGACGCTCGTGATCCTCGGCGCGGTCACGATGATCAACGGCGGCATCCGCGCGCTCAAGCAGTTCGACATCAAGCTGATCGTGGCCCACGGCACGGTCAGCCAACTCGGCCTGCTCGTCATGGTGTTCGGCGTCGGCGATCCGCGCGCCTCCTACGCAGGCTTCGCGCTGCTCTTCGCGCACGCGGTCGCGAAGGCCCCGCTGTTCCTCGCCGTGGGCATCATCGACCACTCCACCGGCACCCGCGACCTGCGCAAGCTCTGCGGCCTCAGCCGTCGTATGCCCGTCCTCGCGGTGCTCACCATCGCGGCCGCGGCCTCCATGGCCGGCGCGCCGCCGTTCATCGGCTTCGTCGCGAAGGAGTCGGCCTTCACCGAGCTGCTGCGCATCGGCGAGTCGGAACCCCTCGCGTACTTCGCCTTCTTCGTCGCCCTGGTGGGCAGCGTGCTCACCGTCGCCTACATGGGCCGCTTCCTCTGGGGGGCGTTCGCCGACAAACCGGGAACCAGCGAGTGCTCGATCGTGCACCGCCCGGCCCCCGTGCTCTTCGTGGCACCCGCGGCTTTCGCGCTGCTGGCACTCGCCGGCGGGCTGCTCGCGTCGCCGATCGATCCGCTGCTGCAGGCCACGGTGCCGCACGCGACCGAGCACCCCGAGCACCTCGCGCTGTGGCACGGGTTCACCCTGCCGCTCGCGGCTTCGGCCGCGGTGCTGCTGCTCGGCAGCGTGCTCGCGATGCTGCTGTCGCGTATGAGGGCGGTCATCCCGGCGCTGCCCGAGCGCTTCTCGGCGTCGCACGCCTACTGGGTGATCACCCACTGGCTCGACACGGCCGCGGTGCGGATCACCGCGATCACGCAGCGCGGATCGCTGCCGTTCTACCTCGCGGTGATCCTCATCGTGATGGTCGGCGCCCTCGGCGGCACGCTGCTCGTGACGGGGGAGTGGCCCGCGGAGATCGAGCTGATGAGCTCGCCCGTTCAGGTGCCCATCGCGATCATCATGATCGTGGCCGCGATCTTCTCGCTGCGCGCCCGCACCCGTTTCCAGTCGGTCGTGCTGGTGGGCGTCACCGGGTACGGCATGGCCGCGATCTTCGCCATGCACGGCGCCCCCGACCTCGCCCTCACGCAGGCGCTCGTCGAGACGGTCACGCTGATCGCCTTCGTGCTGGTGATCCGCCGCCTGCCGCAGCGCATGGGTTCGGCGTCCAGCCGCAGGGTGCGCTGGATCCGTGTGGCCATCGGTGTCGCGGTGGGGCTCGTGATCGGCGCCTTCGCCGTCGTCGCGCTCGGCTCGCGCATCGCCGAGCCGATCTCGCTGCAGATCCCCGGCCTCGCCGCGGCCGGCGGGCACGGCTACAACGCCGTGAACGTGATGCTCGTCGACATCCGCGGCTGGGACACGATGGGCGAGCTCTCCGTGATCCTCGCAGCTGCGACCGGCGTCGCCTCGCTCGTCTTCCTGCGCACCCGCGCCGATCTGCGTCCCAAACTGACGCGCCGCGCCGCGCGTTCCGAGGCGCGAGCCCACCTCATGCACGTCGCCGATCCGGATCATCCGGCGCGTCGCGTCGCGTGGCTGCTCGCGGGCCGCCACCTCGATCCGGCCCACCGGTCGATCCTGCTCGAGGTCGTCGTGAGACTCGTCTTCCACGGCCTCATCATCCTCTCGATCTACCTGCTGCTGACGGGGCACAACACCCCGGGCGGCGGTTTTGCGGGCGGCCTCGTGGCGGGGCTCGCCCTCGTGGCGCGCTATCTCGCGGGCGGGCGCTACGAGCTCGGCGCGACGGTGCCGCTCGATGCCGGCCGCATCCTCGGCACGGGCCTCGCCCTCGCCGTGTCGATGGCGCTGCTCCCGATGTTCTTCGGCCAGTCGGCCCTGGCCTCGGCCTGGGTCGACGTCGACCTCGGCCCCTTCGGAGTGGTGCCCCTCGTCACGTCGACGCTCTTCGACGTCGGCGTGTACCTCGTGGTGTTCGGCCTGATCCTCGATGTGCTCCGCAGCCTCGGCGCCGAGATCGATGAGCACGAGGAAGCCGAGACCGCATCATTCGAGGAAGAGGAGGTGCAGAGCCGATGACGATGCCGCTCGTACTCGTCGCCGCGATGGTCGTGCTCTACGCCTGCGGCGTCTACCTCATGCTCGACCGTACGCTGACGCGCCTGCTGCTCGGCTTCCTGCTGGTGGGCAACGCCACGAACCTGCTCATCTTCCTGATGTCGGGCTCCTTCGGCGCGGCGCCCATCGGCGACGGTCCCGCCGACGAGATGAGCGATCCGCTGCCGCAGGCGTTCATCCTCACGGCAATCGTGATCACCTTCGGGGTGAGCGCGTTCCTGCTGGCCCTCATCTACCGCTCGTGGCGCCTCGCGCAGGACATGGACGACCGGGTGCACGACGACGAGGCCGACCTCGAGCTCGCGACCACCGAGGCGCTCACCACCGATGAGGTCACCGACGAGGATCTCGCCGAGACCCCGGAGTTCTCGGACGACGACGAAGACGACGACTCCTCCTCCGACGACGATGAGCGCGCGTCCGCGGGCGCCGCCGGTGCGGGCGCCGACGACCGCGACGAGCGGGCCGCGGATCCCGCATCCGAACGACCGGGGGAGGACCGGCGATGATCATGCTCATCCCCCTCGTGGTGCTCGTGCCGCTCGCGAGCGCCGCGCTCGCGCTCGCCGTGCCCGGGCACCGCAAACTGCAGCAGGGCATCACCCTGCTCGCACTCACGGCCGTGCTCGTGCTGAGCGGCGCGCTCATGTGGCTCGTCGACGTGAACGGCACCCTCGTGATGGAGGTGGGCGGCTGGGCCGCCCCCTTCGGCATCGCGCTCGTGGTCGACCGCGTCTCGGCGCTCATGCTGGTCGTCTCGTCGGTGGTGCTGCTCGGGGTGTTCGTCTTCTCGATCGGGCAGGGCCTCGCCGACGGAGACGAGGAGACCCCGGTATCCATCTACTACCCGACCTACCTCGTGCTGGGCGCGGGCGTGTTCAACGCGTTCATCGCGGGTGACCTCTTCAACCTCTACGTCGGTTTCGAGATCCTGCTGGTGTCGAGCTACGTGCTCATCACCCTCGGCGGCACCGCGCAGCGCATCCGCGCGGGCGTCACCTACGTGATCGTGTCGCTCGTCTCGTCGGTGCTGTTCCTCGCCGCGATCGCGCTCATCTACGGCGCGACCGGCACGGTCAACATGGCACAGCTGACGGTGCGCATCGCCGAGCTTCCGAGCGAGATCCAGCTGCTGCTCAACCTCGCGCTGCTCATCGCGTTCGGGATCAAGGCGGCCGTCTTCCCGCTGTCGTTCTGGCTGCCCGACTCCTACCCGACCGCACCTGCGCCCGTCACCGCGGTGTTCGCGGGTCTGCTGACGAAGGTGGGCGTCTACGCGATCATCCGCAGCCAGACGCTGCTCTTCCCCCAGTCGAGCGTGGACACCGTGCTGATGGTGGTGGCCGGGCTCACGCTGCTCGTGGGCATCCTGGGCGCCGTCTCGCAACTCGACATCAAACGACTGCTCTCGTTCACGCTCATCAGCCACATCGGCTACATGATCTTCGGCATCGGCATGGCGAACGCCGCGGGCTTCGCGGCGACGATCTACTACATCGCCCACCACATCATCGTGCAGACCACGCTGTTTCTCGCGGTGGGGCTGATCGAGCGGCAGGGCGGCACCACCTCGCTCGCCGGGCTCGGCGGCATGCTGCGCGCGGCGCCCGTGATCGCGGTGCTGTTCTTCGTCCCGATGCTCAACCTGGGCGGCATCCCGCCGTTCTCGGGCTTCATCGGCAAGCTCGGGCTCTTCACGGTCGCCGCGGAACTCGCGACGCCCGCCGCCTACTGGCTCATGGGGATCGGCGCCCTCGTGTCGCTGCTCACGCTCTACGCTCTGGCGCGCGCCTGGGTGCTCGCGTTCTGGCGCCCGAAGAAGCGGGCCGAGGCCGAGGCCCGCAGCCTCAAGGCTCCCACCACCGAGGCGCTCATGCTGCGCGAGCGCGAGGAAGCGCTGCTCGAGCGGCTGCAGGACGCCCCGGACGCGACGCCCAACCAGGAGCAGAAGGAGATCCCGCGCCTCATGTTCGCCGCGACTGCGGGCATGGTGACGGTGAGCATCGCGCTCACGGTGTTCGCGGGACCGCTCTACGCCTACGCCGACCGGGCGGGCCGCGACATGGCGCTGCCCGGCGAGATGGTCGAGCTCGTGCTCGGCGACAGCCCGGGCGCGCTCGGCGGCGGCAGCGGCGACACCCGACCCGAGGAGGACGGGAGATGAGCGACACCGGATTCTCGACGCCGCGCGCGGCGCGGCGCGCCGAGTGGGGCGTGCGCCTGCACGAACTGCCGCTGCTGGTGGGGCTCGTGCTGCTGTGGACGATGCTGTGGCACGAGGTCTCGCTGCTGTCGGTGGTGAGCGGCATCGTCGTCGCCGTCGTGGTGATGCGCGTCTTCTACCTGCCACCCGTCGAGCTCGCCGGCCGCTTCAACGTCTGGTACGCGCTGCTGTACCTCGGCTACTTCCTCTGGCACCTCGCGCTCGCCTCCTGGCAGGTGGCCTGGCTCGCGGTGCGCCCAGGCCCGCCGCCCCCGTGCTCGATCATCGCCGTGCGGTTGCGCACCCGGTCCGACTTCATCCTCACGATGGTGGGCCTCACCACCTCGCTGATCCCCGGATCCCTCGTGGCCGAGGTGGATCGCTTCCGGTCGGTCCTCTACCTGCACGTGCTCAACACGCCCACGCAGAAGGAGATCACCGCGATGCGCCGCGACGCGCACCGCATCGAGCGGCTGCTCGTGATGAGCGTCGGCTCCCGAGAAGAGATGAGGGCCCTGCGATGAGCACCGCGATGACGATCCTCACCCTCGCCGCGGGCGCGGGGCTCACCTTCACGGCCCTCGCCGCGATCGTTCGCATCGTGCGCGGCCCCACGATCCTCGACCGCATGGTCGCCTCCGATGTGCTGCTGACCACCCTGATGCTGGCGGTCGGCACCGATATGGTGGTGCGCGGCCACACCGATACGATTCCGCTGATGACCGTCATCGCGGCCACCGCCACCTTCGCGACGATCGTCGTGGCGCGCTACGTGAAGCGGCGCGCCGAATCGCCCGCGACGCCGCCCGAGCCGCCGAGGGGAGCCGGCCATGTTTGACCTCGAACTCGTCGAGCAGCTCATGGACATCGCCGCCGTGGTGTGCGTGCTGCTCGCAGCCGTGCTCTCTGTCGCCGCGGGGATCGGCCTGCTGTGCTTCCCTGACGCCCTGAGCCGCCTGCACGCCGCCACGAAGCCGCAGATCTTCGGGCTGCTGCTCGTCATCGCGGCCATTGCGCTCGATCAGCGCTCCGTCACGACGCTGCTCGCGCTGATCCCGGTGTTCGTGTTCCAGTCGCTCACCGCGCCCGTCGCCGCGCACATGGTCGGTCGCGCCGCCTACCGAACGGGCCAGCTCGACAATGACACGCTCGTGATCGACGAGCTCGGGCCGGCGATCGAACAGGCGGCCAGACGCGAGGAGACCTCGGGCCGCTAGGCCCGAGGTCTCCTCACCGCTCGTCCCCGTGGAGTTCTACGCGTCCACGAGGTAGCGGCTGTAGGCGGGCACCGTGAGGAACGTCGGGAAGTCGTCGCCGAGCGCCACGTCTGCGAACAGATCTGCCGCGTCGTCGTAGCGGTCGCCCTCGAAGCGATCGAAACCGGCGACGGCCTCGCGCACCAGCTCGGAGACCCACTCGCGTGTGATGCGGGTGCCCTCGGCGGTCGACTGGTCCTGGTGGATCCACTGCCAGATCTGCGAGCGGCTGATCTCGGCGGTCGCGGCGTCCTCCATGAGGTTGTCGATGGCGACGGCGCCGAGGCCGCGCAGCCAGGCCTCGATGTAGCGGATGCCGATCGAGACGTTCTCTCGCACGCCGGCTTCGGTGATGTCGCGGCCGATGTGCACGTTGAGCAGCTGCGCCGCGGTCACCTCGACGTCGTCGCGCTGACGGTCGATCTGGTTGGGCCGGTCGCCGAGCACGGCGTCGAACTCGGCCTGCGCGACGGGGATCAGGTCGGGGTGGGCGACCCAGGTGCCGTCGAAGCCGTCGGTCGCCTCGCGCTGCTTGTCGGCGCGCACCTTCTCCTCGGCGCGGCGGGTGACTTCGGGGTCGCGGCGGTTCGGGATGAACGCGCTCATGCCGCCGATGGCGTGGGCGCCGCGCTTGTGGCAGGTCTTCACGAGCAGCTCGGTGTAGGCCCGCATGAAGGGCACCGTCATGGTGACCTCGCTGCGATCCGGCAGCACGAAGCGGGCGCCGCGGCCGCGGTAGTTCTTGATGATCGAGAAGATGTAGTCCCAGCGGCCGGCGTTGAGGCCCGCGATGTGATCCCGCATCACGTACAGGATCTCCTCCATCTCGAACGCTGCGGGCAGCGTCTCGATGAGCACCGTCGCGCGGATCGTGCCGTGGTCGAGGCCCAGCGCCTGCTCGGTGTAGGCGAAGATGTCGTCCCACAGCTTCGCCTCCTCGCTCGACTCGAGCTTCGCGATGTAGAAGTAGGGGCCGCGACCGCGGGCGACGAGCTCGCGAGCGTTGTGGAAGGCGTAGAGCCCGAAGTCGACGAGGCTGCCGGAGGCGGCGCCCGACTGGCCCTGCGCGTCGATGAAGCGCATGTGCTTCTCGACGAGGTGCCAACCGCGGGGGCGCATCACGATGGTGGGGGTGCGCTCGGCGGTGACCCGGTACTCCTTGCCCTCGGGGCTCGTGTACTCGAGGCGGTCGCGGATCGCGTCGGAGAGCGACAGCTGCCCCCCGATGACGTTCCTCCAGGTGGGGCTGGTGGCGTCCTCCTGGTCGGCGAGCCAGACGCGCGCGCCCGAGTTCATCGCGTTGATGGTCATCTTCGGGTCGGTGGGACCGGTGATCTCCACGCGGCGATCCTCCAGGCCGGGCCCGGCGCCGGCGACGCTCCAGCTCGCGTCCTCGCGGATCGAGCGGGTGTCGTCGCGGAACTTCGGATCGCGGCCGTTGCCGATCTCGTAGCGTCGGCGCTGGCGGTCCGCGAGGCGCTCGTGCCGGGTGCTCGCGAAGCGGCTGTGCAGCTCGGTGAGGAACTGGAGGGCCTCGGCGGTGAGGATCTCGTCGCTGCGGTCGAACGGGCGGCCGATGACCTCGATGCGGGGGCCGGCGGTGGAGGAGGTGGCGGTCTGCTGCTGCGGGGCCGCCTGCGTGGTGATCATGATCGTGTCCTTTGCGTGGGAAGTCGGGAACGGATTGCGGTGTAGTTCCATCTTGAGGGGCCGCAAGCGGGTGCGCGCGCTCGTTCCGGGGGTGAAGATTCGCAGTTCTTCTGCTTGTCGAAAGATTTTCGGTCTGGCACCATGGGGGCATGACGCTTCTCGACAGTGCTGAATCGCTTCGCGGCCCGCGAACGCTCGGGGGAGCCGCCGCGCTGCGCGATCCCGACGCCCTCCGCACCGCGGGCGCGGCCGCCGATCCCGACGAGGGCGGCGACGCCCTCACCCTCGGCCGCCGCATCCGCGAGCGCCGCATCCAGTTGGGTCTCACGCTCGAGCAGCTCGCCGCGGCGGTCGACCGGGCCCCCTCGCAGCTCTCTGCGATCGAGAACGGCAAGCGCGAGCCGCGCCTGCCGCTGCTGCGCGCACTCGCCGCCGAGCTCGACTCGACGGTCGACGAGCTGCTCATCGACGAGGCGCCGAGCGAGCGCGCGGCCCTCGAGATCGCGGTGGAGCGCGCGCAGCGCGGTTCGGTGTTCCAGTCGCTCGGTCTGCAGCCGATCCGGGTCTCCAAGGCGACGAGCGACGAGACGCTGCGCGCGATCCTCGGCCTGCATCAGGAGGTGGAGCGGCTCAACCACGAGCGCGCGGCGACCCCCGAGGAGGCGAGGCGGGCGAACACCGAGCTGCGCGCCGAGATGCGAGTGGCCGGCAACTACTTCCCGGATCTCGAGCGGGCGGCCTCGCAGCTGCTCGACAGCGTCGGCTACGGGGGAGGGCCGGTCTCGCAGCAGACCATCTCGGCGGTGGCCGAGCGCCTGGGGTTCAGGCTGCACTACGTCTCCGACATGCCGCACTCGACGCGATCCGTGATCGACCGGCGCAACGGGCGCATCTACCTCAGCAGCAACCTGCCGTCGCGCGACGCGCGCGCGCCGATCCTGCGCGCGCTCGCCAGTCTGGTGTGCGGGCACGAAGAGCCGCGCAGCTACGGCGACTTCCTGCGCCAGCGCGTCGAGGCCAACTACCTCGCCGGCGCCGTGCTGCTGCCGGAGAACGCGGCGGTCGAGCTGCTGTCGGAGGCGAAGCGGCAGCGGCAGATCTCGATGGAGGATCTGCGCGACGCCTTCGCGGTGTCCTACGAGATGGCCGCTCACCGCTTCACCAACCTGGCGACCGAGCGGCTCGGGCTGCAGGTGCACTTCATGAAGGCGCACGAGTCCGGCACGCTCATCAAGGCCTACGAGAACGACGGCGTGCGGTTCCCGTCGGACGCGCTCGGCAACCTCGAGGGGGCCACCGTGTGCCGCAACTGGACGGCGCGCACGATCTTCGGGCAGCCCGATCGTTTCAACCCCTGGTACCAGTACACCGACATGGCTTCCGGCGGCACCTACTGGTGCACGTCGAGGGTCGAGAAGGCGAAGGAGGGCCTCTACTCGGTGAGCGTCGGGGTGCGCTTCGAAGACGTGAAGTGGTTCCGTGGCCGGGAGACGCCGCATCGCTCGCAGTCGTTCTGCCCCGACGACCGGTGCTGCCGGCGGGCCTCGAGCGAACTCACCCGCAAGTGGGAGGCCGCGGCCTGGCCGGAGGCCGCCACCCCGACGAGCCTGCTCGCCGCGCTGCCGGTGGGCACGTTCCCGGGCGTCGATACGAACGAGGTCTACGAGTTTCTTGAGTCTCACGAGTGAATACGGCCGCACGGGATGCGCGGGCGCCCGCGGCTGCGATAGCGTAGAGGGATCAGGCTGAACGACCGGCTCGTCGTTCCGAGAAGAGGAAATGGGTGAGACATGACTACTGAGAATCATGCCCGTCGCGCCGACCACACCGAGGCGCGCGCCACCCAGCAGTTCCGCGAAGATCTGGGTGCGATGATCCGCGCTCGCGCGACCGATCTGACGATCGACGAGCGCGAGGCCGTGGAGGCGCTGCCCTCGGGTGCGGCGCTGCTCGTCGTGCGCCGCGGCCCCGACCTCGGCGCCCGGTTCCTGCTTGACCAGGACGTCACGGTCGCGGGGCGCCACCCAGCCGTCGACATCTTCCTCGACGACGTCACGGTGTCGCGCCGTCACGCCGAGTTCCGCCGTCAGGGCACGAGCTTCTCGGTGGTCGACCTGGGCTCGCTCAACGGCACTTTCTGCGACGGCTCCCGCATCGATGGCGAGGTGCCGCTCGAGGACGGGGCCGAGGTGCAGGTAGGCAAGTTCCGCTTCACGTTCTTCGCTTCGCGCTTCGACCTGGGCGAGGTCGCCTAGTATGGCGGCCGCCGCCTCGGCCCAGTCGCAGGCAGCAGGCCTCCTCAGCATCGGGCAGGTGCTGGCGCGCCTGCAGGACGACTTCTCCGATCTCACTCCTTCGAAGCTGCGCTTCCTCGAGGAGCAGGGGCTCGTCACCCCCGAGCGCACCAAGTCGGGGTACCGCAAGTTCTCGCAGCAGCACATCGAGCGCTTGCGACTGATCCTCACGCTGCAGCGCGACCACTATCTGCCGCTGAAGGTCATCGCCGAGGTGCTCGACGAGATGGACGAGGGGCGCGATCCGATCATCCCGGGCGCGTCGCCGCGCAGCGCGTCGATGATCCTCGCACCGCAGCGGGTGCTCAGCAGCGATGAACTGCGTCGGGCGACGGGTGCGAGCGCCCGCTTCCTGGGCGAGGCGATCGCGGCGGGGCTGCTGCCGGCGGCGGAGGTGTTCCCGCACGATGCGGTGGCGCAGCTGTCGGCTCTGCTGAAGCTCGCGGAGCGGGGGATCACCCCGCGCCATCTGCGGTCTCTGCGGGTCTCGGCCGAGCGCGAGGCCGAGCTCATCGCGCGTGCGGTCTCGACGCGCGGCGTGAAGAGCGGCACCCCGCTCGGCACGGAGGACTCGCTGGAGCTGGCGGGGCATCTCGACACGGTGCGCTCCGGCGTGTTGCGGCGGCGTTTCGCGAGCTCCTGATCCGCTCGAGTTCGGCGTGATTTCAACCTTCAAGTTCAAGTGGAGGTCGACACTCCGAAATTGACCCTCGGCGGTCGTTGCACGGTGCCGGGCATCTGGGTACCGTTAGGGGAGTTCGGTGCCCTGGGCCGCTCGGTCCGTGAAGAAAGGAAGACGATGGAGAACACTCAGCAGCCGTCTGGCGAGACGGCTTCTCCGTCGTCGGAGGCCGCGCCCGAGAGCGCGCAGAGCGCGCCCATCAGCGGCGCCGAGCCCCTCACGATCGATCCCGAGCTGCTCTTCGACGACGGGCTGCCGAAGCCCAATCAGGAGGGCGGCTTCAAGGGCGCCACCGCAGCCCGAGCCGCGGGCATCACCTATCGCCAGCTCGACTACTGGGCGCGCACCGGGCTCGTCGAGCCCACAGTGCGCGGCGCCCAGGGGTCGGGCTCGCAGCGCCTCTACGGCTTCCGCGACATCCTCGTGCTGAAGCTCGTGAAGCGGCTGCTCGACACCGGCATCTCGCTGCAGCAGATCCGCACCGCGGTCGCGCAGCTGCACGAGGCAGGCGTGCACGACCTGTCACGCACCACCCTCATGAGCGACGGCGCGAGCGTCTACCTGTGCACCTCGAACGACGAGGTCATCGACCTCGTCAGCCGCGGCCAGGGCGTCTTCGGCATCGCCGTCGGCAAGGTGCTGCGCGAGGTCGAGACCTCGCTCGTCGACATGGACGAGCACCGCGAGCAGGCCGAGAGCGCGGTCGACGAACTCGCGGCCCGCCGTCAGGTGCGCAAGAAGATCTCCTAGGCCCGGGGCGCTCCCGCTCGGCCGCAACAGCAAAGCCCGGCTCGAGACGAGCCGGGCTTTTCCAGCGTGCGACGGCTTCGCGCTCAGTCTTCGACGACCGTGGCGGTGCGCGCCGGCCGCGCCTTCGCCTCGCGCGCCGCGTCCATGCCCGCCGAGCGGAGCACGCGATCGAGCACCAGGTCGAAGTTGCCCGCCATCTCCTGCGAGGCCTCGCCCGGCCACATGTGCACCGGCTTCGCGGCGCCCTGCGCCTGCTGCAGCGAGGGGCGCTCGGGCAGCTGCGGGTTGAGCACCAGCGGGCCGAACATCTCGCGCAGCTCGCGGATGCGGAACTGGTGCTCCATCGACTGCGGCTGCGTACGGTTGATCAGGATGCCGAGGGGCTGCAGCCGCGGGCTCACGCCGCGGCGGATCTCCTCGATCGCGCGCAGGGCGCGGTCGGTCGCGGCGACCGCGAAGAGGCTCGGCTCCGCGACGACGAGCACGCGGTCGCTCGCGGCCCACGCGGTGCGGGTGAGCGCGTTGAGCGACGGGGCGCAGTCGATCAGCACCAGGTCGTACTCCGCCTCGACGACCGCGAGGGCCTCCTCGAGCTTCCAGATGTCGCGGGTGGAGGGGTGCGGCCCGTCGAAGTTGATGGCGGACGGGCTGCCCACCAGCAGATCGATCGAACCGCCCTCGTGATACTCGTTCCAGCCGCTGCTGGCGATCGCCGAGCGCACGGTCTTCTCTTTCGGACTCTCGAGGATGTCGGCGACCGTCGCGTACCCGTCGGGGTCGACGGCGAGGCCGGTCGAGACATCGGACTGAGGATCGAAGTCGACGACGAGCGTGCGCAGGCCCCGCGAGAAGGCGGCCGAGGCCAGGCCGAGCGTCACGGTGGTCTTGCCCACGCCGCCCTTGAGGGAACTCACACTCAAAACATGCACGTGGCAAGTTTAGTCGATACCGCACTGTGATCATCCAGAGTATGCGTGCGGCGAACGGATGAGAGCCCGATTTCACCCTGCTTTGCACCCGGCGAGGCCGTGTCGGGGTGAAGTGCGGGCGAGCCTGCCCGAGCGTGTATCTTGATATCGAACGATCCTTCGGCCTGGGCAGCCGGCAACGCTTGATACAGAGGGGTACTTCCGCATGTTCAATAAGGTTCTGGTTGCCAACCGCGGTGAGATCGCCATCCGCGCATTCCGCGCCGCTCACGAGCTGGGCGCGTCGACGGTGGCGGTGTTCCCGTACGAGGACCGCAACTCGCTGCACCGGCTGAAGGCCGACGAGGCGTATCAGATCGGAGAGGTGGGGCACCCGGTGCGCGCCTACCTCGACGTGGCCGAGATCGTGCGCGTGGCGGTCGAATCCGGGGCCGACGCGATCTACCCCGGCTACGGCTTCCTGTCCGAGAACCCCGAACTCGCCGCCGCGGCCGAGGCCGCCGGCATCCGATTCATCGGGCCCGGGCGCCAGGCGCTCGAGATGGCGGGCAACAAGGTCGCCGCGAAGGAGCACGCGATCGCGGCCGGCGTGCCCGTGCTGCAGTCGACGCCGCCCTCGACCGACGTCGACGAGCTGATCGCCGGAGCGCGCGAGATCGGCTTCCCGGTGTTCGCGAAGGCGGTCGCGGGCGGCGGCGGCCGCGGCATGCGCCGCGTGGAGCGCGAGGAGGATCTGCGCGACGCGCTCGAGGCTGCCATGCGCGAGGCCGAGTCGGCGTTCGGCGATCCGACCATGTTCATCGAGCAGGCCGTGTTGCGCCCCCGCCACATCGAGGTGCAGGTGCTGGCCGACAAGACCGGTGCGACCGTGCACCTCTTCGAGCGCGACTGCTCCGTGCAGCGCCGCCACCAGAAGGTCGTCGAGATCGCGCCCGCGCCGAACCTCGATCCCGCAGTCCGCGACGAGCTGACGCGCGACGCGATCGCGTTCGCCAAGTCGATCGGCTACGAGAACGCGGGTACGGTCGAGTTCCTGCTCGACACCGAGGGCGAGCGCGCGGGCAAGCACGTGTTCATCGAGATGAACCCGCGCATCCAGGTGGAGCACACCGTGACCGAGGAGGTCACCGACGTCGACCTGGTGCGCGCGCAGATGCGCATCGCCGCGGGCGAGACGCTCGAGCAGCTCGAACTGCGCCAGGAGGACATCCAGCTGCGCGGCGCCGCACTGCAGTGCCGCATCACCACCGAGGATCCCGCGAACGGCTTCCGCCCAGACCTCGGCCGTATCACCGCGTACCGCTCGCCGGGCGGCGGCGGGGTGCGCCTCGACGGCGGCACGATCAACGCGGGCGCGCAGATCAGCCCCCACTTCGACTCCATGCTCGCGAAGCTCACCTGCCGCGGGCGCAGCTTCGAGGACGCCGTGGTGCGCGCCCGCCGCGCGCTCGCCGAATTCCGCATCCGCGGCGTCGCCACGAACATCCCCTTCCTGCAGGCCGTGCTCGCCGACCCCGCGTTCCAGGCCGGCGACATCGCGACCTCGTTCATCGAGGAGCGCCCCGAGCTGCTCGAGATGAACAAGCCGAAGGATCGCGCCACGCGCCTGCTGCAGCACGTCGCGAACGTGACGGTCAACCAGCCCCACGGTGCGCGGCCCGGGGCCTTCGACCCGGCCGCGAAGCTGCCCGCGGCCGACTTGGGGCAGCCGGCACCGGCGGGCTACCGGCAGCGCCTGCTCGAGCTCGGCCCCGAGGGCTACGCGAAGAGCCTGCGCGAGCAGACCGCGCTGGCGGTGACCGAGACCACGTTCCGCGATGCGCACCAGTCGCTGCTCGCGACGCGCGTGCGCACGCGCGACCTCGTGCGGATCGCTCCCTACGTCGCGCGGCTCACGCCCCAGCTGTGGTCGGTCGAGGCGTGGGGCGGCGCGACCTACGACGTCGCGCTGCGCTTCCTGGGAGAGGATCCCTGGGAGCGCCTCTCGGCGCTTCGCGAGGCGCTGCCGAATGTGCCGATCCAGATGCTGCTGCGCGGCCAGAACACCGTCGGCTACACCCCCTACCCGAAGAAGGTCGCCCAGGCGTTCGTGCGCGAGGCCGCCGACACCGGGGTCGACGTGTTCCGCATCTTCGACGCGCTCAACGACGTGAACCAGATGCGGGTCGCGATCGACGCGGTGCGCGAGACCGGCACGGCGGTCGCGGAGGTCGCCATGGCATACACGGGCAACCTGCTCGACCCTGCAGAGGACAAGTACACCCTCGATTACTACCTGCGCCTCGCCGACGAGATCGTGGAGGCGGGCGCCCACGTGCTCGCGATCAAGGACATGGCCGGCCTCCTGCGACCGGCCGCCGCGGCGAAGCTCGTGGCCGCCCTGCGCGACCGCTTCGAGCTGCCCGTGCACCTGCACACCCACGACACGCCGGGCGGTCAGCTCGCCACGCTGCTCGCGGCCTCCGCGGCAGGCGTCGACGCGGTCGACGCCGCGTCGGCTCCCATGTCGGGCACCACGAGCCAGCCCTCGCTCTCGGCGCTCGTCGCCGCGCTCGCGAACACCGAGCGCGACACCGGTCTCGACGCCCGCGCCGTCTACGAGCTCGAGCCCTACTGGGACTCCGTGCGCAGCCTCTACAAGCCGTTCGAGTCGGGGCTTCCCTCGCCCACGGGGCGGGTCTACACTCACGAGATCCCGGGCGGCCAGCTCTCCAACCTGCGCCAGCAGGCGATCGCCCTCGGGCTCGCCGAGAACTTCGAGAAGATCGAGGACATGTACGCGGCGGCCGATCGCATCCTGGGGCGCATCCCCAAGGTGACCCCGTCGTCGAAGGTGGTCGGCGACCTCGCGCTGCACCTGGCGGCCGTCGACGCGGACCCCGCCGATTTCGAGCAGAACCCCGCCGGTTACGACGTGCCCGACTCGGTCGTCGGCTTCCTCGCGGGCGAGCTGGGGGAGATCCCCGGTGGCTGGCCCGAACCCTTCCGCTCGAAGGTGCTCGCGGGGCGCCGCGTCGATATCGAGGTGGCCCCGATCACCGCCGAGGATCAGGCGCTGCTCGGCGGCACGAGCGTCGAGCGCCGCTCGACGCTCAACCGGCTGCTGTTCCCCGCTCCGACCCGCCAGTACGAGGCCTCTCGCGAGCAGTTCGGCGACCTGTCGGTGCTCGACACCCCCGACTACCTCTACGGGCTCGAAGCCGGTGAGGAGCGCGCGATCGACCTCGCGAGGGGCGTGCGCCTCTACGTGGGGCTCGAAGCCATCGGCGAGGCCGACGACAAGGGCGTTCGCACCGTCATGGTGCGCGTCAACGGGCAGCTGCGCCAGGTCTTCGTCAAGGATGAGAGCGTCGCGGTCGACGCGCCCGTCGCCGAGAAGGCCGACCGCACGGTTCCCGGCCACGTCGCGGCGCCCTTCTCGGGCACGGTCACCGTCAAGGTCACACCGGGTGAGAGCGTCGAGGCCGGCCAGCCCGTCGCCACCATCGAGGCGATGAAAATGGAGGCGGCGATCACCGCGCCCGTCGCGGGCACCGTCGAGCGGGTCGTCTTCACCGGCACGCGTTCGCTCGAGGCCGGCGACCTCATCGCCGTCATCGGCTGATCGCGCGCGGTCCTCTCGAGGCCGCGACCGGGTGTGCCGCGTGCGGCGTCCGCCGCCGCACGCGGCACGCCGGAGGAGGCCGGTTCGCGACGCACCCGGACGAGCGCCCCTCGACGGGCACCCTTCGACGGGCCGCGGAGCAGCGGCGACCCGGCTCGACTAAGCTGGGAGACTATGGCGATTCGAGAGATCCGACTGTTCGGCGACCCCGTGCTGCGCACCGTGTGCGACCCCATCACCGAGATCGACGACGGCGTGCGCCAGCTCGTGACCGACCTCTGCGAGACCGTCGACATGGACGGCCGCGCCGGGCTGGCCTCCACCCAGATCGGCCACACGCAGCGCGCGTTCAGCCTCAACATCGACGGCCGCGTGAGCTACGTGCTCAACCCCGAGATCGTCGAGCTCGAGGGCGAGCCGGTGCCGACGGGGGAGGGCTGCCTGTCGGTGCCCGACCTCTGGTTCGAGGTGATGCGCCATCCGCGCGCGACCGTGCGCGGCATCGACCTCGACGGCCGCGAGATCCTGATCTCGGGTGAGGGGCTGCTCGCCCAGGCGCTGCAGCACGAGTGCGACCATCTCGACGGCAAGCTCTACATCAGCCGCCTCGACCGCGACGCCCGCGGGGAGGCGATGCGCCAGATCCGCACCTCGGCCTGGTTCTGAGGCGCTGCGGCGCGGGGTGGGCCCGTCGCGGGCGCGCGCCGTTCTCGCAGGTGTGCCCGGAGACGGGCTCGCCCCGCTCTCCGGCCCGTCATCGCGGGTGCAGGAGCGGGGCGAGCGAGCCGGCCGGGTCAGCGCTGCGTGCTGACCGCCTCGGTCTGCGGGTTGTCACCGTACAGCTTCGCGATCTCACCCGCGAAATCTCGCAGAATGTTGTCGCGCTTGATGCTCATCTTCGGGGTCAGGTGCCCGTTGGCCTCGATGAACTCGGTGGGCAGGATCACGAACTTGCGGATCGACTCGGCCCGCGAGACATGGCGGTTGCCGTGGTCGATGGCGTTCTGCACCTCGGCGAGCACCTTCGGGTGGCGCGCCGCCTCTTCGAGCGTCATATTCGGATCCTCGCCGTTGTTGTTCAGCCACGCGGGGAGCATCTCGGGGTCGAGGGTGATGAGGGCCGAGATGAACGGCTTCTGATCGCCGACCACCACGACCTGCCCGATGATCGTGTTCGAGCGGATCGGATCCTCGAGCGCGGCCGGGGCGACGTTCTTGCCGCCGGCGGTGACGATGATCTCCTTCTTGCGGCCCGTGATCGACAGGTAGCCGTCGGAGTCGAGGGAGCCCAGGTCGCCCGTGCGGAAGAAGCCGTCATCGGTGAACACCTCGCGGGTGGCTTCGGGGTTGTTCCAGTACTCCTTGAACACGTCGATGCCCTTGACCTCGATCTCGCCGTCCTCTGCGATGCGCACGGTGTGCCCCGGGAGGGCGGGGCCGACGGTGCCGATCTTGAACTTGTCGGGCAGGTTGACGGTGACCGGCGCGGTCGTCTCGGTGAGGCCGTAGCCCTCGAGGATCTTGACGCCGAGGCTGCGGTAGAAGTGGCCGAGGTAGTGGCTGAGCGGCGCCGAGCCCGAGATCGCGTACTTGACGCGGCCGCCGAGGCGCTCGCGCAGCTTGCCGTAGACGAGCTTGTCGAACAGCTTGAACTTGAGCCCGAGCATGAAGGGCACCTTGCCGGCGTCGAGCGCCTCGGAATGCTCGACCGCCACCTTCGCGGCGGTGCGGAAGATCTTGCCCTTGCCCTCGGCCTCGGTCTTCTGCTCGGCCGAGTTGTAGACCTTCTCGAAGACGCGGGGCACCGCGAGCAGGAACGTGGGCTGGAATGAGCCGAGCGCGGGCAGCAGCTGCGTGGTGTCGGCCTGGTGCCCGACGCGCACGCCCGCATGCACGGCGAGCACCGAGATGAATCGGGCGAAGACGTGCGCGAGGGTGACGAAGAGCAGCGTCGAGGAGCCCGGCTGCTGCACGACCTCGGAGAGGGCGGCGGCCGAGTTGCGCGAGAGGTCGACGAAGTTCGAGTGCGTGAGCACGCAGCCCTTCGGCCGGCCGGTCGAACCCGAGGTGTAGATGAGGGTCGCCATGTCGGCGCCCACCGCGAGGTTGCGGCGGCGCTCGATCTCGGCGTCGTCGACCGCGAGGCCGCTCTTCGGCAGCGCCTCCAGCGCGCCCTCGTCGAAGCGCCAGTGCAGATCGACGCCGGGCGCCTCACTGCTGATCTCCTCGTAGCGCTCGGCGAGATCGGCGGTCGCGGTGATGATCGCGCGAGCGCCCGAATCCTCGAGGATCCAGTGGATCTGCAACGGAGACGAGGTCTCGTAGATCGGCACCATGACGGCACCCGCGTAGTGGATCGCGAAGTCGACGAGCGACCACTCGTAGCTCGTCTTGCACATGAAGGCGATGCGATCGCCGGGCTCGATGCCGGCCGCGACGAGGCCCTTCGCGAGGGCGACCACCTCGGCCCGGAACTCGCTCGCCGTGATGTCGCGCCAGCCGTCGCCCTGGGGCACGGCGAAGATCGCGCGGTCGGGTGTGGCCTCCACCCGCTGCTCCAGCAGGTCGGTGATGTTGTCATCCGGAACGGGCGGGATCAGAATGGGGGTCTCGGACAGATTCACGGCAGCTCCCTTGATACTCATGCATCGGTCTTCTGCGATGCGGGCGTTCCGCATCTGCTCGTATTTCACCCTATACGCATACCCGTGCACGCCTCGGGCTCGGCTATTGTGTTCGAAGTCGAGAGAAAGCTGCGGGTTGTGCTGTATTGGATCTTCAAACACCTGATCATCGGGCCGTTCCTGAAAACCGTGTACCGTCCGTGGGTAGAGGGTGCCGAGAATATTCCGGCTTCGGGCCCGGTAATTATTGTGGGAAACCACCTCTCGGTGATCGACTCGTTCTTCATGCCGCTCATGATCGATCGACGGGTCTACTTCCTCGCGAAGAGCGACTACTTCACGGGGAAGGGCCTCAAAGGCTGGCTCGTGAAGAACTTCATGCTCGGGGTGGGGCAGCTGCCGATCGACCGCTCGGGCGGCAAGGCCTCCGAGGCGTCGCTCAACACCGGCCTCGCGGTGCTGGATCGCGGCGACGTGCTCGGCATCTACCCCGAGGGCACCCGCAGCCCTGACGCGCGCCTGTACCGCGGGCGCACCGGCGTCGCCCGCCTCGTGCTCGAATCGGGCGCGCTCGTGGTGCCCGCCGTGATGATCGACACCGAGAAGGCCATGCCGATCGGCGCGAAGTTCCCGAGAGTCCGCCGCATCGGCACGGTGATCGGCAAGCCGCTCGACTTCAGCCGCTTCTCCGGCATGAGCGCCGACCGCTTCGTGCTGCGCAGCGTCACCGACGAGATCATGCTCGAGATCCAGCGCCTCAGCGGTCAGCAGTACGTCGACGTCTACGCCTCCAGCGTACGCAACCGCTGAGCCGGTCCGATCCGTGCCCCGTCCCTAGTAGGCTGGAAGGGTTGCAGTCTCCGACTGCGGCGTCAGCATACCCACTCATCGACTAAGGGATCGAAGATGACGAGCCAGAACACCGATACTGCTGCCCGCGCGTTCGCGGAGCTCGACGCGTATCGCGCGCTCGAGGCGAAGCAGCAGCCCACGTGGCCCGATCCCGCAGCCGTGCAGGTGGCATCCGATGAACTCGCCGCGCAGCCCCCGCTCGTGTTCGCGGGCGAGGCCGATCAGCTGCGCACCCGCCTCGCCGCGGCCGCGCGCGGCGAGGCGTTCCTGCTGCAGGGCGGCGACTGCGCCGAGACCTTCGCCGCCGCCACGGCCGACAAGATCCGGGATCGGGTCAAGACGCTGCTGCAGATGGCCGTCGTGCTCACCTACGGCGCCTCGATGCCCGTCATCAAGGTGGGCCGCATGGCGGGCCAGTTCGCGAAGCCCCGCTCGAGCGACTCCGAGACGCGAGACGGCGTGACGCTGCCGGCGTTCCGCGGCGACCTCGTGAACGGCTACGAGTTCACGCCCGAATCCCGCACCGCCGATCCGTCGCGCCTCGTGCAGGGCTACCACGTATCGGCGTCGACCCTCAACCTGATCCGCGCCTTCACGCAGGGCGGCTTCGCCGACCTGCGCCAGGTGCACGCCTGGAACCAGGGCTTCGTGTCGAACCCGGCCAATCAGCGCTACGAGTCGCTGGCCGCCGAGATCGACCGTGCCGTGCGCTTCATGGACGCGTGCGGAGTCGACCACAGCGAGCTCAAGCAGACCGAGTTCTACGTGAGCCACGAGGCCCTGCTGCTCGACTACGAGCGCCCCCTGACGCGCATCGACTCGCGCACCGGCAAGCTCTACGACACCTCGGGCCACATGCTCTGGATCGGCGAGCGCACCCGAGAGTTCCCGGTCGAGACGAGCCCGCTCACGCGCCACCACCGCTCCATTCCGGGTGTGGTCGAGAAGTGGGATCTCTACGTGCGGGGATTCGAGNTTCGTGTCGAACCCGGCCAATCAGCGCTACGAGTCGCTGGCCGCCGAGATCGACCGTGCCGTGCGCTTCATGGACGCGTGCGGAGTCGACCACAGCGAGCTCAAGCAGACCGAGTTCTACGTGAGCCACGAGGCCCTGCTGCTCGACTACGAGCGCCCCCTGACGCGCATCGACTCGCGCACCGGCAAGCTCTACGACACCTCGGGCCACATGCTCTGGATCGGCGAGCGCACCCGAGAGCTCGACGGGGCGCACCTCGAGTTCCTCTCGCACGTGCGCAACCCGATCGGGGTGAAGCTCGGCCCGACCGCCTCGGTCGACGACGCGCTGCGCCTCATCGACAAGCTCGATCCCGAGCGCGAGCCCGGCCGCCTCACCTTCATCACCCGCATGGGCGCCGGCAAGATCCGCGACGTGCTGCCCGGGCTGCTCGCGGGCGTGCGGGACGCGGGGGCGACCCCGCTGTGGGTCACCGACCCCATGCACGGCAACGGCATCACCTCGTCGACGGGCTACAAGACCCGTCGCTTCGACGACGTGATGGACGAGCTGCGTGGCTTCTTCGAGGCGCACCGCGAGGTGGGCACCTTCCCCGGCGGCATCCACGTGGAGCTCACCGGCGACGACGTGACCGAGTGCCTCGGCGGCTCCGAGAACATCGACGAGCAGGCGCTGGCGACCCGCTACGAGTCGGTCTGCGACCCACGGCTCAACCACATGCAGTCGCTCGAACTGGCCTTCCAGGTCGCCGAGGAGTTGAAGCGGCTCTGACACGCTGAGCCACCCCGTGGCCGATCTCGGCGCCCCGCTCCCTTGCGCTGCAGGAGGCGGGGCGCCGTTCTCTTCGAAGGCGGGGCGGAGCGCCGGCTTCGCGCACGATCGGGCGAGGACGAGGGCCCGGGCGAAGCTCGCGGGCGCGGGCCGCGGCTAGAGCGAGATGGTGCTCTTGACGCGGATCTCGGTGCCCGCCGGCACGCGCTCGCCGGCCGCAGGATCGGTGCCGGTCGCCTTGGCGAACCCGCGCAGCGCGTCGGGCACGAGCGTCGTGGGGGAGAAGCCGGCCGCGGCGAGCGTGTCCATCGCCTCCTGCAGACCCAGATCTGCGATGTTCGGGATCTCGAACAGCTCGGGGCCGAGCGAGACGTTCAGGCCGACGGTGTCGCCGGGGCTCACGGGATCGGTCGAGGGGATCATCGCGATGACGTGTCCCTCCGGGATCTCGGCGTGGTGCTCTTCCGCGCCGAGCCCGGTCTCGACCGAGAGGCCGCTGGCCTTGAGAGCCCGAGTCGCCTGCTCGACGGTGAGGCCCGACACCTCCGGGACGGGACCGGCCGAGACGACGAGGTCGACGCGACCCCGCTCTGCGTACGTCTCGCGCAGCGGCTCGCCGTCGTCGTCGAGCGCGGCGAGCACGGTGCCGGCCTCGGAGGCGTCGAAGCGCTCGTCGAGCACATCGCCGAACGTGAAGCCCGCCGATCTGATGGTGCGCTCGGCCTCGTCGCGCGAGAGACCGACGATCGTGGGAACCGGCAGCTGCTGGGGGCCGGTCGACTGGCACAGCCGCACCGTGCTGCCCCGGTCGAGGCGCGCCCCGGACTCGGGATCGGTGCTCACCGCCAGACCGACGGGCACGTCGAGGCTCGAGCACTCGGAGACCTCCACCAGCAGCGAGCGATCCTCGAGCGACGCCCGGGCCTCGGCCATCTCCTGACCGGCGACGTCGGGAACGGTGACGCGCGATCCGGGGCCCTGCCCGAACCACCAGCCGGTTCCCCCGGCGAGCACGACGAGCAGCGCGAGCAGGGCGGCGGTTGCGCGGCCCTTGCGGCTGCGGCGCCTGGCCGAGGCCGCGGCGCGGTCGATCGGCGAGGCGGCGGCCAGCTCGGGCTGCGGGGCCGTGCCGTCGAGCTCGTCCGGGGTGCCGGGCAGGCTCTCCAGCAGCGCCTGCTGCTGGGCTCCGTCGAGCACCGTGGTCGAGGGGGTGGGCGACTCCGCGGCGAGGTCGCGGGGCAGCACGCGGGTCGCGCCCGCCAGGGCCGCTCCCGGAATGAGCTCGGCCATGAACTCGAGCGCCTCGCCGGCGTCGCGCGGCCGGTCCTCGGGTTCCCGCCGTGTGGTCCAGCGCACCAGCTCGTCGAGCTCGGGCGTGGCCTCGGACGACTTGAGCGATGGCGCGGGCACCTCGGAGTGCGCGTGCTGATACGCGATCTGCATCGGCTGTTCGCCGGTGAACGGCTGCGAGCCGGTCAGCATCTCGTACATCATGATGCCGAAGGCGTAGAGGTCGCTGCGGGCGTCGGCCACCCCCCGGGTGACGAGCTCGGGGGAGAGGTAGGCGATCGTGCCGAGCAGCGCCTGCCCCGTCGTCGTGTTCGCACTGACCGCGCGGGCGAGGCCGAAGTCCCCGAGCTTGATGCGGCCGTCGTCGGCGAGCAGCACGTTCTCGGGCTTGAGATCCCGGTGCACGATGCCCGCGTGGTGAGCGGCCGCGAGACCCGATAGCACCGCCTCGCCAATCTCGAGCGCCTGCTCGGCGGTGAGGCGCTTCTGCTGCTTCAGCAGCTCCCGCAGTGTGATGCTCGGCAGGTACTCCATGACGAGGTAGGTGCGGCCGAGGTCGTGGCCCTGGTCGAAGACGTTCACGAGGTTCGGGTGCGAGAGGCCTGCGGCGCTGCGCGCCTCCTGCTCGAAGCGGCGCGTGAAGTTCTCGTCCTCCGCGAGGTGCTCGTGCATCACCTTCACGGCGACGCGGCGCTCGAGCCGCAGGTCGTTCGCGAGGTAGACCATCGCCATCCCGCCACGGGCGATGCGCGAACGAATCACGTATCGTCCGTCGAGCGTTTGCCCGATCAACGGGTCGGCAGGCGCAGAGGTCACGCCGAGATTCTACGGAAGAAGCATGCGCTCCCGTCGGATGCGCGCCGCGCGGCTGCGGATTGCGATCCGTCGATGACGCTGGCAGAGTTGAAGCGTGCCCCAGAACATCGCACCCGATACGCCGTTCCTCACCGTCCCGGATCTCGTCGAGCGCTTCGGCCTCGCCCCCGGAAAGATCCACCGACTCATCGAGGACCACCACCTCGCCGCCGTGCGCGTCGACGGCGTGCTCCGCGTGCCTGCCGAGTTCGTGCAGGACGACCACCCGCTGCCCCCGCTGCGCGGCACGATCCTCGTGCTGCTCGACGCCGGCTTCTCGAGCGACGAGACCGTGGCGTGGTTGCTCGCGCACAACGACGAGCTGGGGGAGCGGCCGATCGACTCGCTGCGCGCCGGGCGCAAGAGCGCCGTGCGGCGGGCGACGCAGGCGCTCGCCTTCTGACGCCCGATGTCGCAGATCCCGCCTCGGTGAGGCGGAGATGCCGCATCCGGTCTCACCGAAGCGGGATCCCTCACCGAAGCGCGTTCTGAGGCGCTTAGAACGTGCGCCGCGCCGCGCGCTCCGACAGGCCGATGAGCGACTGCGCCGCGTCGGGGCGGATCTGCGCCCGCTGCAGCGACGAGGTCGCCCGGTCGAGGTTGCGCGTGATCATCTCCTCGACACGCTCGACGGCCCCGCTCTCGCGGATCGTGCGCTGCAGCATCGAGACCTGCTCACGGTCGAGCTCGCTGCCGAGCAGGTCGTCGAAGATGCGCCGCTGGGTCGTGGGCAGGTTCTCTCGGGCGAGCGTGACGAGCACCGTGCGCTTGCCCTCGCTGAGGTCGTCGCCGATCGGCTTGCCGGTGATCTCCTCGTCGCCGAACACGCCGAGCAGGTCGTCGCGCAGCTGGAAGGCGACGCCCACGGGCAGACCGAAGTCGGCGAGCGCCTGCTCGTGCTGCTCGTCGGCGCCGGCGAGCGCCGCCCCGATGAGCAGGGGCGCCTCGACGCTGTACTTCGCCGACTTGTAGACGAGCACGCGGGTGGAGCGTTCGAGCTGCTCCTCGTGCGAGGCGAACGCGGCGTACTGCTCCTCGAGCACGTCGAGGTACTGCCCGGCGGCGACCTCGCTGCGCATGCGGTTGAAGTGGTGCCGGGCGCGCCGAGCGGCTCCGCGATCGGCCGTCGCGTCGCCCGCGGCCTGCATGAGCTCGTCGGCCCACGACTGCAGCAGGTCGCCGAGCAGGATCGCGCCGGCCAGGCCGAAGTGGTCTGCCGAGCCGCGCCAGCCGTGCTGCTGATGCATGGCGGCGAAGAGCCGGTGGGTGGCGGGGCGGCCGCGGCGGGTGTCGGAGCGGTCGATGACGTCGTCGTGGATGAGGGCTGCGGCGTGGAAGAGCTCGAGTGCGCACGCGGCGTCGAGCACGGCGCCGAACTCGGCGTCGACCTCGGCCGTCAGATCGAGCGGGCGCAACGCACGGTACCCGAGCACCGCGAACTGGGCGCGGAAGCGCTTGCCTCCGGAGAGGAAGCCGAAGGCCTCGTCGAGCAGGGGCTTCGCGTCAGCTCCGAGGGGCTCGAGAGCGCGGCGGTGCCGGCCCAGAGTATCGTTGATCCGCTCCTGAATAAGGCCTGCGAGTCGCGTCGTTTCTTGCACGCGACTAGCCTAGCCGCGGCTCGGAGACAGTAGACTGTGGGAAAAGAGGTATTCGAGCGCGGGAGGGGTCGTCATGGCGTTGTCAGAACATGAACAGCGGCTGCTCGACGAGATGGAGCGCAGCTTCTATCAGAGCGAAGCCGATGTGATGCAGACCGTTCCCGGCGCTCGCTGCCGCATGAACTACCGGTCCCTCGTGCTCGGCATCGTCGTGGTGCTCGTGGGGTTGGGGGTGCTGGTCGGTGGTGTCGCGGCGCAGCAGCTGTGGCTGGGCCTCATCGGCTTCGCCGCGATGCTCGGCGGAGTGATGCTGATGTTCGTGCGCGGCTCCGAGACCAATTTGAGCGCCGATGCGGTACCCGGCGAGAACCCCGGTGATTCCGGCGCCCAGAGCGCGGCCCGCGAGTCATTCAGCGAGCGCATGGAGCGCCGCTGGGACGAGCGCATGGAGGGCGAGCGCTAGCCGAAAACGCGCCAGCGTTTTCGGGTCGCGCTCGGCGGCGCTACTGCGCCGGCTTACGGAGTGAAGCGCGGGGTGGAGCGCTAGCCGAGAACGCGCCAGCGTTTTCGGGTCGCGTTCGGCGGCGTTGCTGCGCCGGCCGACCGAGCGAAGCGCGAGGAGCGACTGAGCCTGGAGCAGTCTCGAGAGGGGCCGTGGTTTCGACCGCGGCCCCTCTGCTGCTGTTCGCCCGGGTCTCGGCGATGCCTCGCGGGTGCCGCGCGCTCCGCGCTGGGCCGGGCCCGCTGCCGCTGCCGCGCCGTGCCCGCCCTGCGCCGGGCCTGCGAGAGGCGCTGCCGGCCGGGGTGTCTGCTGATATCGCGAGGAGCTCCCTGCGAAGCGGGGGTGAGGGGTATGGAGCCGCCCGGGGGCGTCGGGTGAGGGGATTCGGGCCTCGGGCCCGACCTGCTTCGCGTCTTCGTGGCCGTCCCTCCACTTCCCTCCACTCTTGGCGGGCGATTGCCCTGTCGAGCTGCCTCGGCGGCCGATTCGGCGTGTTCCAGCGCGCTTGCGGGGCGCGTAGCCGGCTCCCGCAGCGGGTGGCGCGCGCTCGGGAGTGTCGCCGGGAGGCCCGGTATTTCAACGGAGTTGTGGTCCTTCGGGTGAAGAGTGGCGGCTCGGTGGAGAGAAAGATCACTGAAGTGGAGGAAAGTGGAGTAGTGTGGGATTCCACGGTCGAGTCGGCGAGAGGGGGGATCCGTGTTTCTCGGTACCTTCACGCCCCGCCTCGACGAGAAGGGCCGGCTGATCCTCCCCGCCAAGTTCCGCGACGAGCTCGCCGAAGGGCTCGTCATCACCCGCGGGCAGGAGCGCTGCCTCTACGTCTTCAGCGAGAGCGAGTTCGCCGAGATGCACGACCGCATCCGGCAGGCGCCCGTCACCTCGAAGCAGGCGCGCGACTATCTGCGCGTGTTCCTCTCCGGCGCCCACCCCGAGACGCCCGACAAGCAGAGCCGCATCACCATTCCGCAGGCCCTGCGCGAGTACGCCGGCCTCGACCGCGAACTCGCCGTGATCGGCGCGGGGAGCCGCGCTGAGATCTGGGACGCCGAGGCCTGGCAGACCTACCTGACCGAGCAGGAATCGGCCTTCTCTGACATCGAGGAGGAGGTGATCCCGGGCATGTTCTAGCCCGGACGCGTCATGACTCAGCACGACAACACCCACCACGACGAGCGGGATGCGAGCGAGCTGCACGTGCCCGTGCTGCTCGAGCGCTGCCTCGAACTGCTCGCGCCCGCGCTCGAGCGGCCCGGCGCCGTGGTCGTCGACGCCACCCTCGGCATGGGCGGTCACACCGAGGCCATGCTCGAAGCCCACCCCGCGCTCACCGTCATCGGGCTCGACCGCGACACCGAGGCCCTCGCACTCGCGGGCCGTCGGCTCGAACGGTTCGGCGACCGCGTCATCCGCGTGCACGCCGTGTACGACGAGATCGGACGAGCGGTGCGCGACGCAGGCTTCGACCGCATCGACGGCGTGCTGTTCGACCTGGGCGTCTCGTCGCTGCAGCTCGACGAGGCCGACCGCGGCTTCGCCTACGCGCAGGACGCTCCGCTCGACATGCGCATGGACCAGAGCCGCGGAGAGACCGCGGCCGAGGTGCTCGCGTCGGCCCCCGAGGGCCGCCTGCGGGCGATCTTCGAGCGCTACGGAGAGGAGCCGCTCGCGGCCCGCTACGCCCGCGCGATCATCGCGGCGCGGGCCGAGGCGCCGATCGAGCGCAGCGGCCAGCTGGTCGAGGTGCTGCAGCGGGCCACGCCCGCGGCGGTGCGGGATCAGCGCCACCCGGCGAAGCGCGTCTTCCAGGCGCTGCGCATCGAGGTGAACGGCGAGCTCGCGGTGCTCGAGCGAGCGATCCCCGCCGCACTCGACCTGATCGGCCTCGGCGGGCGCGCGGTGATCATGTCCTACCAGTCGCTCGAGGACCGCCTCGTGAAGCGCGAGCTCGCGAGGCGCAGCAAGTCGACCGCCCCTCCCGGGCTTCCGGTCGAGCTGCCCGAGCACCGACCCGAGTTCCGCCTGCTCACCCGCGGCGCCGAACTCGCCGACGAAGCAGAACGGGCCCGCAATCCGCGGGCGATCCCGGTGCGGCTGCGAGCCGCTGAGCGTACGAGGGAGGTGCGATGAACAGCACGGTTCCGATCCGATTCGACGCCGCCCCCGCAAGCGGTGCTCCGGCGACCGCTCCCGCCCGCCCGGGCGCCGGTGAGCGCCACCTGCGCATCGCCGAGTCTCCGAGAGCGGTCAAGCGACGCATGGCGAGCCCGCTCATCGGCGGGCTCGTCGCCGTGGGCGTGATCCTCGTGATCCTCGCGACCCAGCTCGGGCTGAGCATCGCGATCTCCCAGGGGGCCTACGAGGCCCGCGCGCTCGAGATCGAGCAGCGGGATCTCGCCCGCGTCGAGCGGGTGCTCGCGCAGCACGTCGACAAGCTCTCGTCGCCTCAGAACCTCGCCGAGAACGCCGCGGCGCTCGGCATGGTGCAGAACTCCAGGCCGGCTACGCTGCGCCTCAGCGACGGCGCGGTGCTCGGCGCCCTCGACTCGCCCACCTCCGAGGTGCGCGGCAACCTCGTGCCGAACTCGACGCTGGAGTCGATGCCAGTCGTCGACGCCGAGGGCCTGCTGGTTCCCCGCAGCGCGGTCGGCGGTGCGCAGCAGGAGCCCATCGATCCGCCGGTACGTTGGAAGGGCAAGCTGCCCGCACCGGAGACCCGCTGAGCGGCGAACCGCTGACGGGATCCGACTGGAATACCGCGTACGAGAGGGAGACGGAAGATGCGACCACTCCGCGGCGCCGCTCTGAGGCGCACGATCGCGCTCGCGATCATCGTCGTGGCGGCCCTCGTCTTCCTCGTGCGCCTCGTCGACGTGCAGATGGTGTCCGCCGCCGCGCTGAACGAGGATGCGCGCGACAAGCGCGCCGTGCCGGTCAAGATCCCGAGCGTGCGCGGCGACATCGTCGACCGCGACGGCGAGGTGCTCGCGACAACCGATGAGCGCTACGACGTGCAGCTCTCGCCGAAGAACACGAAGCTGAACGGCGGCAAGTTCCCCCGCCCGGACCTCGAGCGCGGCGTGGGCACGGTCACCGTGACCGCGAAGGATGCGTTCGCCGAGATCGGAGCGATCACCGGGCAGTCCTCCGAGGAGATCCAGAAGATCGTCGACGACGCGCTCGCGGAGAACCCGAAGTCGGACTTCGCCTACGTGAAGCGCGGCATCGACCTGCCGACGCTCAACAAGCTCAAGAAGCTGCAGATCCCGTGGCTGACCTTCGACCAGCACCACACCCGCGACTACCCGAACGGCGCGGTGGCCGGCAACCTGATCGGCTTCAACGGCTTCGAGGGGGTGCCGCTCTCGGGCGTCGAGGTGTCGCAGGACGAGTGCCTCACTGGCGTCGACGGCCAGGAGACCTACGAGCGCGGCGCCGACGGCGTGGCGCTTCCGGGCAGCGTCGTCGTGACCGAGAAGGCCGTCGACGGCGGCACCGTCGACCTCACCATCGACCTCGACCTGCAGTGGGAGGCGCAGCAGGCCATCAACGCGCAGGTGCAGCGCGTGGCGGCCGACTGGGGGCTGCTCGTGGTCATGGACGTGAAGACGGGCGAGCTGGTCGCCGTCGCCGAGGACGGCTCGGTCGATCCGAACGACGTCGACGCCTCGGACCCGGCGAAACGCGAGGCGCGATCCTTCACCTCCCCCTACGAGCCCGGCTCGACCTTCAAGACGATCACGGCGGCGGCCCTCATCGATCAGGGCGTCGCCACACCGTACACGCGCAACCTCACCCCCGACTACCTCGAGCCCGAGCCCGGCGTGCGCTTCGGCGACTCCTTCAACCACCCGCCGATGCAGTGGACGCTCACCGGTATCCTCACGCAGTCGTCGAACGTGGGCACGGCGACGCTCGGCACGATGCTCGCCCCCGAGGTGCGCTACGACTACCTGCAGCGCTTCGGCGTGGGCATCGGTACGCAGACCGGCCTACCGGTCGAGGACTCGGGCATGCTCTACGCGCCCGAGCAGTGGGACCGGCAGACCTCGTACAACACCACCTTCGGTCAGGGCCTCTCGTCGACCATCGTGCAGACCGCGGGCGTGTACCAGACCATCGCGAACGGCGGCGTGCGCGTGCCGCCGAGCCTCGTGCGCAGCTGCACCGACGGCGAGGGAGAGCGCACCGAGCTCGACCACGGCGAATCGCAGCGCGCCGTCTCCGAGGACACCTCGGCGCAGATGATGCAGATACTCGAGACCGTCGTGACCGAGGGCTGGTACAACGACATCGTCGCGATCCCCGGCTACCGCATCGCGGGCAAGACCGGAACCGCCGAGCAGGTGGATCCGGATACCGGGCGCTACCGCACCGACTACGTGCACTCCTTCGCGGGCATCTTCCCCGCCGACGATCCCCGGTACGTCGCGGTAGCATCGATAGCATTCCCGTCGGCGGGCGACGGCAGCGTCGCGGCCCTCACGGCGTTCCGCGAGGCAGCCGAGGCGACGATCCGCACCTTCCGAATCCCGCCCTCCACGGGCACCTTCGAACCGCTCCCCACGGAGTACTGACCAGACGCCCGCAGGAGGCCCCCGCAGTGAGTACCGGAGATGCCCTGAGCATCCGACCGCAGCACCCCGCACCCGTCAGGCTCGACGAGCTGGCGGTGCGCTTCGCCCTCGAACCGCGCGGTGAGACGGCGGGTCTCGCCGCGAACGGCGTCACCCTCGACTCCCGCGACGTGCGGCCCGGCGACCTCTACGCGGCCCTGCCCGGTGCGCGCCGCCACGGCGCCTCCTTCGCCCGGCAGGCCGAGGCCGCCGGGGCGGTGGCGCTGCTCACCGATGCCGAGGGGGCCGGGATCGCCCGCGAGACCGGATCTGCGCTGCCGATCCTCGTCTCCGAGCAGAACCCGCGCGAGATCCTCGGCGAGGTGGCGGCGAGCGTCTACGCCACGGGCGACTTCGGCGCCAAGGTGTTCGGCATCACCGGCACGAACGGGAAGACGAGCGTGGTCTACCTGCTCGCCGAGCTGCTGCGGGCGGCCGGCTTCACGCCGGGCCTCAGCTCGACGGCCGAGCGGCGCATCGGCGACGAGGTGATCGTCTCCGACCTCACGAGCCCGGAGGCGCCCGAACTGCACGCGCTGCTCGCACGCATGGGCGAGAAGGGCGTCGACGGCGTCGCCATCGAGGTTTCGGCGCACGCCGTGGAGCGGCACCGCATCGACGGCGTGCGATTCGACGTGGTGGCCTTCAACAACTTCTCGCAGGACCACCTCGACGACTTCGGCGACATGGAGAGCTACTTCGCGGCGAAGCTCGCGCTCTTCGCCCCCGAGCACGCCGAGCGCGGCGTCGTGGTGGTCGACTCTCCCTACGGGCAGCGCATCGCCCGTGAATCGCGCATCCCCGTCACGAGGCTCGCGACCGAGTACGGGCAGGACGCCGACTGGCATCTCGCGATCACCCGGCAGACGATCGACGGGGTGTCGTTCGTGCTGCAGGGGCCTGCCGGCGCGCACTTCCGGGGCAGTGTGCCCGTCTTCGGCCGGTTCATGGCCGAGAACGCCGCGCTCGCCCTCATCATGCTCCACGAGGCAGGCATCCCGCTCGCGCAGGTCGAGGCCGGGCTCGAGCGCGGCCGGATCCCGGTCTACATCCCGGGGCGGCTCGAGCTGATGTCCGCGCCCGACGCGCAGGGCCCGCGCTTCTACGTCGACTACGGCCACACTCCGGGCGCCTTCGAAGCGATGCTCGATGCGCTCGGAGAGGTCGTCCCCGGCAGGATCGTCTTCCTGTTCGGCGCCGACGGCGACCGCGACACCACGAAGCGCGAGGAGATGGGGCGGATCGCCGGGGCCGGATCCGACACCGTGATCGTCTGCGACTACCACCCGAGGTCGGAGCCGCCGGAGGCGATCCGCGCCCAGCTCATCGAGGGCGCCCGCTCGGCGAAGCGCGCGGAGGTGATCGAGGAGGGCGACCCCAGGGCGGCGATCCGCCTCGCCATTTCGCTCGCCCGAGCAGGGGACGTTATTCTGTATGCCGGTCCCGGACACGAGGACTACCAGGAAGTCGCCGGTCAGCATCTGCCGTACTCGGCGCGTGATGAGGTACGCGGCGCGCTCCGCGAGGCAGGATTGCTTCCGT
Organism: Leucobacter sp. UCD-THU; assembly: GCF_000349545.1. Lineage (NCBI taxonomy): Bacteria > Bacillati > Actinomycetota > Actinomycetes > Micrococcales > Microbacteriaceae > Leucobacter > Leucobacter sp. UCD-THU. The sequence continues at coordinate 32,181 of NZ_KB714603.1, forward strand.
GATTGAACTGACGCTGGAAGAGGTCGCGCGCGCGACCGGCGGGCGGCTTGCCGGACCGGAGGGCGCCGATCCCGCGGCCGTGGTCGCGGGGGAGTCGCAGACCGATTCGCGCGAGGTGCGGCCCGGCCAGATCTTCTTCGCCCGCCGCGGCGAGGAGACCGACGGCCACCTCTTCGCGGGCAAGGCCGTCGAAGCGGGCGCCGCGCTGCTCGTCGTCGAGCGCGAGCTCGACGATCGGGTGCCGCAGATCGTCGTCGACGACGCGACCGACGCGCTCGGGGCCCTCGCGACCGAGGTCGTGCGCCGGGTGCGCGACCTCGGCGACCTGACGATCGTCGGCATCACCGGATCCAACGGCAAGACGACCACCAAGAACCTCGTCGCCGAGATGGCGCAGCGGCTCGGCCCGACCGTAGCGTCGGCGAAGTCGTTCAACAACGAGGTCGGCGGCCCGCTCACCATGCTGCGCGTCGACGGGGCCACGCGCACGCTCGTCGCCGAGATGGGTGCGAGCGCCGAGGGCGAGATCGCCCGCCTCACGGCCATGGCGCCTCCGCACATCGGCGTGGTGCTCTCGGTCGGCCTCGCCCACGCCGGAGAGTTCGGCGGCATCGAGACCACGTTCCGCACGAAGAGCGAGATGGTGCGCGATCTGCCCGAGGACGCGGTGGCCGTGCTCAACCACGACGATCCCCGCGTCGCGCAGATGGCCGAACTCACCCGCGCCCGCGTGCGCTGGTTCGGCCTGCACCCCGACGCCGACGTGCGCGCGAGCGACGTCGACTCCTCCGCCGAGGGCACCCGCTTCACCCTGCACGCCCCGCTCGCGAACGGCGAGACCGCGTCGCTGCCCGTGCGCTTCCGCGTGCTCGGCGAACACCACGTCATGAACGCGCTGGCCGCCGCGGCGGTCGGCCTCGAGCTCGGCCTCCCGCTCGCCGAGGTCGTCGAGACCCTCGAAGCCGCGACGCTCGCGGCGCCCGGGCGCATGCAGGTGCTCGGCGGCCGCGACGGCGTCACGATCATCAACGACGCCTACAACGCGAGCCCGGACTCGATGAGCGCCGCGCTGCGCACCCTCGCTCAGGTGCGCAGGCCCGACGGCCGGTCCGTCGCCGTGCTCGGCGCGATGAGCGAGCTCGGCGAGTACTCGATCGAGGAGCACATCCGCATCGGCCTGCAGGCCGTGCGACTGCGCATCTCCGAGCTGGTCGTCGTCGGCGCCGACGCGCGCCACCTGCACATCAGCGCCATCAACGAGGGATCGTGGGACGGCGAGAGCGTGTTCTTCGAGACCCGCGACGAGGCCTACGACTACCTGACGAGCACGCTGCGGCCGAACGACACCGTGCTCGTGAAATCGTCCAATGCGGCGGGCCTGCAATCGCTCGGCGACCGACTCGGGGAGGCCTACGCATGATCGCGCTGCTGATCGCGGGCGGCTTCTCGCTGCTCTACTCGCTGCTGCTCACGCCGCTGTTCCTGCGTGGGTTCAACCGTCTGCGCTGGGGCCAGCCGATCCGGGTCGACGGCCCGAAGGAGCACGAGGTGAAGCGGGGCACCCCCACCATGGGCGGGCTCATCTTCCTCTCCGGCTCGGTCATCGCCTACTTCGTGGGCAAACTCGTGATGGGCGAGACGCCGTCGCCTTCGGCCCTGCTCGTGATCCTCATGGCCGTGGGCGCCGGCCTCGTCGGCTTCGTCGACGACTTCATGAAGGCCCGGCTGCAGAACTCGGCCGGCCTGAACGGTTGGGCGAAGATCGCCGGTCAGGTCGCGATCGCCGTCGCCTTCGCGCTGCTGGGCCTGCGCTTCGCGAACGAGGCCGGCGTCACGCCGATCTCGACGCACATCTCGGTGTTCCGCGACCTGCCGTTCGACTTCACGGTGCTCGGCCCGATCCTCGGCATCGGCCTCTTCATCATCTGGATCATGGTGATCGTCACCGCGACGACCAACGCCGTGAACGTGACCGACGGCCTCGACGGTCTCGCGGCGGGCTCGGCCATCTTCGCGTTCGGCGCCTACCTCGTCATCGGCTTCTGGCAGTCGGCGCAGAGCTGCGCCGCGACCGCGGGCGAGCTCGGCTGCTACGCCACGCGAGATCCCATGGACCTCGCCGTCATCGCGGCCGCGTTCCTCGGCGGCGTCGCCGGCTTCCTCTGGTGGAACACGAACCCAGCCAAGGTGTTCATGGGCGACACCGGGTCGATGGCCATCGGCGGTGCGATCGCCGCGTTCGCGATCCTCACCCGCACCGAGCTGCTGCTGCTGCTCGTCGGCGGCCTCTTCATCATCGAGACCGGCTCGGTGATCCTGCAGCGCCTCTACTTCAAGGTGACGAAGGGCCGGCGCATCTTCCTGATGAGCCCCATCCATCACCACTTCGAGCTCAAAGGCTGGGCCGAGGTGACGGTGGTGGTGAGGTTCTGGATCGTCGCCGGCCTGTTCGCGATCGCGGGCGTGGGCGCCTTCTACGGCGAGTGGCTGCTGCAGCAGTGACGGAGAACGGCATGACGGAGACAGCGGGGGACGACGTGAACCAGACCCAGTGGACCACGGAGCGCGTGCTCGCGCTCTCGAGCTGGCACGACGACTGGCGCGGCCTGCGGGTCGCGGTGCTCGGCCTCGGAGTCACCGGGTTCTCGGTCGCCGACACCCTGGTCGAGCTCGGCGCCCGCGTGCGCGTCGTCTACGGCGCCCCGGATCCGGATCGCGAGCGACTGCTCGACGTCATCGGCGCGGAGCGGTTCTGCGCCGAGAGCAATCCCGAGCAGCTCGGCGACCTCGCCGCCTTCGGCCCCGACCTCGTCGTCGTCTCGCCGGGATACCGGCCGGACCACCCCCTCACGGCGTGGGCGGCCCAGCGCGGCCTCCCCGTGTGGGGCGACATCGAGCTCGGCTGGCGGCTGCGCGACAAGACCCCGCGAGTGGCCGACTGGATCTGCATCACCGGCACCAACGGCAAGACCACCACCACGCAGCTCACCGCCCACATGCTCGTGGCCGGCGGCCTGCGGGCCACCCCCGCCGGCAATATCGGCACCCCGATCCTCGATGCACTGCGCGACCCGCAGGGCTACGACGCGATCGTCGTCGAGCTCTCCAGCTTCCAGCTCGAGCGTCTGGGCGAGATCTCGCCCTACGCGAGCGCCTGCCTCAACTTCGCCGACGACCACCTCGACTGGCACGGCGGCCCGGAGGCCTACTGGGGGGCGAAGGCGAAGGTCTACGAGCACACCCAGGTCGCATGCGTCTACAACCGGGCCGACGCCGAGACCGAGCGCATGGTCGAGGAGGCCGATGTGGTCGAGGGCGCCCGAGCCGTCAGCTTCGGCCTCGACTCGCCGCCGCCGAGCGGCTTCGGCGTGGTCGAGGGCATCCTGATCGACCGCGGTTTCCACGCCGAGCGACGCGCCGAGGCCTACGAGCTCGTGACCGTCGCCGAACTCGCCGAGCGCGGCATCGCCGCCCCCCACATGGTGCAGAACGTGCTCGCGGCGAGCGCCCTCGCCCGCTCCCGAGGCGTCGAGCCCGCCGAGATCGCCCACGCGATCCTGAACTTCACGCCGGATGCCCACCGCGCCCAGCTGCTCGGCGAGCACGACGGCGTGCAGTGGATCGACGACTCGAAGGCCACGAACGCCCACGCCGCGGACGCCTCGCTGCGCGCCCTGCGGCGGGTGGTCTGGATCGTGGGCGGCCTGCTCAAGGGCGTCGACATCGGCCAGCTCGTCTCCGAGCACGCCCACCGCCTGCGCGGCGTCGTCGTGATCGGCGCCGAGCGCGACGACGTGCTCACGGCTCTCGAGCGGCACGCACCCGACGTGCCCCGCATCGAGATCTCCGACGATGCCGAGGCGCGCGAGACCGTCGAGGCCGGCCGCGCCGGCGAGGTGATGACCCGCGCGGTGCAGGCCGCCGCGTCGCTCGCGACCGAGGGCGACACGGTGCTGCTCGCCCCCGCCGCCGCATCGATGGACCAGTTCAAGGACTACCCGGATCGTGGCCGCCAGTTCCAGGCGGCCGTGCGCGAACTGGAGTGATCGGCGTGGCGCCCGAATCGACGGAATCCCGGGGGCGCGCGCCCGGTCAGGCCCGGATCAGCCTCGGCGCCGTGCTGCGCACGGGATCCGACCCCACGGTCGCGGCGCTGTACGCGATCACGCTGCTGCTCGTCGGCTTCGGCCTGATCATGGTGCTCTCGTCGTCGTCGATCACGTCGTATCTCGACGATCAGGGCTTCTTCGGCGGGTTCTGGCGCCAGGCCTCGTTCGCGCTCATCGGCATCCCGCTCATGCTGATCGCCGCCGCGATGCCCGTGGTGTTCTGGAAGCGCTGGGCGTGGGTTCTGCTCGGTCTCGGCATCGCCCTGCAGCTGCTCGTGTTCACGCCGCTCGGCATCGAGGTGTACGGCAATCGCAACTGGATCCAGATCGGCGGCTTCGGCGCGCAGCCCTCCGAGGCGCTCAAGCTCGCGCTCGTGGTGTGGGTGGGTGCGGTGCTGCAGCGCAAGGAGCCGCTGCTCGGGCAGATGCGGCACGAGATCATCCCCATCATCGTGCCCGGCGCCGTGCTCGCGCTGGGCGTCGTGCTGCTCGGGCGCGATCTCGGCACCGTGCTCATCATGGCCGCGATGGTGTTCGGGGCCATGTACTTCGGCGGAATCAGCGCGAAGACGCTCGGGGTCACCGCCGGCGGCGGCGCGCTCGCGGTCGTGCTCTTCGTCATCACGAGCCCCAACCGCATGCAGCGCCTGCTCAGTCACGCCGGCGGCACCGACGACTACAGCGGCATCGATTGGCAGTCGACGCACGGCATGTGGGCGCTCGCGAGCGGCGGGCTCTTCGGCGTGGGCCTCGGCAACTCGAAGGCGAAGTGGTCGTGGCTGCCCGCCGCCGACAACGACTACATCTTCGCGATCATCGGCGAGGAGCTGGGCCTCATCGGCGCGCTGCTCGTGATCGTGCTGTTCATCGTGCTGACGGTCGTGATGCTGCGCGTGATCTCCCGCGCGCGGGATCGCTTCGGCAAGGCCGTCGTCGGCGGCATCATGGTGTGGATCGTGGGGCAGGCCTTCGTGAACATCGGTGTGGTCATCGGCGTGTTCCCCGTGCTGGGGGTGCCGCTGCCGCTCATCAGCGCGGGCGGAACCGCCCTCATCGCGTGTCTCGCGGCGATCGGCGTCGTCATCTCGATCGCGCGCGACGGCGCGCAGTACCAGGCGGAGCTCGAGGCCGCCGCCCCCGCACGAGGAAGGAACCGAGGCATACGATGACCAGCTATCTGCTCGCGGGCGGAGGCACCGCGGGCCACGTCAACCCCCTGCTCGCCCTCGCCGACCTCATCCGGGCCGAGGAGCCCGGCGCCGAGATCGTCGTGCTGGGCACGCGCGAGGGGCTCGAGGCCCGGCTCGTGCCGGAGCGCGGCTACGAGCTCGTGCACATCGAGCGGCTGCCGTTCCCGCGGCGCCCGAACGTCGCGGCCCTGCGCTTCCCGGCGCGGTTCGCGCGCGCGGTGCGCGAGACCCGCGCGCTGATCCGCGACCGCTCCATCGACGTGGTGGTGGGGTTCGGCGGCTACGCCTCGGCTCCCGCCTATCGCGCCGGCGCCAAGGAGGGCGTGCCCGTCGTGATCCACGAGGCCAACGCGAAGCCGGGCATGGCGAACAAGCTGGGCGCGCGCAACACTCCCTACGTGGGCGTCACGTTCGAGGGCACCCCGATCCCGGGTGCGCGCGTGACCGGCATGCCGCTGCGCCCCGAGATCACGGGCCTCGATCGCGAGGGGCTGCGCGCCGCTGCGCGCAAGCACTTCGGCCTCGACCCCGAGAAGCGAACACTGCTCGTCACCGGCGGGTCGCTCGGCGCGCGCGCCATCAACCGAGGCGTCTCGGGATCGGCGGCCGAGATCGTCGATGCCGACATCCAGGTGCTGCACATCTGGGGCGGGCTCACCGAGGTCGAGGATCCGGGCGTGCCCGGGTACACGGTGGTGCCGTACTGCGACCGCATGGATCTCGCGCTCGCCGCGTGCGACCTCGCGGTGTCGCGCGCCGGCTCGACGACCGTGAGCGAGCTCGCCGGGCTCGGCGTGCCCGCCGTCTTCGTGCCGTACAGCCACGGCAACGGCGAACAGCGCTTCAACGCGGCCGGCGTCGTGGCGGCCGGCGGCGCGCTGCTGGTCGAGGACGCCGAGCTGACCCCGGAGTGGGTGCGCGGCACGCTGATCCCGCTCGTGGGCGACGATGCGCGCCTCGCCGACATGGCGGAGCGGGCCCGCGGCGCCGGAGCGCTCGACGGCACGGAGCGCCTGCTCGCGCTCGTGCGGGAGGCGCTCGAGGCCCGCTGAGGCGGGTTCCCTCAGGCCGGCGCTTCGCCGCCGAGGTCGCGGCCCTGCTGCCCGACCGGCGTTTCGCTGCCCCGACCGGCGTTCTGCAGGCCCGACCGGCGTGTTGCCGGTCCGACCGGTGCTTTGCTGTCCCGGCGGACGCTTTGCTGTCGCGGCGGCAGTCTCAGCGGCCCAACCGACGCTTGCCGACCCGGCCCCCTCCTTCGGAGCACGCCGTTGGTTCGGACCGGATCGCGGGATTCGATCCGAACCAACGGCGTGCTCCGCAGAACGGCCCGGTGCGTGCCGCAGAACGGCCTGGTGCGTGCCGCAGAACGGCCCGGTGCACTCCGAGGAACAGTGCTCGGTGCACTCCGGAGAGCAGCGCTCGGTGTGCGCCGAAGACGAGGGTCCGTGTGCGCCTGATAGGAGGCTCCGTGTGAGCCTGAGCGACGTCACGCCGACCGCCGAAGATGCAACCCCCGCGCGATCGCCGAGAGCACGGCCTCCTGCACCAGTTCCCAACGGTGCACGACGAGCGAGTAGGTCACGCGGATCACCTCGTAGCCTTGGCGCCTCAACTCGGCGTCGTGCAGGATATCGCCGTCACGTTGAGCGCCCGAGTGCTGCTTGCCGTCGACCTGCACGATCAAGCGCTCGCCGATGAGCACGTCGACGCGGTGCCCGCTCAGGTGGGTCTGCACCCGGATCGGGATGCGCAGCCACCCCAGTCTGGATCTGAAGATGGTCTCCACCCCGGAGTCCGCGAAGGGCGTGGCCTTCTTCAGGAGGGCCCGCAGACGTGGGGACGGGAGGAGATCCAGCGCCGGAATCGAGGTCAGCCCCTGGTTCAGCGCGGACTCCACGATCGCGAGGGAGGCCTCGTACGGCTGGCACTCGGCTACCAGCACGAGCGTGTTCTCCAGCGGATCCTCCAGTTGGCCGGGCGCGCGGGGCACCGGCGGTGCCCGCCAGTGCACCACTCCGGGCCCGGTCACGACGTGGCTGTGCGGATTCGGAGGCGCGTAGTGGGGATGCCTGGGGGCCGCGAGGACCCAGAGCCCGGCGCGTGCGGCCTGGGAGACGCAGGTCAGCAGCAGACCCCGACGCGCCGCGGTCATCAGTTCGGGGTCGGCACCGGGGAGGGCGACCCATCCCTTTCGCGGTCTTCGGACCTGTCCGTTCGAGAAGGCCGATTGGAGCTCCCCGCGGGTCACCCCGGCCCGAAGGAGGACTGACGTGCGGGTGATTCCGCCGCTGCGCCGGAGGAGTTCTGTGAGTGCCATGCCTTCGAGCGTGCCCCACGAATCGCGTCGCCTTGGGGGTATTCCCGCAATCTGTGGACAGCATGAAGGATCCGTCGCGCAGACCTCCGATGTGAGCGGAGTGCCGTGCGGCGAGGACGCCGGTCCCGCTACCGGTGATTCGGGCCCAACCGTTGTTTCGGACCGAGCCGTTGTTTCGGACCGAGCCGTTGTTTCGGACCAAGTCGCCGGGTTTCATCCGAGAAACGGGCGAGGCCCGAAGAACGAGAGGCGGATCGGGATCCGTCGACCCCGGCTCTCGCGCATCGCGCATCGTGCAGCGCGCATCGCGACGGCGCGGAGGAGCCGCGGGCCTGCAGTATGATCATCATCATGTCTCGCGCGCAGCTTCTTCGCCGCCGCAACGGGGTCTGAACCGACCGGCTCCCCGTCAGCGGCAGCGTCGTCGTGCCGGTTCACACCCGCCGAGACCGGAGACCCCCATGCAGCAGCCGTCTGCCCGCCAGCCCATCCCCGTCGCGCTGTGGTGCATGCTCGGCGCCATGGTCGTGGCGCAGGCCGCCACCACCGTCGTCGCAGCGGCTCCCGCGTTCCTGATCCCGCACATGCTCGAGCGCGAGGGGATGAGCCTCGCCGCCGCAGGCCTGCTCGCCGGAGCCCCGAACCTCGGGCTGGTGCTGTCGCTCGTGGCGTGGGGCGCGGCGACCGACCGCTTCGGGGAGCGGCGCGTGATCCTGGTCGGCCTCTCGCTGACGGTCGCCGTGGTCGGGGCGTCGACGGCGATGCACGGCTTCGCCGCGCTCGGCATCGCGTTCGTCGCGAGCGGCGCCGTCTCCGCCTGCACGAACAGCGCCAGCGGGCGGCTCATCACCGGCTGGTTCCCGCCCGAGCGGCGCGGGCTGGCCATGGGCATCCGGCAGACCTGCCAGCCGCTCGGCATGGCGATCGCCGCGCTGGGCGTGCCCCCGCTCGCCGAGGCCTGGGGCATCGGGCCCGCCCTCGCGCTCGGCGGCGTGCTGAGCGCGCTGAGCCTCGTGCTGTGCGCGTTCGCCGTGCGCGATCCGCGGCGCGCGGCGCGCGGGGCGCTGGCCGCGCAGGCCAGCCCCTACCGGGCGTCGTCGACGCTCGTGCGCATCCACGCGGTCTCGATGCTGCTCGTGGTGCCGCAGTTCGCGCTGTCGACCTTCGGCCTGGTCTGGTTCACCGTCGGCTTTGGCTGGAGCGCGCTCGCCGCGGGCGCCCTCGTCGCAGCGTCTCAGTTCGCCGGAGCCGCCTGCCGCATCGTGGTGGGCGCGTGGAGCGACCGTGCCATGTCGAGGCTCGGACCGCTGCGGCTCGTCGCGATCGCGGCGATCGCGGCGATGCTGCTCTCGGCCGCGTTCGGCTGGGCCGAGTGGAGCATCCCCGCCGCGGTCGCCTATCTGCTGGCGAGCTGCGTGAGCGTGGCCGACAACGGACTCGCCTTCACCGCCGTCGCCGAGATCGCGGGGCCCGCCTGGGCCGGTCGCGCGCTCGGGATCCAGAACACCGGACAGTTCCTCGCCGCGGCCGCCGTCGGGCCGGTCGTGGGCGCCCTCATCGGCGCGCTCGGAGTGCCGGCCGCGCTCGCGCTCGCCGCCGCGGCGCCGGCGCTCGCGGTGCCGCTCGTGCCGAAGCCCGAGGCGGAGCGCTCGCTGAGGGAGTGATCCGGATCCGGTCGGAGCGCCCCGCGCTCCCGCGACCCGGCAGGGGCGGAGCCGCGATCCGGATCGGCGCCGAATCCCCGTGCCGAATCCCGCGCCGCGGGATCAAGCCCCGATCCGACGTCGCGTTCTTCGGAGCGCACCGCCGTCTCGGACGGATCACCCGCCGCAGCTCCGACAACGCGGAAGATCCGAAAGGCCGGCGGGTGCCGACCGGCCGCCGCGATCTCAGTGAGCCGTCCCGCGAAAGCGGTACGCTGGAGTGTCTATCTGAGGAGGCCAGATGATCTACCCCGATCTCGAGATGCAGATCCCCGACGAGCTCGGCCGCGTGCACTTCGTCGGCATCGGAGGCTCGGGTATGAGCGGCATCGCGCGCATGATGCACCACGCCGGCGTGTCGGTGACGGGATCGGATCGCAGCGCCAACTACTCGACCGAGGCGCTCGAGCAGCTCGGCATCAGGGTGAGCATCGGTCACGACGCCGCGAACGTCGGCGATGCCGACACGCTGGTGGTCACGGGGGCGCTCTGGCAGGACAACCCCGAGTACCAGCTCGCGCTCTCGAGGGGGTTGCCGGTGCTGCACCGCTCGCAGGCCCTCGCCTGGCTCGCCCGCGGCAAGCGCGTCGTCTCGGTTGCGGGCGCTCACGGCAAGACCACCTCGACCGGCATGATCGTCACCGGCCTGCTGGGTCTCGGCGCCGACCCCTCCTTCGTGAACGGCGGCATCATCGAGACGCTCGGCGTGAGCTCGGGCCCGGGCGCCGACGACCTCTTCGTGATCGAGGCCGACGAGAGCGACAAGTCGTTCCTGCTCTACGACACGGCCATCGCGCTCATCACGAACGTCGATCCCGAGCACCTCGACTTCTACGGCTCGCGCGAGGCGTTCATGCGGGCGTTCGTCGACTTCGCGCGCGGCGCCCGCGAGCAGATCGTGGTCTCGGCCGACGACCCGGGAGCGGCCGAGGTGCTCGCCGCGCTGCGGGAGGGAAGCGGGACGGCTCCGATCCGCACCTTCGGCGAGCACGCCGACGCCGACGTGCGCATCGTCTCGATCGACGCCTCGGGCCCCGTGCGCTTCACGGTCGAGCTCGCGGGCGCCGACGGCGTGGTCGAGCGCCACGAGGCGCAGCTCTCGGTCTACGGCCGTCACAACGCGGTCAACGCCGTGGGCGCGCTCGCGGTGCTCACGGGGCTCGGTTTCGAGTCGCGCGCCGCACTCGCCGCGATCGCCGGGTTCGGCGGCACGAAGCGCCGCTTCGAGTTCCACGCCGAGGTCGCCGGGGTGCGGGTCTACGACGACTACGCCCACCACCACACCGAGGTGGCGGCGCTGCTCGACTCGGCGCGCGCCGTGGTCGGCGAGGAGGGTCGGCTCATCGCGATCCACCAGCCTCATCTCTACAGCCGCACGAAGCTGTTCCACCGCGAGTTCGCCGAGGCGCTCGAGACGCGCGCCGACCACACCGTGGTGATCGCGGTCGACGGCGCGCGCGAGGATCCGGTGGAGGGAGTCACGGGCGCTCTCGTCGCCGACGACTTCGTCGATCAGAGCCGGGTCGCCTACCGTCCGGACTGGCAGGACGCCGCCGACTACCTCGCCGAGATCGCACGCCCCGGCGACGTGATGGTGACGATGAGCTGCGGCACGGTCTACCGGATCATCCCGCAGGTGGTGGCCGCGCTGCGCGACCGCTTCGAGCCCGCGGGCGAGTAGGGGAGCGGTCGCGTGGCGAGGCGGGCTGATCGATGAAGCGACCGAGCGGGTTCGACCGCCTTCCCGAGCGGGGAGGGGAGCCCGAGCCGGGCGCGCCCGGACCCGAGTCCGAGCGCCCGGGCGCTGAGGCGCAGGAGCGTTCCTCGCTGCTGAGGCGTCGGCTGAGTCGCGCGGGCGGGCGGGCGGGATCGCCCACGATCGACCCGGTCCGGCAGGGTCGGGCGGGCGAGGATCGCGGCTCCGAGGATCCCGCCTCCGTCGATCCCTCCGCCCCGCCCGGCCCCGACGCAACCCGGAGCGCCGCCGGGGTCCCCGAGAGGGATCCGGCGCTGGCGCCCACGGTCGATCTGAGCGAGGTGCGCGAGGCGAGGGAGGTCGCCGAGGAAGCGCGGGCGAGCCCGGAGTTCAGGCCCGCGTCGGCGGACGCCGCCGAGCGGAGCGGCGTTCGGCTCGATGCCGATCCCGCTTCGGATTCCGCTTCGACCGAGGGTGATCCGGATCGCGGCGCTCTCGCGCGCGCCGCTCCCGCTGCGCGGTTCTCGCTCTCCCGCCTGCGCGCCGACCGGGACACCGACCCCGTGCGCGCGGCCGAGCGCCGCCTGCGCGATGCCGAGCGGCAGCATCGCGCCCAGTTGCGGTCGGAGCGGCGACGCTTCTCGGCCGACAGCCGACGCAAGCGCCGCAACTGGCTGATCGCGCTCGGAGCGGTCGCGGCGCTCGCCCTGTTCGTCGTCGCGGGGGCGTTCACCCCGATGATGGCGGTGCGCGAAATGCAGGTGGTCGGCGCGGTGAACGTGAACCAGGCCGAGGTCGAGCAGGCGCTGGCGCGCTTCGACGGCCGCCCGCTGGCACTCGTCGACGACGCGGAGGTGCACCGCGCGCTCGAGCCGTTCCCGATGATCCAGCACTACGCCGTCGAGCGGGTGCCGCCGCACACCCTCGTGGTGCGGATCGAGGAGCGCGTGCCGGTGATCTCGGTGCAGGGCGACGCGGGCTTCTCGGTCTACGACTCGGCGGGCGTGCTGCTGGCGTCGTCCGAGGCGCCGCCGGCCGGTGCGCCGGTGGCCGTCGGGGCCGTGACCGACTTCTCGTCGGACGCCTTCCGGTCGGCGGGGCACGCGCTGCGCGACATGCCGGCCGAGCTGCGAGCGCAGATCGTGTCGGTGACGGGGTCGAGCGCGCAGGACGTGACGTTCACGCTCTCGAGCGGCGTCGAGGTGCTGTGGGGCGATGCGGACCGCACGCGCTACAAGGCGGAGGTGCTCTCGCGGATGCTCGTGGCGCTCGCGGATCGCGGTGTCGCGCACATCGACGTGTCGTCGGCCGAGGCGCCCGTCTTCCGCTGATCGGATCGAATTGCTCGGATCCGCGCGGCGTGTCTGCGGCGCTCGGAGTGCGCTGGCCCATACCGTTGTGCGCAGGAAATGTATACGGCAATACTAACTTTTAACTTCAGCTAGAGGTTGAAGGTTGGAGGGGATCCACGTGTCAGGCAACCAGAACTACCTCGCGGTGATCAAGGTCGTCGGTGTCGGCGGCGGCGGCGTCAACGCCGTCAACCGCATGATCGAGCTCGGCCTGCGCGGCGTCGAGTTCATCGCCGTCAACACCGACGCCCAGGCGCTGCTGCTCAGCGACGCCGACGTCAAACTCGACATCGGGCGCGAGCTCACCCGCGGTCTCGGCGCCGGCGCCGATCCCGAGGTGGGCCGTCGCGCCGCCGAGGATCACGCCGAGGAGATCGAGGAGGCGCTCTCCGGCGCCGACATGGTCTTCGTCACCGCGGGCGAGGGCGGCGGCACCGGCACGGGTGCGGCCCCGGTCGTGGCGCGGATCGCCAAGTCGATCGGCGCCCTCACCATCGGCGTGGTCACCCGCCCCTTCAGCTTCGAGGGCAAGCGCCGCGCGGCCCAGGCCGACGCCGGCGTGCACACCCTGCGCGAGGCCGTCGACACCCTGATCGTCGTCCCCAACGACCGCCTGCTCGACATCAGCGAGCCCGGCATCAGTATGATCGAGGCCTTCGCCGCCGCCGACCAGGTGCTGCTCGCCGGCGTCTCCGGCATCACCGACCTCATCACCACCCCCGGCCTCATCAACCTCGACTTCGCCGACGTCAAATCGGTCATGCAGGGAGCCGGCGCGGCGCTCATGGGCATCGGATCCGCCCGAGGCGCCGACCGCGCGATCAAAGCCGCCGAGCTCGCCGTCGCCTCGCCGCTGCTCGAGGCCTCCGTCGAGGGCGCGCACGGCGTACTGCTGTCGATCCAGGGATCCTCGAACCTCGCCCTCAGCGAGATCTACGAGGCCTCAACGCTCGTGCAGGACGTCGTGCACCCCGAGGCGAACATCATCTTCGGCACCGTCATCGACGACACGCTCGGCGACGAGGTGCGCGTCACCGTGATCGCGGCGGGCTTCGACACCGAGCCCTCGCCGCAGGTGCAGTCCTCCGAGCAGCGAGGCCGCCGGGGCAGCCATGTCGAGAGCATCGACGACGTGCCCGCGCCGGTCGCCGGCACCGCCGCGGCCGTCGCGAACGGCGAGGCCACCGGCCTCGGCTTCAAGGGCTTCAACGCCGCGGGCGAGCGCGCCTCCGAGTCGCAGAACCCGCCCACCGGCCAGTTCGGCGAGGTGCTCTCGAACCCGCCCGTCGAGGCTCAGCTGCCCGACCCCGCCTTCGACGGCGATGACGACGACGACCTCGACATCCCCGAGTTCCTGAGGTAGGCGGCGTGGGCGACGTCGACTTCGCGGAGTTTCCCGGGCTCGGCGAGCGGCTGGTCTCGGTGCGGCAGGGCATCGCCGACGCGTGCCGGTCCGCCGCCCGCGACCCCGAGGAGGTCACCCTCATCGTGGTGACCAAGTTCCACCCCGCCGCGCTCGTCGCCGCGCTCGCGCAGCTCGGCGTGCGAGACGTGGGGGAGAACCGCCACCAGGAGGCCCAGGCCAAGGCGGAGGAGCTCGCCGCGCTCGAACTCGACTGGCACTTCATCGGCCAGCTGCAGACCAAGAAGGCCAGGCAGGCCGCGCGCTATGCGAGCGCGATCCACTCGATCGACCGCGAGCGACTCGTCGACGCGCTCGCGACGGCCGAGGTCGACCGGCCCGTCGAGGCGTTCGTGCAGGTCAACCTCACCGACGACCCCGGCCGCGGCGGCGCCGCCCCCGACGAGATCGAGCGGATCGCCGAGCGCGTGCTCGAGGCGCCAGCGCTGCGACTGCGCGGCGTGATGGCCGTCGCCCCGCTGCCCGAGGAAGAACCGCCCGCCTCGGCCTTCGCGCGACTGCGCGACTACTCCGAGCGGCTGCGACGGCTCGACCCCGAGGCGACCGCGATCTCCGCGGGCATGACCCACGACTACCCCGAGGCCGTCGCAGCCGGAGCGACACACCTGCGAATCGGCAGCGCAATCACCGGAAAACGCCCGGACCCCAGGTAGCCTCGAAGCACCGCACGCGTTGGGAGAGATGATGAGCAACCCGCTGAAGAAGACCATGGTGTTCCTGGGCCTCGCCGAGGAGGACCTCGAGGAGCAGAACGCCGCGTCGCAGCAGCCCGCGGCTCCCCGCTCGACCGCGAAGGAGTCGTCCGCCCCGGCGGCCGCGAAGCCCGAGCCGGCCCGACCGGCGCCCCAGCGCGCCTCGGTCACCCCGCTGCGCCGGGTCACGCCCACCAAGCAGCCGGCGCAGCAGCCCATGAACGAGATCCTCACGGTGCACCCCACCGAGTACAAGGACGCGAAGGTCATCGCCGAGAACTTCCGCGAGGGGCTGCCGGTCATCATCAACCTGTCGCGCATGGACGAGGGCGACGCCAAGCGCCTCATCGACTTCACGAGCGGGCTCACCATGGGCCTGCACGGACGCATCGAGCGCGTCACGAGCAAGGTGTTCCTGCTCTCGCCCGAGCACATCGAGGTCGGCGGCGACGACTCGCGTCAGCAGGACAGCGGCTCGTTCTTCGTGGCACCCTCGGCGTAAGCGGTGGAGATCGTCTTCGCGATCGGAACCGTGCTGCGGGTAGCGCTCCGCATCTACATCTTCGTGCTCTGGGGACGCTTCGTGCTCGACTGGATCCTGGTGCTCAACCGCAACTTCCGCCCGCGCGGCGTCCTCGCGGTGCTGGTGGAGCTCGTCTACACCGTCACGGATCCGCCCATCAAGATGTTCCGCAAGCTGCTGCCCCCGATCCGCATCGGCCAGATCGCCCTCGACCTCGGCTGGATGCTCGCCCTCCTGTCGTGCTGGATCCTGCTCGCGATCATCCCCGGCTGGTAGCGAGGAGCCACTTCCTGCGCGAACCGGACATTATTTGCTAGCGTTGTTCCATGACCACGCGAGTGGTCCCGAACTGAAAGAGACGTAAACGATGGCCCTGACTCCTGAAGATGTCGTGAACCAGAAGTTCACGATCACCAAGTTCCGCGACGGATACGATCTCGATCAGGTCGACGACTTCCTCGACACGATCGTCGAGGAGTTGCGCCAGCACGAGCAGGAGAAGACCGAGCTGCGCGCGCAGATCGAGGAGCTCACCGCGAAGCTCGCCGAGTGCGAGGCCCGCAAGGGCGGCGACTCCGACGATTCTGGCGACGCCTCCGAGCAGACGATCGTGGTCGACGCGCCCAAGCCGGCCGCCCCGGCGCCGGTCGTCGAGGCCCAGGCCTCCGCCCCCGAGACCTCGGCGCACCCGCAGCCCGACGCCGTCAAGTCGAGCGCCATGCTGCAGCTCGCGCTCGAACTGCACGACAAGCATGTGCAGGAGGGCGAGAGCACGCGCGACCGCCTTATCAGCGAGGCCGAGCAGAAGCGCGACCAGATGATCGAGGACGCCGAGCGCACCGCGAAGCACCTCGTCGAGGAGGCGCAGAAGCAGCGCGCCGAAGAGCTGCGCGTGCTCGGCGAAGAGCGCGGCGATCTGCAGTTCAAGATCAAGGAGCTGCGCCAGTTCGAGTCCGAGTACCGCTCCACGCTGCGCTCCTACATCCAGTCGCAGCTGCGCGGCCTCGACGGTTCGCCCGAGCCCGCCGGCGCGCCCGACGGTCTGCAGTAGCAGGGAGCGTGAACGACGCTTCCGACGTGGCGGCCACCCCCGCCACCCCATCGTCATCGCGACGTCGACTGGTGCCCGTGCTCCTGCTCGGCGTCGCGATCGTCGTGTTCGCCGTCGACCAGCTCTCCAAGAATTGGGTCGTCGACCACCTGACCGAGGGCCGCACCGAGCCCGTGCTCGGCGAGTTCCTGCAGTGGCACTTCGTGCGCAACCCCGGGGCCGCGTTCTCGATGGCCACCGGCGCGACCTGGATCTTCACCCTGCTCGCCACCGTGGTGGTCGTGGTGATCCTCTGGCAGCTGCGCCGCCTGCGCTCGATCTCCTGGGGCGTCTTCCTCGGCCTGCTGCTCGGAGGAGTACTCGGCAACCTCACCGACCGGCTCACGCGCGAACCCGGGTTCCCCGAGGGCCACGTCATCGACTTCATCCTCACGCCGTGGATGTGGCTCGGCTTCAACCCCGCCATCTACAACGTCGCCGACATCGCGATCGTGAGCGGCATGCTGCTGTTCGTGGCGATCAGCCTGCTCGGCCTGCCGATCGACGGCTCGCCCCGAGCGAAGCGCGCGGACGGCGCGGAGACCGATGACGCCGAGCCCGCCGGCGCCGATCCGACCCCGCTCGCAGACGATGCCGGAGCAGCCGATCCCGCACCCGCGGGCGAGGGATCCGTGGCTCCCGAGCGACGGGACGGGGGATCGACCGATCCCGACCCGACGCGACCCGAGGAGGGGCGCAGCGATGGAGCAGCGTAGCCTCCCCGTACCCGACGGGCTCGCGGGCGAGCGCGTCGACGCCGCCCTCGCGAAGCTGCTCGGTTTCTCGCGCAGCTTCGCCGCCGAGGTCGCCCGGAGCGGCGGTGTGACCCTCGACGGGCGCCCCCTCGGCAAATCGGACCGGCTCACGGCGGGAGGCTGGCTCGAAGTCTCGTGGCAGGAGAAGCGCGGCCCCGAGGTCGTGCCGGTGCACCTGCCCGAACTCGGCATCGTGCACGACGACGACGACATCGTGGTGATCGACAAGCCCGCCGGCGTGGCCGCGCACCCGTCACTCGGGTGGGAGGGCCCGACCGTGCTGGGAGCGCTCGCCGGCGCCGGCTACCGCGTCGCCACATCCGGTCCGCCCGAACGACAGGGCATCGTGCACCGCCTCGACGCCGGCACGAGCGGTCTCATGGTCGTCGCGAAGAGCGAGCGCGCCTACAGCGAGCTCAAGCGCGCCTTCAAGGAGCGCGAGGTGGACAAGATCTACCACGCGGTCGTGCAGGGGCATCCGGATCCCTTCTCGGGCACCATCGAGGGCCCCATCGGGCGCCACCCGGGTCACGAGTGGAAGTTCGCGGTCACGCGCGACGGCAAACCCTCGGTGACCCACTACGAGACGCTCGAGGCGTTCCCCTACGCGACGCTGCTCGAGATCGAGCTCGAGACCGGCCGCACGCACCAGATCCGCGTGCACATGTCGGCGCAGCGCCACCCGTGCGTCGGCGACGGCATGTACGGAGCGGACCCGACCCTCTCGGAGCGGCTCGGCCTGACCCGCCAGTGGCTGCACGCGATGCGACTCGGATTCCGGCACCCGGGCACGGGCGAACCCGTGCTGTTCGAGAGCCGCTACCCCGACGACCTCCAGCGCGCCCTCGACATCCTCGCGGCGTAGCCCCGGCGGCTCGTGGAGGCTGCGGCTGCGCGGCGCTCTCCTCGGCCGCGGTGCGGCAGGTGCCATCGTCGTGCGGCCGGGCCGTCAGCGGGCAACGCGAAGGCTCGCGTTGCCCCGTCCGGTCGCGTAGAGCTCGACGCCCTCGGAGATCGCCACCGCCGAGGCCGCCGACGGTTCGAGAGCGACGCGGACCGGAGCGCCGCTCAGCCCGCGCACCTCGGCGACGGTCGACAGATCCACGCGGTCGCCGTGAAAGCGCTGCAACAGATCGTCGGGCAGCACGAAGCGATAGCGGAGCGCGCCGGCGGCGTCACGGGCGGCGATCCGACCGGGGACCGCGATGCGCCGCGCGGAGCGCCGCCCGGAGAGCAACAGCGTCACGCGCGGGGAGCCCGCGGACACCGCGTCGGCGAGGCGCCGACTGAGCCCCCGGCCGAGATGCGCGCCCATGGCCGGCCGCAGCAGGCGGTGCAGCCGGTCCGCGGCGCGCAGCCGCCATGCCGGCGGCACGCCGTCGTCGATCAGCGAACCCCGTCGGGGGTCCTGCGGCTGCACCGAGACGGTGAGTTCGACGCCGTTCGCCATCCGGGCGACGGCGCCGACGCCCGACCGGTGATCCAGATCCTCCTCGGCCGAGATCAACCGGTCGAGGCCCGAGACGTCGCCCGCCAGGATGAGCTCGGCCTTCCGACGATCGGTCGGATTCGAGGCGCGCTCCACGAGCTCGACCGGAACGAGATCCTCGAGGAAGGCCCGGTGCAGCGCGACCCACCGGCGCTTGCGCTCGACGCCCATGCGCAGCCAGCGCTTCGGCGCGTAGAACCGCAGGCCCTTGCGCGTGAACAACTGCCACACGAGCCGCGCGCCGCGTTCCGGATCCTCGACGCCGTCGAGCAGGATCTGCGCGATGCGGCGGCAGGAGGCGACGTAGTTCTCCGGGTCGATGCTGCTGGACGAGATGTTGCGCCCGTCGTCGCGGAGCGCGATGAAGTAGAGGGGCTCGCGGCCGCAGAAGACGATCGTGCGGGCGAGGACGTAGGCGCGGGTGACGAAGATGCCGTCCTCGAGACGCACCTTCTCCTCGGGAAAGCGCAGGCCGTCGCGCTCGAGCGGCTCGCGCCGGAACAGTTTCTGCGGCGACAGGGTCTCCATGGCGCGTGCCAGGCCGATCTCTCCCTGCGGGTACCGCTCGAAGAGGCTCTGCACGCCGCGACCGGCGACGCCCTTCATGCGCGGAATCACCACGTCGGCGCCGCGCTCGCGCTCCATCGCCGTCATCGCGCTCAGCGCATGCGGGGCGATGGTGTCGTCCGAGTCCATGAAGAACACGAACTCGCCGCGAGCCCGCTCCAGCCCGCGGTTGCGGGGAGCCCCGGGCCACCCGCTGTTCGGCTGGTGGATCACGACGAGACGATCCTCGGCCTCCGCGAAACGGTCCAGCTCCTCGCCGGATCCGTCGGTGGAGCCGTCGTCGACGACGATCACCTCGAAGCGCTCCAGATCCTGCGCCAGCACCGACTGCAGGGTCTCGGTGAGATAGGGCATGGAGTTGTACACCGGGATCACGACGCTCACCAGCGGGTCTGAAACGGTCACAGCGGATCTCCTTGCCAGCAGCGGCGGCCGGGGCGCGCCGTCGCTCGTCACTGTAGCGCGCACGACTCGCAGGTTGCTGGGGGAGCGGGAGCCTTGACACCCCGCCCGGCTGCGGGCAGCACTAAGGGGCTGCTGAGGGCGGCGCGTTAGCATGAGGCGGATGAAGGGCGCGAACGACCGATCGGGGCGCATCCGCTATCTCGAGGGGTTGCGGGCCATCGCGATCGTGGCGGTGGTGGTGATCCACGCCGCGATCACGGAGTGGCATGAGCTGCCGCCGGGAAGCGCGCGCTGGGAGGCGCTGAACTGAATCAACAGCGTGCTGCGCTTCTGCGTGCCGGTGTTCTTCATGATCTCGGGCGCGCTGTTTCTCGCACCGGAGCGCGAGCTGAGCCTGCGCACCCTGTGGCGCAGGAACATCCCGCGCCTGCTCGTCGCCTTCGCCTGCTGGTCGCTGTTCTTCGCCCTCGTCGAGGTGTACGGGCCGGGCGGCAGCCGCGACCTCGGCGAGCTGGCGCAGAGGTTCTTCACCGGGCACTTCCACCTGTGGTTCCTGCTCGCGCTCACGGGGATGTACCTGGTGCTGCCGCTGCTACGGGCGATCGTGCGGGATCGGGCCACGGCGTGGTACTTCGTCACCCTGGCCGGGCCGTTCGCGTTCGTGCTCCCGCTGCTCGAGCACCTGCCGGTGGTCGGCGAGGTGCTGAGGGAGGTGCTCGGCACGATGCGGGTGCAGCTGGTGCTCGGATACTCCGCCTACTTCGTGCTGGGCCACCTGCTGAGCCGGATCGAGCTGAGCCGGGGGCGGCTCCGGTGGATCGCGGCGACCGGGGCGCTCGGCGCGGCGAGCACCGGGTTGGGCACCTCGCTCGTCTCGCGCGCGGAGGGCGCCTCCGACGAGCTGTTCCTCGACTTCCTCACTCCCGGCGTCGCGCTCGCCTCGGTGGCCGTCTTCTGCCTCGCGAGGGCGTGCTGGCGAGACGAGCGCGGGCGCCTCCCGCCGATCGCCGCGGCGCTCGCCGCGAACTCCCTCGGCATCTACCTGGTGCACCCCTTTTTCCAGTGGGTCTACCGGCAGTTCGGCATCACCACCGAATTCGCGACGCCCCTGGTATCGGTGCCGCTGCTCGCCGTGCTCGTGCTGATCCCGAGCCTCGCCGTCTCGGTGCTGCTGCGGCACATCCCCGGTGCCCGCCGCGTCATCGCGTAGACCCGCCGGCCGGACGAGGGGCGGACGCGGTCCGGATCCCGACTCCGGTCGCAGCCGAGCCCGGACGGCCGCGCTCGCGATGTCGCAGGCCCGCGGTACTCTTGAGTGGTCGGCGAAAGGGGCTCATCCGGTGTCTGAGAAAGACGGTTTCGTACACCTGCACGTGCACAGCGAGTACTCGATGCTCGACGGCGCGGCGCGAGTCGGACCGCTCATGGAGGCCGCCGCAGCCCAGGGCATGCCCGCGATCGCGGTCACCGACCACGGCAACACCTTCGGCGCCTTCGACTTCTGGAAGCAGGCGAAGGATCGCGGGCTCAACCCGATCATCGGCATCGAGGCGTACCTCACGCCCGGCACCCACCGCTCGGATCGCACCCGTGTGCGGTGGGGCGATGGCGCTGGCGACGACGTCTCGGGTGCCGGCGCGTACACGCACATGACGATGCTCTCCGAGACGACCGAGGGCATGCACAACCTGTTCCGGCTGTCGTCGCTCTCGTCGATGGAGGGCTACTACTTCAAGCCCCGCATGGACCGCGAACTGCTGCAGACCTACGGCAAGGGGCTCATCACCACGACGGGATGCCCGTCGGGCGAGATCCAGACCCGTCTGCGCCTCGGTCAGTACGACGAGGCGATCAAGGCGGCCGCCGAGTTCCAGGACATCTTCGGCAAGGAGAACTTCTTCTGCGAGCTGATGGACCACGGCCTCGACATCGAGCGCCAGGTGCAGTCCGACCTCATCAAGATCGCGCGCGACCTGAGCATCCCGCTCGTCGCCACGAACGACCTGCACTACGTGCACGAGGCAGACGCCGAAGCGCACTCGGCGCTGCTCTGCGTGCAGTCGGGATCGCGGCTCGACGACCCCAACCGCTTCCAGTTCAACGGCTCGGGCTACTACCTGAAGAGCGCCGCGGAGATGCGGCACATCTTCCGCGACTTCCCCGAGGCCTGCGACAACACGCTGCTCATCGCTGAACGATGCAACGTCGAGTTCAACACGTCCGCCAACTACATGCCCCGCTACCCCGTGCCCGACGGTGAGACCGAGGACAGCTGGTTCGTGAAAGAGGTCGAGCGCGGCCTCCACTACCGCTACCCGGAGGGCATCCCCGACGAGGTGCGCAAGCAGGCCGAGTACGAGATCGGCGTGATCACCCAGATGGGGTTCCCCGGCTACTTCCTCGTGGTCGCCGACTTCATCAACTGGTCGAAGGACAACGGCATCCGGGTAGGTCCGGGCCGCGGTTCGGGCGCGGGCTCGATGGTGGCGTACGCGATGAGGATCACGGATCTCGACCCGCTGCAGCACGGCCTCATCTTCGAGCGCTTCCTCAACCCCGACCGCGTCTCGATGCCCGACTTCGACGTCGACTTCGACGATCGCCGTCGCGGCGAGGTCATCAAGTACGTGACCGAGAAGTACGGCGACGAGCGCGTGGCGCAGATCGTCACCTACGGCACGATCAAGTCGAAGCAGGCGCTCAAGGACGCCTCGCGCGTGCTCGGCTTCCCGTTCGGCATGGGCGAGAAGCTCACGAAGGCCATGCCGCCCGCCGTCATGGCGAAGGACATCCCGTTGTCGGGCATCACCGATCCCGAGCACCCCCGCTACAAGGAGGCCGCCGAGTTCCGCACGGTGCTGCAGGAGGATCCCGACGCGAAGAAGGTCTACGAGACCGCGCTCGGGCTCGAGGGTCTGAAGCGCCAGTGGGGTGTGCACGCCGCCGGCGTCATCATGTCGAGCGATCCCCTCATCGACATCATCCCGCTGCAGAAGCGCGAGCAGGACGGCCAGATCGTCACGCAGTTCGACTACCCGACCTGCGAGGGCCTCGGCCTCATCAAGATGGACTTCCTGGGGCTCCGAAACCTCACGATCATCTCGGACGCCCTCGAGAACATCAGGCTCAACCGCGACGAGGATCTCGACCTCGAGCGGCTCGAACTCGACGACGCCGACTCCTACGAACTGCTGGCACGCGGCGACACGCTGGGCGTGTTCCAGCTCGACGGCGGCCCCATGCGCGGCCTGCTGCGCCTCATGAAGCCCGACAACTTCGAGGACATCTCGGCCGTGCTCGCCCTGTACCGGCCCGGCCCCATGGGCGCGGACTCGCACACGAACTACGCGCTGCGCAAGAACGGCCTGCAGAAGATCACGCCGATCCACCCCGAGCTCGAGGAACCGCTGAAGGACATCCTCGACACCACCTACGGCCTCATCATCTATCAGGAGCAGGTGATGTCGATCGCCCAGCGGGTGGCCGGCTTCTCGCTCGGCCAGGCCGACATTCTGCGCCGCGCCATGGGCAAGAAGAAGAAGTCCGAGCTCGACAAGCAGTACGAGGGCTTCTCCGGCGGCATGAAGGAGCGCGGCTTCTCGGACGCCGCGGTCAAGGCGCTCTGGGACATCCTGCTGCCGTTCTCGGACTACGCGTTCAACAAGGCGCACTCGGCGGCGTACGGCGTGGTGAGCTACTGGACGGCATACCTCAAAGCCCACTACCCGGCCGAGTACATGGCGGCGCTGCTCACGAGCGTGGGCGACTCCAAGGACAAGCTCGCCGTCTACCTCAACGAGTGCCGCCGCATGGGCATCAAGGTGCTGCCTCCCGCCGTGAACGAGTCGTTCGCGAACTTCTCGGCGGTGGGCGACGACATCCGCTTCGGCCTGGGCGCGATCCGCAACGTCGGCACGCACGTGGTCGAGGGGATCCGCGAAGCCCGCGAGCAGAAGGGGCGCTTCGAGAGCTTCCACGACTTCCTGAAGAAGGTGCCGCTCTCGGTGCTGAACAAGCGCACCGTGGAGTCGCTCATCAAGGCGGGTGCGTTCGACGGGCTCGGCGGCACGCGCCGCGCGCTCGTCGAGATCCACGAGCAGTCGATCGAGAGCGCGGTGAAGGAGAAGCGCGACGCCGAGAACGGCAACATCGGCTTCGACTTCGACAGCCTCTTCGCCGAAGCCGCCGAGGCGACGGGCGACTCGGCCGAGGCGGTGTCGCAGGTGCCCGATCGTCCCGAGTGGACGAAGAAGGACAAACTCTCGTTCGAGCGCGAGATGCTTGGCCTCTACGTCTCGGACCACCCGCTGCGCGGGCTCGACGTCCCCCTCGCCAAGGAGGCGAGCGTGACGGTGCAGCAGGTCACGAACCCCGAGAACAGCTCGAGCTTCGACGGCGAGATCGTGACCGTCGCGGGCCTGCTCACGAGCGTGCAGCATCGCACCGCGAAATCGGGCAATCTCTACGGCATGGTGACGATCGAGGACTTCACGGGCGAGGTGCAGGCGCTCTTCATGGGCAAGTCGTACCAGGAGTTCGGCAGCCTCCTGCAGCCCGACAGCATCGTGGCGCTGCGCGGCAAGCTGAACGCCCGCGACGACGGCATGTCGATGCACGCCTACGGGGTGAAGCCGATCGATGCGGGGGTGCAGGAGGACGCGACGGCGCTCGCGCTCACGCTCTCGGAGTCGCGCGCGACCGAGCCCCTGATGGAGGAGCTCAAGTCGACGCTGCGCCGTCACCCCGGCGAGAGCGAGGTGCGGCTGAGTCTGATCACGCCGCACGCGGTGCGCATCTTCGAGCTGCGCGAGCAGGTGAGGATCACCTCCGACCTGTTCGGGGAACTGAAGGGCCTGCTCGGCCCGCGCTGCCTGCTGCCGGCCGAGGAACTGGTCTCGTAGCGGGGCCCGCCGTGCTCACGGGGGCTTCGGGTCGCGTCGGGGCGGTGCGGTTCTTCTCGGGGCGGTTCGGTTCTCGTCGCAGCAGCACCGATTCGATGGACGCACCCCGCTGTAACACGCGCGGAGTATGGTGGGGGTCATGAGCGAGATGCAGCAGCAGATCATTCGCGAGCTCGGGTCGGTCGCCGAGATCGACCCCGCAGCCGAGGTGGAGCGCCGGGTGGCGTTCCTCGTCGAGTACGCGCGCTCGGTGCCCGGATCTCGCGGCTTCGTGCTCGGGATCTCGGGAGGTCAGGATTCCTCGCTGGCCGGAAGACTGGCACAGCTGGCGGTGGAGCGACTGCGAGCCGAGGGGCGGGACGCGGAGTTCATCGCGGTGCGCCTGCCCTACGGTGTGCAGCACGACGAGGACGACGCGCGGCTCGCGCTGCAGTTCGTCCGCCCCGATCGCGCCGTCACCGTCGATATCGCGGCGGGCGTCGACGGGCTGACGGCTGCGGTCTCGGCGGGCACCGGGGAACCGGTGAGCGACTTCAACAAGGGCAATGTGAAGGCCCGCATGCGCATGGTCGCGCAGTACGCGATCGCGGGCGACCGCGGGCTGCTCGTGATCGGCACGGACCACGCGGCCGAGGCCATCACCGGCTTCTTCACGAAGTTCGGCGACGGCGCGGCCGACGTGCTGCCGCTCTCGGGGCTCACCAAAGGGCAGGGCGCGGCGCTGCTGCAGCAGCTCGAGGCCCCGGACCGGCTCTGGAAAAAGGTCCCTACCGCCGATCTGCTCGACGGGGAACCCGGCCAGTCGGACGAGTCGAGCCTCGGCGTGAGTTACTCCGAGATCGACGCCTACCTGCGCGGCGAGGAGGTCTCGTCGGCGACGGCCGAGAACCTCGAGCGCCGCTACCGCAGCACCGAGCACAAGCGCCGTCTGCCGGTCGCCCCGCGGGACGGCTGGTGGAGCGGCGCCGAGAGGAGCGCAGAGCGATGACCACCACCACGTTCGTACTGGCGGGAGGCTGCTTCTGGTGCCTCGACGCGGCCTATCGGGCGCTGAAGGGCGTGACCGAGGTGGTGTCGTGCTACACGGGCGGCTCCGCCCCGCACCCGAGTTACGAGCAGGTCTGCACCGGCACCACCGGCCACGCCGAGGCCGTTGCGGTCGCCTTCGACGAGAGTGCGATTCCCGCCCAGGTGATCCTCGACGCCTTCTTCACCATGCACGATCCCACCCAGCTGAATCGACAGGGCGCCGACGTCGGCACGCAGTACCGCTCGGCGATGTTCCCGGCCGACGACGAGCAGCGGAAGCTCTTCGAGGAGGCGCGTCGCCGTGCTTCGGAGATCTGGCCCGGTGAGGTCGTCACCACGATCGAGCCGCTCGGCGAGGTCTACCCGGCCGAGGAGCACCACCAGGACTTCTTCGCGAAGAACCCCACGCAGGGGTACTGCCTCGCGGTCGCGGTGCCCAAGGTCAACAAGGTGCGCGCGGCCTTCTCCGAGTACCTGCGCTGACCCGGGCGGGCCGGCGCCTTTTCGAAGCAGTTTTTCGACGGCG
>NZ_KB714603.1:58033-103364 GCF_000349545.1 Leucobacter sp. UCD-THU
CCCTCCCGCTCCGCTCCATGCGGCGCTCGCCACGTTGCGGGTGCCGCTCGCCGGGGCGCCTTCGTCTTCGCCTGTCTCGCCGGGCTGCGCGATGCTCACGCGGCGGCAGGCAGGAAGCCGTCCTCTCCGAGCAGTTCGGACGGCGCCTCCGCCTCGGTCGACGCCGGTCCGTTCTCGCCGCTCGTGCTCTCGGCGGCGCCCGCACGTGAGGCGTCGGGGCTCCGCGCGAGGTCGGCGCTTCCGACGACCGCCCCCGGCTCGTCCGGGGCCGCGGGGTGCTCGGCGCCGGAGCGGATCTGCTTCTCGAAGCGCGACACGCCCCACCGCAGATCGTGGCCCAGCGCATCGGCCTCGATCTCGACCGCGGTGCCGGTCTTCCCGTCGTTGCTCCACTGCCGGATGCGCAGACGACCGCTGATGATGACCCGGTCGCCCTTCGAGAACGAGCGATCGGCGTGCTCGGCGAGCGTGCGGAACGCATTGACGGTGAACCAGTTGGTGTCGCCGTCGACCCACTGGTTCTTCTCTCGGTCGTAGCGGCGCTCGTTGCTCGCGACGCGGAAGGTGCAGAAGGCGACCTTCGCGACGGACTTCATGAGACGGGACGCGGTCGCGATGGTGCCGACGACGCTGACGGGTGTGGACATGATGACTCCGTTCGTTGGCTCCGGGGTGCGGAGGGTTGAGGCGAGCGGGCGGATCGGGCCGTGCGGGGTTCCGATCCGCCCCCTCACCTCCCAGCCTGAGGCACCGCCGGAGCGTCTCACCAGTGGATGCCGCGATCTGTGGACAAGGCGGCCGGAGGCGCTGAGTACCGAAGGATGTGAGCGGAGTGCGGGGCGATTCCGAGCCGTGCGGTGAACCGGCCGTGCCACGCGCCGAGGCGGGTCCGGCCGCGCCCGGCCGAACCGTCGCCCCGCGCTTCCGCAGACGCCCTCCGCATAGACTGATCGGGTGCGTTCCCCTCTGCATTCCCTCCGTCGCCCCGGCGCCGCGTTCGGCGCGCTCGCCCTGACCGCGGCCCTGCTCGCCGGATGCTCGCTGCTCGAGGGGCCGACACCCGAGACGCCGGAGCGCACGGAGCCCGCCGTGCCCGAGACGGCGCCCGAGTTCTTCCCCGAGGGCAGCGCCGCCGACAACCTGCCGTACTTCACCGAGGTGCTGCGCGCGTTCGCGGCAGGCGAGCAGCCGGTCCAGGGCGCCCCCGTCGTCGACGCCGTCGCGGCGGCCGGCTTCGACAAGACCGCCATGCAGGTGAGCTTCGACGAGTCGCAGACGGGGCTCGCCGCCGACAGCATCTTCGTGTCGGTGCGCATCGGCGCCGACTGCCTCATCGGGCAGGTGGTCGCCGAGGATCGCGGATTCGCCGCCGAGGCGAAGCCCGCCCTCGGGCCGGCGCAGGACATCTGCCTGATCGGCAGCACCCGCGTGATCGACTGGTGAGTCGCCCGGATCGCGGGTAAGCCCTCGGGCCCTCTCCGAGCGGCTGCGCCGACGAACGCCCGAGCAGGAGCCCGGCGAGCCGCCCGCATGTCAGGGGCTGCGGGTAGAGTAGTGGCGATCCGTTTCATCCTCAGGACGCAAGGAGTTCGGGGCGCCGTCGCGCCCGAGAAAGCATATGGCTGAGTACATTTACCAGATGGTCCGCGCGCGCAAGGCGCACGGCGACAAGGTGATCCTCGACGACGTGACCATGGCGTTCCTGCCTGGCGCGAAGATCGGCGTGGTGGGCCCGAACGGCGCCGGCAAGTCCACGATCCTCAAGATCATGGCGGGGCTCGACACCCCCTCGAACGGCGAGGCCATCCTCACCCCCGGCTACTCCGTCGGCATCCTCATGCAGGAGCCCGAGCTCGACGAAGACAAGACCGTGCTCGAGAACGTGCAGCAGGGCGTCGCCGAGATCAAGGGCAAGCTCGACCGCTTCAACGAGATCTCGGCCGAGATGGCCGACCCCGACGCCGACTACGACAAGCTGCTGCCCGAAATGGGTGAGCTGCAGGAGGCCATCGACGCGGTCGACGGCTGGGACCTCGACAACCAGCTCGAGCAGGCGATGGACGCGCTGCGCTGCCCGCCCTCCGACGCGATCGTCAAGAACCTCTCTGGCGGCGAGAAGCGCCGCGTGGCGCTCTGCAAGCTGCTGCTCGAGAAGCCCGATCTGCTGCTGCTCGACGAGCCCACCAACCACCTCGACGCCGAGAGCGTGCTCTGGCTCGAGCAGCACCTCGCGAAGTACCCGGGCGCGGTCATGGCCGTCACCCACGATCGGTACTTCCTCGACCACGTCGCCACCTGGATCTGCGAGGTCGACCGCGGCCGCCTCTACCCGTACGAGGGCAACTACTCGACGTATCTCGAGCAGAAGGCCGCACGCCTCGAGGTGCAGGGCAAGAAGGATCAGAAGCTCCAGAAGCGCCTCAAAGAGGAGCTCGAGTGGGTGCGGTCGAACGCGAAGGGCCGCCAGGCCAAGTCGAAGGCGCGCCTCGCCCGCTACGAGGAGATGGCCGCCGAGGCCGAGCGCACGCGCAAGCTCGACTTCGAGGAGATCCAGATCCCGGCCGGCCCGCGCCTCGGCAATCTGGTGCTCGAGGCGAAGAACCTCAACAAGGGTTTCGAGGGCCGCACGCTCATCGACGGCCTGAGCTTCTCGCTGCCGCGCAACGGCATCGTCGGCATCATCGGCCCGAACGGCGTCGGCAAGACCACCCTCTTCAAGACGATCGTCGGCATCGAGCCGCTCGACGGCGGCGAGCTGAAGATCGGCGAGACCGTCGAACTCAGCTACGTCGACCAGACCCGCGGCGGCATCGATCCCAAGAAGACGGTGTGGGAGGTCGTCTCGGACGGGCTCGACTACATCCAGGTCGGCAAGACCGAGATCCCGTCGCGCGCCTACGTCTCGACCTTCGGCTTCAAGGGTCCCGACCAGCAGAAGCCCGCGGGCGTGCTCTCGGGCGGTGAGCGCAACCGACTGAACCTCGCGCTCACGCTCAAGCAGGGCGGCAACGTGCTGCTGCTCGACGAGCCGACGAACGACCTCGACGTCGAGACCCTGACGAGCCTCGAGAACGCGCTGCTCGAGTTCCCCGGCTGCGCGGTGGTCATCACGCACGACCGGTGGTTCCTCGACCGCATCGCCACGCACATCCTCGCCTACGAGGGCACCGAGGAGAACCCGGCGAACTGGTACTGGTTCGAGGGCAACTTCGAGGCCTACGAGGCCAACAAGATCGAGCGCCTGGGCGCCGACGCGGCGAAGCCGTCGCGCGTCACCTATCGCAAGCTGACCCGCGACTAGCATTCGGCTCGAGAGGCGGGTTTCTCGCGCCCGATCCCCGGATCGGGTGCGAAACCCGCCTCTCGACGTATGGAGAGGAGAACCGCGTGGCACGCGTGCACGTCGATCTCGAACTGCGCTGGGGCGACCAGGACGCCTACGGCCACGTCAACAACGTCGCCTACGCGCGATACCTGGAGGAGGCGCGCGTGCGCGTCTTCTTCACCGGCTCGGCTCGTGAGCAGACCGGCATGGAGGGCTACTTCCGCGGGGACCGTCCCGACGGTCCGAAGATGCTGGTCGCGAACCAGCAGATCGAGTTCCTCGGCGTGCTCGAGTACGCGCCGCGCCCGCTCGGCATCGAGCTGTGGGTCGGCAAGCTCGGCGGATCGAGCCTCGAACTCCACTACGAGGTGTTCGACGGCTCGGCCGAGGAGCGCAGGGTCGTGGCCCGGGCCATCACCACGGTCGTGATCGTCGACGGCGCCACGATGCGGCCCATGCGGCTGTCTGAGGAGGGGCGCGCGGCGGTCGAGCCGTGGACCGACGACCCGCTGCAGCTGCGCCGAGGCTGATCGGAGCGGCCCGCCGGGTGGTTCCGCCAGGCCCGCGGCGGGTCCGATCCGCCCCGGGGCGGCGCAGTGGATCCCGCGCCCGTGGCGGTTCCCTCCCGGCCCGCAGCGGATCCGGCACCCGCGGGATGCGGGCGCGGCCTCGGACGCCCCCTCAGCCCGCGTCGGGCAGGCGGATCATGCTCTCCTGCGACACGCTCGCGACGAGCCGCCCTTCGCGGTCGTAGAACCGCCCGTGGGCGAGCCCGCGACCGCCCTGCGAGGTGGGGGAGTCGAGTTCGTAGAGCAGCCAGTCGTCGACGCGGAACGGCCGGTGGAACCACATCGCGTGGTCGAGGCTCGCGGCGCGCATGCCGGGGGTGGCCCACGGGATCCCGTGCCTGCGAGCGATGGGCTCGAGCAGCAGATAGTCGCTCGCGAAGGCGAGAGCCGCGCACTGCAGCAGGTGGGTCGCCTCGAAGGTGTCCCGGCTGCGCATCCAGACGCGCTGGCGGCTGACGCGCTCGGCGACGTCGAGCACGACGTCGGACTCGAGATAGCGGAAGTCGAACGGCCGGCCCAGGATCCACGAGGCGCGGCCGCTGCCGCTCAGGTGACCGTACTTCTCCCACACGCTCGGCAACGATTCGGGCTCGGGCAGACCGTCGAGGCTCACCGGCTCCTGGTGCTCGAGGCCGGGATCGTCCTCTTGGAAGGACGAGATCATCGACATGAGCACCTCGCCGTCCTGGTAGGCCTGCACGCGGCGGGTGGAGAACGAACGGCCGTCGTGCAGGCGCGCCACCTCGAAGGTCATGCGCTCCTCGCTCTCGCCCGGGCGCAGGAAGTAGCCGTGCATGGAGTGGAGCAGACGGTCGTCGGCCACGGTCGTGCCCGCCGCGGCGATGGCCTGGCCGAGCACCTGCCCGCCGAAGGAGCGCCCGTGCGGCGTGGGGAAGGCCGGCCCGGTGAGGATGTCCTCGCGGGTGCGCGCGCCCGAGTCGAGCACCGAGAGCATGGCGAGCAGATCTGGGAAGGCGGTCATGGTTCCTCCTGTCGGCGGCTCCGTCGCTGGTCGGAACCAGCCTAGCGGCAGCGGACCCGCGCCGCGCGAGCGCCGCCCGGCGATCGCACCCTCTAGGCTGGGGTGGATGGCTGCCACGCTTCCCCTCGCCGATCACGCGACCCGAGACGACCTCCGCATCTTCCTGGAGCGCCTGCTCCGCGCGGGAGAGGCCGAGGTTCGCCTCATGACGCGGGGACCCGCGCTCGCGGTGTACGGCTGCACGCAGGCGCCGCGCGGGATCACCGATCCCGTGCCGGTGGTGCTCGTGATGCGGGCATTCGCCCTGGCCGAGGCGCCTGCGGAGGCGGTCGACGCGACGGTGCAGGCTCGCGCGCTGCTCGACCGCATCGCACGGCTCGGGATCATGGGACTGGCTCTCGACGTGCCCGACGTCACTGCGATGGCGGCGTGGGCGGGGGTGCTGCCCCCGGTGTCGGGGTGGACGGCTGCGGGAGCGGTCGACGCCGCGTCGCTCGCGTCGGTCGCCGAGCAGGGGATCGCGCGGGTGAGCGCGGCGCTGCCGCAGGATCCGGGCGAAGCCGTGGTGGAGCGCGTGCGCGCTTCCGTGTGGGGCTCCGAGATATCTCCGGGCCTGCCCGCGGCGGCGGCCTTCGCGGCCGAGGTCATGGGCTTCCTGCGCGACGAGGATCGCGTGCTGGTCTCCCGATCCGTCACCTGGACGCGGCTCACCATGACGCGCGGCCACGTGCTCGTGCGCTCGCTGCTCGGCTGAGCCCGTCGAGGCCCGAGCCGCTCGGAGCGGCCGCTGCTCCCAGCGGAAACCACGATCCTCGGCTAAGATAGTGAGGTCAACTAGAGGAGTGTGTACATGGCCAACCCCAACGGCATCATCGATCCGCCCATCGACGATCTGCTCGAGAAGGTGGATTCGAAGTATGCTCTGGTGATCTTCGCCTCGCAGCGCGCCCGCCAGATCAACGACTACTACACGGATCTGCACGACGGCAACCTGTTCGACAACGTGGGCCCGCTCGTCGACTCGTCGGTCGACGACAAGCCGCTGTCGATCGCGCTGCACGAGATCGTCGAGGGCAAGATCGTCATGAACCGGCGCGCGGAGAGCGCTGCTGAGACACTCGACGAGGCCTCGGCCGACGCCGCCCTCTCGGTGGAGCAGGCGCTCGAGACCATCGACCCCGCAGCCGAGTAAGCGCACGTCGTAACCGGGCGACATGCCCGTGTCAATGTCAGTGGCGTCGGATAGCCTCAGCGCAGCCGCCTGAGCATCCGACGCCACTGGCGTGTTCGGCGATCCCCGCCCTCAGTCACCCACGAGAAGGAGGCCCATCGTGAGCCTGCGCCAGTTCACCTCCGAGTCCGTCACCGAGGGTCACCCCGACAAGATCTGCGACCGCATCTCCGATTCGATCCTCGACGCGATGCTCGAACAGGATCCGGGCGCGCGCGTGGCCGTCGAGACGCTCGTCACCACGGGCCTCGTGCACGTCGCCGGCGAGGTATCGACCAGCGGATACGTCGAGATCCCGCAGATCGTGCGAGACGCCGTGCGCGATATCGGCTACACGAGCTCCGAGATGGGCTTCGACGCCGCGTCCTGCGGCGTCTCGGTGTCGATCGGCCAGCAGTCGCCCGACATCGCGGGCGGCGTCGACTCGTCGCTCGAGGTGCGCAGCGGCGAGGTCGCCGTCGAGAGCGACGACCTGAGCCGGCAGGGCGCCGGAGACCAGGGCATCATGTTCGGCTTCGCCACCGACGAGACGCCCGAGCTGCACCCCCTGCCGAGCTGGATCGCCCACCGCCTGGCCGAGCGCCTCACCGAGGTGCGCAAGAGCGGGGTGCTGCCCGAGCTGCGCCCCGACGGCAAGACCCAGGTCACCATCGGGTACGACGGCGACCGCGCCGCCAGCATCGAGGCCGTGGTCGTCTCCACACAGCATCACGCGGGCATCTCGCAGCCGGCCCTGCGCGACGCCGTCGAGCGCGAGGTGATCCGTCCGGTGCTCGAGCGCGTCGACCTCGCGAGCGGCGGCGCCGAGCTGTTCATCAACCCGGCGGGCCCCTTCGTGATCGGCGGGCCCATGGGCGACGCGGGTCTCACGGGCCGCAAGATCATCATCGACACCTACGGCGGGGCGAGCCGCCACGGCGGCGGTGCGTTCAGCGGAAAAGACCCGTCGAAGGTCGACCGTTCCGCCGCCTACGCGATGCGCTGGGTCGCCAAGCACGTGGTGCGCGCCGGTCTCGCGAAGCGCGCCGAGCTGCAGGTGGCCTACGCGATCGGCCGTGCCCACCCGGTCGGCCTGTACGTCGAGACGTTCGGCACCGAGACCGTGCCGCGCGAGCGCATCGAAGCGGCCGTGCGCGAGGTGTTCGACCTGCGTCCGCTCGCGATCATCCGCGACCTCGAACTGCTGCGGCCCGTCTACGCGAGAACCAGCGCCTACGGTCACTTCGGGCGCGAGCTGCCCGAGTTCACGTGGGAGGCCACGCCGCGGGTCGCCGAACTGCGGGCCGCCGCCGGGCTGTAGGGCGCCGTGGCCACGGTCGGCGGAGGCGAAGCGGCCGCGGCGCCGGAGGTGCGCGGCGCCGCGTTCCAGCGCGCCGAGGCGGCGAACGGTCGCCCGGTCGCGCGGGTGCTGCTCGACTCGGCCCTGCCGCAGCTCGATCACCTCTTCGACTACGCCGTGCCCCCCGAACTCGCCGAGCAGCTGCGCGTCGGGCAGCGGGTGCGCGTGCCGTTCAGATCGAAGGACCGCCGCAGCTTCGGCTACCTGATCGAGTTCGCCGAGCGCAGCGACTTCGGGGGAGAGCTCTCGGCGATCGCCGACATCGTCACCCCGGTGCCCCAGCTGACCCCCGAGGTGTGGCGCCTCGCGCGCGCCGTCGCCGACCGGGCGGGCGGGTCGGCGGGCGACATCCTGCGGCTCGCGATCCCCACCCGCCAGGTGCGCGTCGAGAAGAAGCACCTCGCCGCCGCGGCTGCGGCGTCGGCCGAGCACGGACGGGACGCCGGGTCCGACATCGAGAACACCGCTCCGGATGAGCCCCCGGCGCCCCCCGTCGCCAGCGACGCCGACGCCGCTCCGAGCCCCGAGACAGCCGTCGCTGCGATCCCCGACGCCGCCTCCATGGCGGACGACCCCGCGGGGGCCGCCGGCACCGAGGCCGTGCCCGCGATGGGTGGCGAGCCCCAGGCGTCCCCCGAGCGCCGGATCGCCGAGACGCTCGTCGCGGGTGCGCGTCTCGCGCTCACCTCCTCGCACGGCCCCGAACGCCTGCACACCGGGGAGTGGGTGGGCGGCTGGGCCGCCCAGCTCGCGAGGCTCGCGATCGCGGTGCACGCGCTCGGGCGCAGCGCGATCCTCGTCGCTCCCGACTACCGAGACCTCGACCAGCTGCGCGATGCGCTCGACGCCCTCGGACACCCCGACGTAGTGCGCGTCGACTCGCGGCAGTCGAACGCCGAACGATACGCCGCATTCCTGCGAGCGCTCGACCCCGAGCCCCGCATCGTGCTCGGCAATCGCTCCGCCGTCTACGCGCCCGCGCACCGGCTCGGCGCGATCATCATGTGGGACGACGGCGATCCCGTGCTCGCCGAGCCCCTCACACCGTACGTGCACGCCCGCGACGCCGCCCTGGTGCGCGCCGGGCAGTCGGGCGCCGGGCTCTTCTTCGCCGCACACGCCCGCAGCTCCGAAGTGCAGCGGCTGGTCGATATCGGGTACGTGCGCGCCCAGCAGAACCCGCCGCGCCGCGCCCGCATCGTGCACGCCGACGCCTCGATGACCCCCGACGCCTTCGCGGGACGGGTGCCCGAGTTCGCCGCGCGCACCATCCGCGAGGGGCTGCGCAGCGGCCCGGTGCTCGTGCAGGTCGCCACGCCCGGCTACGCCCCGGTCGCCGTGTGCGGCGAGTGCGGCGATCTCGCGCGCTGCAACGCGTGCGGCGGTCCGGTCGGCTTCCGGGTCGTGGGGCGGGCGTCGTGCCG
Organism: Leucobacter sp. UCD-THU; assembly: GCF_000349545.1. Classification (NCBI taxonomy): domain Bacteria; kingdom Bacillati; phylum Actinomycetota; class Actinomycetes; order Micrococcales; family Microbacteriaceae; genus Leucobacter; species Leucobacter sp. UCD-THU. Next base: position 66,904 of record NZ_KB714603.1, read on the forward strand.
CTGGTGCGGCGAGCACGCCGAGGGCTGGCGGTGCCCCACCTGCGACGGCCGACGCCTCGAAGAGCGCGGCATGGGGTCGGCGCGCACGGTCGAGCAGTTCGAGCGGCAGTTCGAGGGCGCACGCGTGATCCTGAGCGACGGCGAGCACGCGCGGGAGAGCGTCGACGCGCGGCCCGCGCTCGTCGTGGCGACGCGCGGCGCCGAACCGCTCGCGGCCGGCGGGTACCGGGCGGTCGTGCTGCTCGACGCCGAGCGGCTGCTGAGCCTCGAGACGCTGCGCGCCGGTGAGGACTGCCTGCGCTGGTGGGAGAACGCAGCCGCACTCACCGCGCCCGACGGTATCTGCCTCATGGCCTCGGGGGGCGGCCCCGTCGTGCGGGCCTTCGTCACGGGCCGCACCGAGGAGTGGCTGCGGGGGGAGCTTCGCGACCGCCACGCTCTGCGCTATCCGCCTGCGGTGCGGGTGGCCAGCGTCAGCGGCGGCCCCGAAGAGGTCGAGCGGGCGCTGCAGCAGCTCGCCGGGCTGCCCGGCGTCGACCACCTGGGTCCCACGCCGATTCCGCCGGGCGGCGCGGCGAAGACCCCGCCCGGGCTGGTGCGCGCGATCGTGCGTTTCGACTACGGGCAGGGCGCCGAGGTCGCGAGTCGACTGCGCGGGGCCCTCGTGGCCGACGCCGCGGGCTCCTCCTCGCGCACCCGAGGCCGCGCGCCGGGGCGTGCGCGGCCCGAGGCGCTGCGGCTGCGCTTCGACGACCGCGGCGTCTTCGACGGATAGCACAGGCTGCGAGCATGGCACGGCTGCGCGAGGGTGGTCGCGCCGGCGTCGCGCGCCGGGTGGCGCGCCTGGGCGGGTTCGACCGGGGTGGTGCCGCGGCTCGGGCGTACTGACGGCGGGGAGGGCGTCGCGGGCTGCGCGGCGGGTGAGAGAATAGCGGGATGCGGATCGTCTTTGCCGGAACCCCCGAGTTCGCCGTGCCCAGCCTGCGCGCCATCGTCGACGCGGGCCACGAGGTGGTCGGCGTCGTCACGCGCGAGGATGCGCCGCTCGGCCGCAAGCGCGTGCTCACGGCCTCGCCCGTCGCGGCGGCGGCGCAGCAGCTCGGCCTTCCGCTGCTGAAGGCCAACCGGCTCGACGACGCGGCGACCGAGTGGGTGCGCGGGCGGGGCGCCGAGCTGGGGGTGATCGTCGCCTACGGCGGGCTGGTGCGGGAGCCGCTGCTCAGCCTCCCGGCGCACGGCTGGATCAACCTGCACTTCTCGGAGCTGCCGCGCTGGCGCGGCGCCGCTCCCGTGCAGCGCGCGCTGCAGGCGGGGGAGCAGCGGCTCGGCGTCACGGTGTTCCGCCTGGTGGAGGCGCTCGACGCGGGCGAGGTGCTCAGCCGGGATTCGCGCCAGTTCGCGCCGGGCACCTCGGCGGGTGCGGCGCTGACGGAACTCGCCGACTTCGGCACTCGCGCGCTGCTCGCCGCGGTCGACGCGCTCGCCGCGAATCCGTCCGCGGGGGAGCCCCAGGCGGGAGAGGCGAGCTATGCCCACAAGCTCTCCCGCGACGACGGCCGCCTCGACCTCGCGGCCCCGACGGGCCGCGTGCTCGCGCACTGGGCGGGCGTCACACCCGAGCCGGGCGCGTTCGTGACGCACGAGGGCCAGCCGCTGAAACTGCACGCCGTCGAGTGGGCCGCGGATCGCCACGCGGCGGGAGAGCCCGGCGCCGTCGGCGCCGTCGACCTCATCGACGGCCGCGCGACCCTGCGGCTCTCCGACGGCGCGCTCGTGCTCGATCGCGTGCAGCCGGCGGGCAAACCGGCGATGGACGGCGCGGCCTGGCTGCGCGGTCGCGGCGGGAAGGCGGAGCTGTCGTGAGCCGCCACGCATCGCAGGGGCGCGGGCCGCGCGGATCCCGGTCAGGCGCGCGGGGGCAGTCCCAGCGCAACGACCGGCAGCGGCGGGATCGCAGTCCGGTCGACACCCGAGGGTCGTCCTCCGCGCGCATCAGCCCCGCCCGTCTCGTCGCCTACGACGTGCTGCGCGACGTCGAGGATCGCGACGCCTACGCCAACCTCGCCCTGCCGGCCCGCATCCGCGACGCGCGCCTCGACGGTCGCGATGCCGCCCTCGCCACCGAACTCGTATCGGGCGCTCTGCGCTGGCGCGGCCGCTACGACCGCATCATCGAGCTGGCGGCCGACCGCGAGGCGTCGCGCATCGACTCGCGCACCCTCAACGTGCTGCGGCTCGGTGCGCACCAGCTGCTCGCGATGCGCACCGCGGATCACGCGGCCGTCAACGAGAGCGTCGAGCTGCAGCGCCGCGTCGGCAACCCGGCGGCCGCGGGTTTCGTGAACGGCGTGCTCCGGGCGATCGGACGCGCCTCGAACGAGGACTGGGACGATCGGATCGCGGCCTCGGCGGACGGCGCCGACGAGAGGCTCGCCGCGCAGGCCTCGCATCCCGGCTGGGTGCTGCGGACACTGCGCGACGCGTTGCGGGCCGAGGGCCGGGAGGCCGAGCTCGGCGAACTGCTCGCCGCCGACAACGCCTCGCCGCGGGTGAGTCTCGCGCTGCTGCCGGGTGCCGACATCGATGCCGAGGCCGCCGAGGCTCTCAGCAGCGATGTGGAGCGCGCAGAGGCCGTGCTGACCGCCACCGGCCCGTCGCCGCTGGGCCTGGAGCTCGCCGGCGGCGATCCCGCTCGTGCAATCGCGGCGCTCGATCTTCCGCGCGGCGTCGCACGGGTGCAGGATCAGGGCTCGCAGCTCGCCGCACTCGCCCTCAGCCGGGCCCGCGAGCCGAGGGCGGGGGAGCGCTGGCTCGATCTCTGCGCCGGCCCCGGAGGCAAGACCGCGGTGCTCGCGGCCGAGGCGGCGCTCGCAGGCTCCGAACTGCGAGCCAACGAGGTGTCGGAGCACCGGGCCGAGCTCGTGCGCCGCTCGGTCGAGGCCCACGCCGATGAGGTCGAGGTGGTGAGCCACGACGGGCGCGACGACGAGGCGTACGGCGGAGCGCAGGCCCGCTTCGACCGCATCCTGGTCGATGCTCCGTGCTCGGGCCTCGGGGCGCTGCGCCGGCGGCCCGAGGCGCGGTGGCGCAAGCGGCCCTCCGACCTGCCCGAGCTCACGACGCTGCAGGGCGAGTTGCTCGACGCGGCCGTGGCGCACCTCGCCCCGGGCGGGTTGCTGGCGTACGTGACCTGCTCGCCGCACCTCGCCGAGACGCGGGTCGCCGTCGACCGGCTGCTGCGGCGTCACCCCGATCTGCGCGAGCTCGACGCCCGCGCGGTGCTGCAGCGTGTCGCCCGCATTCCCCTCGATCTGGCGGGCGACCGGCTCAGCGCGCAGCTCTGGCCCCACCGCGATGGCACCGACGCGATGTTCGTGTCGCTCATCGAGCGTCCCGCCTGACCCCGGGGCCCTCCGAATCGGGCGTCCGGGGGGCTCGCAGAATGGCGCTGGTTGCCCGTACCCTGACTCCATGAGCATCGCGCAGCACCCGCCCGCACCGACCGGCGTCCCCGGGCAGCCCGTCGCGCCCGGGTCGGGCATGCGGGTGTTCCTGCACCTGCTGGTGAACACGGCGGTCGCGAACCTCACCACCAACTTCCTGTGGTTCGCGCTCGTGTTCTGGGTGTTCATCGAGACCCGCAGCATCCTCGCCACCGGCGTTCTGGGCGGCGCGTACATGCTCATCATCGCGCTCAGCTCGATGTACTTCGGCAGTCTCGTGGATCGCTTCCGCAAACTGCGCGTCATGCGTCTCTCGGCCTGGATCTCCCTCGTCGCGTTCCTCATCGCCTGCACCATGTTCTTCGCGCTGGGCGAGCGGGTCCTGCTCGATCTCGCCGCACCCTGGTTCTGGGTGTTCGCGGTCGTCGTGCTCGTCGGCTGCGTCGTCGAGCTGCTGCGCAACCTGGCGCTCTCCACCACGGTGACGCTGCTGGTGCCGACCGAGCGCCACGCGAACGCGAACGGGCTCGTCGGCACGGTGCAGGGGCTCGCGTTCATCGCGACGAGCGTGTTCAGCGGCCTCTCGGTGGGGCTGCTCGGCATGGGGCCCACGATGCTCATCTCGGCGGTGTGCACCGCCGTGCCGCTGGTGCACCTGCACCTGATCCGCGTCTCCGAGCCCGAGATCGTGCACGACCCCGAACGCAAGGCCATCGACTTCCGGGGCGGCTTCCTGGCGGTGCTGGCCGTGCCCGGGCTGCTCGCCCTCATCATCTTCACCACCTTCAACAACCTCACCGGCGGCGTGTTCATGGCGCTGCTCGACCCCTACGGGTTGACGCTGTTCCCCGTCGAGATGTGGGGCATCTGGTTCGGAGTGGCGTCGGCGGGCTTCGTGGTCGGAGGCGCGGTCGTCGCGAAGTGGGGCCTCGGCAAGAACCCGATCCGCACCATGCTCGTCCTCGTGGCCTGCACCGGGGTGCTCGGCGGCCTCTTCACGCTGCGGGAGTGGGGCTGGCTGTTCGTCGCGGGCATCTGGCTGTTCATGGCGGTGATGCCCGCGATCGAGGCGGCCGAGCAGACGGTGATCCAGCGGGTCGTGCCCTTCGAGAAGCAGGGCCGCGTCTTCGGTTTCGCCATGACCTTCGAGGCCGCCACCGCCCCTATCACGTCGTTCCTCATCGCGCCCATCGCCGAGTTCTGGATCGTGCCCTACATGGAGACCTCCGACGGGCGGGCGACCTGGGGGTGGCTGCTCGGAGACGGAGATGCGCGCGGCATCGCACTCATCTTCCTCTTCGCGGGTCTGGTCTCGATCCTGCTCGCCGTGGGCGCGTCGCTCACGCGCTCCTACCGGTTGCTGTCGCGCAGCTACGTCGAGTCTCCGGAGGCGCCTCCGCACCTCGAATCCGCAGAGACCGGGGAAGCTGCAGATCCGCAGGCGCCCGATCCGGCTGCACCGAGCGCCGCTCCGGGCGCGTCAGACGGGAAGCAGCACGGGCGCGATCACTCCCAGGTGACGCGGGGGTCGTCACCTGAGAAGTCGACGTAGGGCTGCAGCAGGTCGCCGCTCGAGTACAGGGTGCCGCTGATCAGCTCCCCGCCGCGGTCGGCCTCGATGTGAGTGGAGACCGAGACGTAGTCGTACGTCGTCACCCTGCGCAGATCGCCGTAGTCGGGCTCGGGAGTGAGCGCGTCGAGGGCCCGGTCGCCCTCGGCGGTGAGCGCCCGCTGCGCGCTGCCCTCGACAGGGACTGCCCCGTCGTCGAGCGTCTCCGACACGTCGAGACCGCAGGGGGTGCTCAGCTGCGGCATCGCGAGGCACTCCTCGAGAGACGCCCGCACCAGGGCGCGGAACTCGTCGGCGCGAGCCTCGGTGAGCCGCGGCTCGGCCGAGTACAGCGGAGTCGTGTCCTCCGACGTGGCGACCGAGAGCACGTCGAGCGGCGCGTCGTCGACGGCGAGTTCGAAGGCGTGGCCCCCGAGCCCGATCTCGTAGGCGCCCGGGAAGACGAGTGGTCGGTCGATCCCCGCAGGCGCACCGTTCACCGTCGGCTCGAGCCCGTCGAGCCCCGGGAGCGGCAGCGCCACGAGCGCGTCGGAGAGCTCCCAGTCGCCCGAGGCCTGCCACGCGGTGAAGTCGCGGTGCACCGTGCGGTCGCCGATCCTGAAGGTCGCGTTCACCACCGCGCGCATCGAGTCGTCGTGCTCGCCCGATTCGACGGCGATGCCGGTGATCGGCGCGAGCTCCAGCGAGCGGGCGAGCACCTCGTCCGTGAGGAGGGGTTCGTTCGACTCGGCTGCGGCGAGGCGCGCCGCCGTCTCGGCGTCGCCGTCCGCGAGCGCGGTCAGAAAGCTCTCGACCGCCGCCTCAGGGGTGTCGGCGCTCCCGTCTCCGGCGGCCGCGGGTTCTGCCCCCGGGCGGTTTCCGGCGATCGACGCGACCGCCGAGAGCAGCACGATCAGCACGACGAGCACCGCCGCGGAACCCGCGACGATGCCGATGATCGCTCCGCGCGAGAGGCCGGTCCTGCGTGCGGGCGACCCCGGAGACGTCGGCGATGCCGACGCTGTCGCGGCGTTCGCAGGCGCGGAGGCCCACTGCTGATGGAACTGCTGCTGCGCCTGCTGGGCGTGCGCCTGCTGCTGGGCCTGCACCTGCTGCTGGGCGTCGGCCTGGGCGCTCGCCTGCTGCTGCGCCTGCTCGTGCTGCTGGGTCTGCGCCTCGATCTGCTCGTGCTGCGTCGCCTGCGCCTGCACCGAGGGCGTCTCGAACGCGGACGCGAAGCCGTTGGGGGCGGGAGAGTCGAAGCCGGTGTCAGGCGCCGGGGGCGGCGTGACGCCCGGGGATCCCTCGAGGGAGTAGCCCGGCGGCAGCGTGATCTCGGGCGCGCGGATACCGGGGGACGGCGGGAGCCCGGGAGGCGGCGCGAGGCCGATGGGCGCATCGGAGTACAGCTGCGGCTCCTCGGGCGAGGGCGCCTCCGCCGACTCGCCGGGCTCCGTGCCCGTCGCCTCGGGGTCGCCCGCGCCCCCGTTCGCATCGCTCATGTCTTCCACCCTAAGCTGTTACCCGTGACCGCGCAGCGCATCAATCCGAGCATCCTCTCCGCCGACTTCGTCAACCTGCAGGCCGAACTCGAGGCCATCGCCACCGCCGACCTCGTGCACGTCGACGTCATGGACAATCATTTCGTGCCGAACCTCACCATGGGACCGCCCGTCGTCGAGCGCATCCAGGCGGTCTCGCCGATCCCGCTCGACATGCACCTCATGATCACCGACGCCGACCGCTGGGCGCCGGGATACGCCGAGATGGGCGCCTACTCGGTCACGTTCCACGCCGAGGCCACCGGAGATCCGGCGCGGCTCGCCCGCCGCATCCGCGACATCGGCGCCCGGGCGGGCATCGCGCTCAAACCCGGCACCGATCCCGAGCCCTACCTCGAGCTGCTGCCCGAGTTCGACCAGGTGCTCGTGATGACCGTCGAGCCGGGGTTCGGCGGGCAGTCGTTCATGCCGGACATGATGCCCAAGCTGCGCCGCTTCGCCGAGGCGAGGCGGCGGTCGGGTCTCGACGTGTGGCTGCAGGTCGACGGGGGCATCTCGAAGGACACGATCGGGATCGCGGCGGAGGCCGGTGCGGACACCTTCGTGGCGGGGTCGGCGGTCTACGGCGGCGTTCCGGAGGAGCGGATCGCGGAGCTGCGGCGTGCCGCGGCGACCCATCAGCACTGAGCGGAGCCCGGCGAGCCTGCGAGTGGGGCGGCGGCGTGCCGCGGCGACCCATCAGCACTGAGCGGAGCCCGGCGAGCCTGCGAGTGGGGCGGCGGCGTGCCGCAGCGGCCCGCAGGGCATGAGGGGACCACGCGAGCCCGCGGCGACGGCGCCCGCCGAGCGCAGGGTAGTGTAGTCACGTGAAATCGTTCGATGACCTGTTCGCCGAGTTGACCGAGAAGGCCGCCACCCGGCCGGAGGGAAGCGGCACCGTCCAGCAGCTCGACGCCGGCGTGCACGCCATCGGCAAGAAGGTGGTCGAGGAGGCCGCCGAGGTCTGGATGTCGGCCGAGTACGAGAGCGACGACGCCTGCGCCGAGGAGATCAGCCAGCTGCTCTACCATCTGCAGGTGCTGATGCTCGCCAAGGGGCTGAAGCTCGAGGACGTCTACAAACACCTCTGATCGGCGCCGGCGGCGCGGTCGGCGGATCACCGCTCGGCCCGCCCCGACCCCGGATCACCACCCACCCGCACCGATCGCACCACACACGAAGGAAGCCCATGCTGCGCATCGCCGTCCCCAACAAGGGATCGCTCTCCGAGGTCGCCGCCGAGATGCTCGCCGAGGCGGGCTATTCCGGCCGCCGGGACAGCCGCAAGCTCGTGCACACCGACAGCCGCAACGGCGTCGAGTTCTTCTATCTGCGGCCCCGGGACATCGCCACCTACGTGGGCTCGGGCGCACTCCACGTCGGCATCACCGGGCGGGACCTGCTGCTCGACTCGGGATCCGGGGCCTCCGAGGTCGAGGCGCTCGACTTCGCCGACTCGACGTTCCGCTTCGCGGCTCCCGCGGGCGGCGGCATCAGCGAGCTCGAGCACCTCGCGGGCAAGCGCGTCGCGACGAGCTACCCGAAGCTGGTCGACGACTTCCTGCGCGCGCGCGGCATCGTCTCCGAGCTCGTGAAGCTCGACGGGGCCGTGGAGTCGGCGGTGCAGCTGGGCGTGGCCGACGCCGTCGCCGACGTCGTCTCGACGGGCGCCACGCTGCGCGCCGCCGGTCTCGAGATCTTCGGGCCGGTGATCCTGCAGTCGACCGCCGTGCTCATCGGCGGCCCCACCGAGCACGCCGACGTCGAGCGCCTGCTGCGCCGTCTGCGGGGCGTGCTCGTCGCCCGCAAGTACGTGATCATGGACTACGACCTGCCCGTCGATCAGCTGGACGCGGCCACCCAGGTGGCGGGCGGCATCGAGTCGCCCACCGTGTCGCCGCTGAAGGACGAGCGCTGGGTCGCGGTGCGCGTGATGGTGCGCGCCGACGAGGCGAACCAGGTCATGGACCGGCTCTACGACCTCGGCGCGCGGGCGATCCTCGTGACCGCGATCCACGCCGCCCGCCTGTAGAGGAGCGCCCGATGAGCATCGCAACGCGCGTGATCCCGTGCCTCGACGTGGCCGCGGGCCGCGTCGTCAAGGGCGTGAACTTCCTCAACCTGCGCGACGCCGGCGACCCGGTCGAGCTCGCGGCGCGCTACGCCGAGCAGGGCGCCGACGAACTCACCTTCCTCGACGTGACCGCCACGGTCGACGACCGATCCACCACCTACGAGGTCGTGCAGCGCACCGCCGAGCAGGTGTTCATCCCGCTCACGGTGGGCGGCGGCGTTCGCGGCGTCGACGACGTGGCCCGCCTGCTGGGCGTGGGCGCCGACAAGGTCGGCATCAACAGCGGCGCCATCGCGAGGCCCGCGGTGATCGGCGAGATCGCGGATCGCTTCGGCTCCCAGGTCCTCGTGCTCTCGCTCGACGTGAAGCGCTCGCCGCGCACCCCGAGCGGCTTCGTGGTGACGACCCACGGCGGTAAACGGGAAACCGATCTCGACGCGCTGGAGTGGTGCCGCGAGGCGCTCGACCGCGGCGCGGGCGAGCTGCTCGTCAACTCGATGGACGCCGACGGCACGCTCGCCGGCTTCGATCTCGAGCTCACCCGCCGGGTGCGAGAGCTCTCCGACGTGCCCGTCATCGCCTCGGGCGGCGCCGGCAGGCTCGAGCACTTCGCCCCCGCCGTCGAGGCGGGCGCCGACGCCGTGCTCGCGGCGTCGGTCTTCCACGACGGCACGTTCACGATCGGCGAGGTGAAGCGCGCCCTCGCCGAAGCGGGGGTGACGGTACGGTAGACCCGGATCGGGGCGCACCCCGCCCGCCCCACCGGCGACCTCCCGAACGACCCGCCCGCGCCGAATCCCCGAGCGAAAGCTGCTGACACCATGACCCACCCCGATCCCGTGCCGAGCGACCTCGTCTTCAACGACGATGGCCTGTTGCCCGCCATCATCCAGGACGACGAGAGCGGCGAGGTGCTCATGCTCGCCTGGATGGATCGCGAGGCGATCCGCCGCACCCTCACGAGCGGCCGCGTGACGTTCTGGTCGCGGTCGCGCCGCGAGTACTGGCGCAAGGGCGACACCTCGGGCCACCGGCAGTACGTGCGCTCGGTCGCGATGGACTGCGACGGCGACACGCTGCTGGTGCGCGTCGTGCAGCTGGGCGCGGCCTGCCACACCGGCACCCGCAGCTGCTTCACCGGCCGCGACATCCCCGCCCTCGTCGGCGACCCCGACCGGGCCGGGGAGTGACCGGCGCCGGGGAGCCCGGAACCTGTCGAGGGCCGCGCGCGGGGCGCGCCGCCGGCCGCGGTAGTCTGGAGCGGTGACACTGACGACCACGCGCGCCGCCTTCGACGCTGCGCGCGCCTCCCACGCCGTGATCCCCGTCTGCCGTGAGGTCTTCGCGGATGCCGACACCCCCGTCAGCATCTACCGCAAGGTCGCGGCCTCTCGCCCCGGCACGTTCCTGCTGGAGTCGGCGGAGCAGGGCGGCGTGTGGACCCGGTTCAGCTTCGTGGGGGCGGGCAGCTTCGGCGTGCTGGGGGAGCGCGACGGGCGCGCCCACTGGGCCGCCACCGCCGAAGCGGGCGGCGACCGCGCCGACCGGGGCGCCCGCGCCATCGACGAGCAGCGCCTGCTGCCCGGCGGTGTGAGCGGCCTCGCGCCCGTCGAGGCCCTGCGCGCCGTCTACGAGCGCTGGCGAGCCCCGCAGGTGCCGGGGCTGCCGCCGCTCGCGAGCGGCTTCGTCGGATATCTCGGCTGGGAGACGGTGCGCCAGTTCGAGCGCCTCGAGCACGGCCCGAGCGAGGGCCCCGGCCTGCCCACCCAGGGCCTCAGCTTCGTCTCCGAGCTCGTCGTCATCGACCACCGCGAGGGCAGCGTGGTGCTGCTCGCGAACGTGCTCAACGACGAGGCCCTCGGCGACGCGCCGCACGCTACCGCCGACGAGCAGTGGGACGACGCCCAGACCCGGCTCGACGAACTGCAGCGCTCGCTCGCAGCCCCCTCGCCGTCGCCCCTCGGCGTGCTCGACCACGAGGCGCTGCCCGACCCGACGCGGCTCTCGACCAGCGCCGAGTTCATGGCGGCCGTCGAACGCGCGAAGCGCTACATCGTCGACGGAGACATCTTCCAGGTCGTGCCCTCGCAGCGCTTCGACCAGCGCTGCGACGCCGACCCCCTCGATGTCTACCGGGTGCTGCGCCACCTCAACCCGAGCCCCTACCTCTACCTGCTGCAGCTCACCGACCGCGAGGGCGAGCCGTTCGCCGTCGTCGGATCGAGCCCCGAGGCGCTCGTCACCGTGCAGGAGAGCGGGCACGTGATGACGCACCCCATCGCCGGATCGAGGCCCCGCGGAGCCACCGTCGACGCCGACCAGCAGCACGAGCGCGACCTGCTCGCCGACGAGAAGGAGCGGGCCGAGCACCTCATGCTCGTCGACCTCGCCCGCAACGACCTGCTGCGCGTGTGCGAGCCCGCAAGCGTCGAGGTGACCGAGTTCATGCGCATCGAGCGCTTCAGTCACATCATGCACATCGTCTCCACCGTCGAGGGCCGCACCCGCGAGGGCCAGAACCCCGTCGACGTGTTCCGGGCCACCTTCCCGGCGGGAACCCTCAGCGGAGCGCCCAAGCCGCGCGCACTCGAGATCATCGACGAACTCGAACCCGTGCAGCGCGGCGTCTACGGCGGCGTGGTCGGCTACTTCGGCCTCGGGGGAGCGGCGGATCTCGCCATCGCCATCCGCACCGCGACCATCAAGGGCGGCGTCGCGACGGTGCAGGCCGGCGCAGGCATCGTCGCCGACTCCGTGCCCGAGACCGAGGACGCGGAGTGCAGCAGCAAGGCCGCAGCGCCCCTCCGGGCGATCGCGATCGCCAACACGCTGCGCGACCTCGAGACCGCGAACGGCGGCGCCGATGCGAGCTAAGCCCCTCTCCCTCGCCGGGATCGCACTCGCGGGCGGCCTCGCGCTGCTCGCGGGATCGCAGACCTGGATCTCCTTCATGCTCGACGGCACGCACTCGGTCGAAACCGTCACCGGCCACGACGTCAACGCGGCGCTGTCGCCCGTATCGATCGCGATCGTCGCCGCCGCACTCGCGCTCACGATCGCCGGGCCGATCTTCCGCCGCGTGCTCGGCGGCCTCGTAGCCCTGCTCGGGGCCGGGCTCGTCGCCCTCACCTCGACCGCGCTGCTGTCCCCGGCCGGTGCGATCTCGGGGCGCGTCACCGAACTCACCGGCATCACGGGCGGCGACGGGGGCTCCGCAGTGATCTGGAGCAGCCTGTCCGGCTGGGCATGGGCGTGCGCGGCCGCAGGGCTCATCGCCGCCGTGCTCGGCATCGCGGTCATCGTCACCGGCGGCCGCTGGGGCGCGGCCGGCCGCAAATACGACTCCGCGAAACAGGCCCCCGCCGCGGGCGCGCCCGACCGCATCTCCGACTGGGACGCGCTGTCCGAAGGCGGTGACCCGACTTCGTCGGAGTGAGTCATCCTGGACCGCTCGCGGGGGCGCTCGCGGCGGCGTGGCCGCGAAACGCTGCGCGTTTCCTTGAGCGGTCGGCCGGGCGGTGACCCGACTTCGTCGGAGTGAGTCATCCTGGACCGCTCGCGGGGGCGCTCGCGGCGGCGTGGCCGCGAAACGCGGCGCGTTTCCTTGAGCGGCCGGCCGGGCGGTGACCCGACTTCGTCGGATCGATGCGCCGCTCCCGCACCCTCGCACGGTGCGACACGAACGGGCGAGGGCACGACAACCCCCGCGAAGATTTCCGGTAGGCTGGAAACGTTCAAGTCTGTTCAGAGGAGATTCATGAGTACCCAGCACGGAGACCCTGGTCACGGTGACTCGCCCGCCGCATGGACGGCGGTCGTGGTGATGCTGCTCGGCATCGCAGCCGGCACCGTCTTCTTCTTCCTGCACAACGCGACCATGGTGTGGGTGTGCGCCGGTGTGGTCGTGGTCGGCTGGATCCTCGGCTGGATCCTCTCCAAGGCCGGCTTCGGCGTGAACGGCCCGCGTTTCAGCCCCAAGTCCCACGACTGACGTGCTCGAGAACCTGCTCGCGGGCGCGCTCGAAGACGCGAATGCCCGCAGAGAGCTCCGTTCGTACGCTCAGCTCGAGGCCGCAGCGCTCGAACGCTCCGCGGCTCTCGACGCTCTGGAGGCGCTCGCCCCGGCCGATCATATGAAGGTGATCGCCGAGGTGAAGCGCGCCAGCCCCTCCCGAGGGCACCTCGCCGAGATCCCCGAGCCCCAGGCCCTCGCCGCGCAGTACGAGGCCGGCGGCGCCAGCGCGGTCAGCGTGCTGACCGAGGAGCGCAAGTTCAAGGGGTCGCTCGCCGACCTCGAAGCCGTGCGCAAGGCCGTGAGCATCCCGGTGCTGCGCAAGGACTTCATCGGCGACGAATACCAGGTGCTCGAAGCCCGCGCCGCGGGCGCTGATCTCGTGCTGCTCATCGTCGCGGCCCTGCCGCAGCACCGCCTCGAAAGCCTGCACGAGATGATCCGCGAACTGGGCATGACCCCGCTCGTCGAAGCGCACTCCGACGACGAGGTCGCGCGCGCCGTCGACCTCGGCTCCCAGCTGATCGGCGTCAACGCCCGTGACCTGCGAACCTTCGAGCTCGACCGCGACCTCTTCGGCCGCGTCGCCGACCAGATCCCGGCCGGCGTCGTGCGCGTGGCGGAGTCGGCGGTGCTCGACGTCGCCGACGTGGAGCGCTACCGCGAGGCCGGCGCCGACGCCGTGCTCGTGGGCGAGGCGCTCGTCACCGGCGATCCTGTCGCCACGCTGCAGGCGTACCTGAGCGTCTGAGCTGCGGCGACGAGGAACCCGAGGGCTGCACCACCCGCGCGACCTCCCCATCCGATCCCAGGCTCGGCACTCCGAGCATCCGAACCGATAGGCCGACATGACAGAGCAAGCGGGCGGGATTACCAGTCTCCGCGACCAGCACGGACCCTTCTTCGGCGACTACGGCGGGCGATACATGCCCGAGTCGCTCATCGCCGCGATCGACGAGCTCACCGAGGCCTACGAGGCGGCCAAGAACGACCCCTCGTTCCAAGCCGAGCTGCTCGAGCTGCTCGCCTCGTACGCCGGCCGCCCCTCGCCGATCACCGAGGTGCCCCGCTTCGCGGAGCACGCAGGCGGCGCGCGCGTCTTCCTCAAACGCGAAGACCTCAACCACACCGGCTCGCACAAGATCAACAACGTGCTCGGACAGGCCCTGCTCACCAAACGCCTCGGCAAGACCCGAGTGATCGCCGAGACCGGCGCCGGCCAGCACGGCGTCGCCACGGCGACCGCGGCCGCGCTCTTCGGGCTCGAGTGCACCATCTACATGGGCGAGGTCGACACCGAGCGCCAGGCGCTCAACGTCGCCCGCATGCAGCTGCTCGGCGCCGAGGTGGTGCCGGTGAAGGCAGGCTCGCGCACGCTCAAGGACGCGATCAACGAGGCCTACCGCGACTGGGTGGCGAGCGTCGATCGCACCAACTACATCTTCGGCACGGCCGCCGGCCCGCATCCGTTCCCGGCGATGGTGCGAGACTTCCAGAAGATCATCTCCGAGGAGGCCCGAGCGCAGCTGCTCGAGCGCACCGGCCGACTGCCCGACGCGGTCGTCGCCTGCGTGGGCGGCGGGTCGAACGCGATCGGCATGTTCGACGCGTTCCTCGACGACGAGGGCGTGAAGATCTACGGCGTCGAGGCCGCCGGCGAGGGCGTCGACACCGCGCAGCAGGCCGCCTCGATCGAGCGCGGCCGCCCCGGCGTGCTGCACGGGGCGAAGACCTACGTGCTGCAGGACGAGGACGGCCAGACGATCGAGTCGCACTCGATCTCGGCCGGCCTCGACTACCCGGGCGTCGGCCCCGAGCACGCGTGGCTCGCCGACATCGGCCGCGTGGAGTACATCCCCGCCACCGACGACGAGGCGATGCAGGCTCTGCGGCTGCTCAGCCGCACCGAGGGGATCATCCCCGCCATCGAGTCGGCGCACGCGCTCGCGGGCGCGATCCGCATCGGCCGCGAACTCGGCCCCGACGCGATCATCGCCGTGAGCCTCTCGGGCCGCGGCGACAAGGACATGGCGACCGCGGGCCGGTACTTCGGTCTGCTCGACGGCGGAACGGAGCTCGAGGGATGAGCGCGCACGAGTCATCGGTGGCATCCGCGATCCGGGCGGCGAAGCGGGAGCGCCGCGGCGCGCTCGTGGGCTACCTGCCCGTCGGCTTCCCCGATCTCGACACGAGCGTCGACGCGGCGATCGCGATGGCCCGCAACGGCGTCGACGTGCTCGAGCTCGGCCTGCCCTACTCCGACCCGGTCATGGACGGAGCCGTCATCCAGGAGGCCACGCAGACCGCGCTGGCCCGGGGCTTCCGCGTCGCGCACGTCTTCGAGGCGGTGCGCCGCGTGCGCGAGTCCGTCGACGTGCCCGTGCTCGTGATGACCTACTGGAACCCGGTGCTGCAGTACGGGATCGAGCGCTTCGCGACGGGGCTCGCCGAGGCCGGCGGCGCCGGCCTCATCACGCCGGACATCACCCCCGAGGCGGCCTCGGACTGGATCGAGACGAGCGAGCGCCTCGGCCTCGACCGCGTCTTCCTCGCGGCGCCCAGCTCGAGCGACGAGCGCCTGGGCCTCGTCGCCGACGCCTCGCGCGGTTTCGTCTATACGGTGTCGACCATGGGCATCACCGGCGAGCGCGCGCAGCTCGACGCCGCGGCGCGCGCCCTCACCGCGCGACTGCGCGATCAGGGCGTCGACCTCGCCTGTGTCGGCATCGGCCTCTCGACGGCCGATCAGGTGGCCTCGGCTCTCGAGTACGCCGACGGCGCCATCGTCGGCACCGCCTTCGTGCGCGCGCTGCGCGACGGCGGAGTCGAACGGCTCGCCGAGGTGGTGCGCGAGATCGCCGCCGGCACGCTGCGCCCCGATGGCGCGGTCGCCGCAGGCGCCGCGCTGTAGGATTGACACGTTCGCCGCGAGGATCCCCTCCGCGCGGCTTCCCCATGACAGATTCAGCGGCAGAGCGCCGCGAGCGATCACCGGCCAGCGCCGGAGGCGAAAGAGGAGTGGATGATTCTCCCGTTCAGTATCCCGAGCCCCGAGATGCAGTTCTTCCAGATCGGGCCGCTGCGCATCTACATCTACGCGCTGTGCATCATCGTCGGCATCATCTTCGCCGCGATCTGGACGGGTCGCCGCCTCAGCCGCCGCGGCGGTGAGAGCGGCGCGGTCTTCGACTTCCTCGTGTGGGCGCTCGTGCTCGGCATCGTGGGCGCGCGCCTCTATCACGTGGTCACCCACTGGGGCGACTACTTCGGCCCCGGCAAGAACCCGCTCGACGTCTTCGCCTTCTGGCAGGGCGGCATCGCGATCTTCGGGGCACTGCTCGGCGGCGCTATCGGCGTGCTGATCGCCTCGCGCATCACGGGCATCCGCTTCTGGTCCTTCGCCGACGCGCTCGTGCCCGGCCTGCTGCTCGCGCAGGCCGTCGGCCGACTCGGCAACTGGTTCAACCACGAGCTCTTCGGCGGCCCGACCACGCTGCCGTGGGGCCTCGAGATCGAGTCGACCAACCCCGCGTTCCCGATCGGTCTGCCCGAGGGCACCCTCTTCCACCCGACCTTCCTCTACGAGGCGGTGTGGAATCTGCTCGGCATCGTCGTGCTGCTGGCCATCGAGCGCAAGTGGCGCCCGCGCTGGGGCAAGTTCTTCGCCCTCTACCTCGTCTGGTACGGCATCGGCCGCACGGTCACCGAGTCGCTGCGCGTCGATCCCAGCCTGCTCTTCCTCGGCATCCGCACGAACGTGCTCGCCGCCTTCCTCGCGGTCGTGCTGGGCGTGATCATCCTCCTGGTGCAGTGGCGTCGCCACGTCGGCATCGAGGCCTCGGTCTACCTGCCGGGACGCCGCAACCCCGCCGACTCGGTGCTCGCCGACACCGCGAACCCCGACGAGTTCTTCCACGTCCTGCCCCACCGCGACGCCCCCGCAGCGCCCGTCGACGCTCCCTCCGAGGCATCGTCCGAGGCTCCGAGCCAGAGCGGCGGCTCGGCGGAGCCGGCCCGCACCGTCTAGTCCGACGCACTCGTCCAAGCAGCAAGGAGCCGACATGCGCCACGCCAAGATCGTCGCAACCTGGGGCCCCGCGGTCTCCAGCTACGACCACACCCTCGACCTGATCCGGGCCGGCGTCAACGTCGCGCGGCTCAACATGTCCCACGGCACCTACAACGTGCACGAGGGCATCTACCGCAACATCCGCCGCGCCGAGACCGAGGTCGGCCGACCGATCGCGGTGCTCGCCGACCTGCAGGGGCCGAAGATCCGCCTCGGCAAGTTCGAGGGCGGCCCCTACGAGCTCGAGGTCGGCGACGAGTTCGCGATCACCACCCGCGACATCATGGGCGACCGCACCATCTGCAGCACCACCCACAAGGGGCTGCCGGGCGACGTGAACCCCGGCGATCCGCTGCTCATCGACGACGGCAAGGTCGCGCTGCGGGCCGAGCGCGTCACCGAGGACACGGTGTACACCACGGTCGAGATTCCGGGCGCGGTGTCGAACAACAAGGGCATCAACCTGCCCGGCGTCTCGGTCAACGTTCCCGCGCTGTCGGACAAGGACGAGCAGGATCTGCGCTGGGCGCTGCAGCTCGGCGTCGACTACATCGCGCTCTCGTTCGTGCGCGACGCCGCCGATATCACCCGGGTGCACGAGATCATGGGCGAGGAGGGGATCCGCCTGCCCGTCATCGCGAAGATCGAGAAGCCGCAGGCCGTCGACCACCTCGAGGAGATCGTCGACGCGTTCGACGGCATCATGGTCGCCCGAGGCGACCTCGGGGTGGAGCTGCCGCTCGAGCGGGTGCCGCTCGTGCAGACCGAGGCGATCGCGCTGGCCCGCCGCAACGCCAAGCCGGTGATCGTGGCGACCCAGGTGCTCGAGTCGATGATCGAGAACCCGCGCCCCACCCGAGCCGAGGCCTCCGATTGCGCGAACGCGATCCTCGACGGAGCCGACGCCGTGATGCTGTCGGGAGAGACCAGCGTGGGCGCATACCCCGTGCAGGCCGTCGAGACCATGGCGCGCATCATCACCGCCACCGAGGACCACGCCCTCGACCGCATCGAGCCGCTCGGCACGGCGCCCCGCACGCAGGGCGGCGCCCTCACGCTCGCAGCCTCGGATGTCGCAGACTTCGTCGGCGCCCGCTACATCTGCGTGTTCACCGAGTCGGGCGACACCGTGCGGCGCATGTCGCGGCTGCGCCGCCCGATCCCGATCATCGGCTTCACCCCCGAAGCCGACACGCGTCGGCGCATGGAGCTCACCTGGGGCGCCCGCAGCTACGAGGTGCCCCGCGTCGGCAGCACCGACGAGATGTTCGCGCAGGTCGACGAGGTGCTGCTCGACCACGCTCGCGTGAATATCGGCGACAAGGTCGTGATCATCGCCGGGTCGCCCCCCGGGGTGATCGGCACCACCAACACGCTGCGCATCCACCGGATCGGCGAGGCCACCGGCCAGCTGCCCGAGGCGGGGCCGCGCAAGCACGCCCTCGGTCGCGGCGGCATCCCGGTGTGATCCGGTAGGCTAGGCTGCTGGCCCATGGAGGGCCCGTGGAGCGCGCCGCAGGCGCGCTCGTCGGGTCCTCACACGCCGGATTGGTGGAATTGGCAGACACGGCGCACTCAAAATGCGCTGCCGAAAGGTGTGCGGGTTCGAGTCCCGCATCCGGCACCGGCGCCCGCCGTCGCACGACGGGCTTCCCGCACCCAGGTATCCCGCTATCTCCCCCGAACGCAGGAGTAAACTACTCAGCATGACTGAACAGAGCACCGCACCCGCGCGACGCGTCGTCGTTGCGGAAGACGAGTCCCTGATTCGCCTCGACATCGTCGAGACGCTTCGCGACAACGGCTACGACGTGGTCGGCGAAGCCGGTGACGGCGAGGAGGCAGTGCGCCTCGTCGAGGAGCTGCGCCCCGATCTGGTGGTCATGGACGTGAAGATGCCCAAGCTCGACGGCATCTCGGCGGCCGAGCAGATCAACAAGGAGCACATCGCACCGGTGGTGCTGCTCACCGCCTTCAGCCAGCGCGAGCTCGTGGAGCGCGCCACCGAGGCGGGCGCCCTCGCCTACGTGGTGAAGCCGTTCACCCCGGCCGATCTGATCCCCGCGATCGAGATCGCGCTCTCGCGCTTCCAGCAGATCGTCGCCCTCGAGAGCGAGGTCGCCGACCTCGCCGAGCGCTTCGAGACCCGCAAGCTGGTCGACCGCGCGAAGGGGATCCTCAACGACAAGATGGGGCTCAGCGAGCCCGAGGCCTTCCGCTGGATCCAAAAGGCGTCGATGGATCGCCGCCTCACGATGCAGGACGTCGCGAAGACGATCATCGATCAGCTCGGCCCGAAGAAGGACTGACATCCGATGCGGAGAAGCGCCCCGGCCGAACGGCCGGGGCGCTTCTCTGTGATCCGTGGAGGGCTCGGTGCGCGTCTCGCCCCCGGAGCTTCGGCTCCGGGCCTCGGCCGCGGGCCTCAGCCGACCCGCTTGTAGAAGTTCGTGATGCGCACGGTCGAGCAGCGGCGACCCTGGTCGTCGCTCACCACGATCTCGTGCACCGTGATGGATCGGCCGAGCTTGATCGGCGTGCAGACACCCGTGACGACGCCCGAGGTGGCGGATCCGGTGTGCGTCGCGTTGATGTCGATGCCGACTGCGACGTGGCCCTCTGGTGCGACGAAGTTGGCGTGCATCGAGCCGAGGGTCTCGCCGAGCACGACGTAGGCGCCGCCGTGCAGCAGCATCACCGGCTGCGTGTTGCCCTCGACGGGCATCGTGGCGACGGCCCGGTCGCGCTCGAACTCGACGACCTCGATGCCCATGCGATCTGCGAGGGCGCCGAGGCCGCGCTCGCGGATGTAGTCCAGGCCCGGCGACGTCGCCCGCGGATCGGGGGAGTGCTGGGCGGTCTCGGGCGCGGAGGAAGCGGTCATGTCGCGGCTGGTTCCTTGTCGGTGGCGGCTTGTAGGCTGGACGCGTGTCGAATACGCCTCAGCCTACTCTCATGATCATCGACGGCCACTCGCTGGCCTTCCGGGCGTTCTACGCCCTGCCCGTCGACAGCTTCCAGACGCAGACCGGGCAGCACACCAATGCCATCCACGGCTTCATCTCGATGCTCATCAACCTGCTCGGCAACGAGAATCCCGACGCGCTGGCCATCGCCTTCGACATCTCGCGGTACTCGTTCCGCACCGAGGAGTACCCCGAGTACAAGGGCACCCGGGGGGAGACCCCGCCCGAGTTCAAGGGTCAGGTGCCGCTGCTGCAGGAGGCGCTGCACGCCATGGGCATCCGCACCCTCGAGAAAGAGAACTACGAGGCCGACGACATCCTCGCGACCCTCGCGACCCGCGGCGCCGACGCCGGCTACCGGGTGCTCGTGGTCAGCGGCGATCGAGACACGATCCAGCTCGTCGACGACCGCATCACGCTGCTCTACCCCTCCAAGCAGGGCGTCAGCGAGCTCACCCGCTACGACGCCGAGAAGGTGATGGAGCGCTACGGGGTGCGCCCAGAGCAGTACCCGGAGATCGCCGCCCTCGTGGGCGAGACGAGCGACAATCTGCCCGGCGTGCCGCGCGTCGGCGAGAAGACCGCGGTGAAGTGGATCAATCAGTTCGGCTCGCTCGAGGAGATCCTGCGCAGACAGGACGAGATCGGGGGCAAGGTCGGCGAGAGCCTGCGCGAGAACGCCCACCTCGCCGAGCGCAACCGGCGTCTGAACCGTCTCGTGCGCGACGTCGAGCTCGAGATCACGCTCGACGAGCTGAAGCGCGGTGAGATCGACATGGCCGCCGTGCAGCAGGTGTTCGCGAAGCTCGAGTTCCGCACGCTGCTGCAGCGGGTCGGTAAACTCGCGGGCGCTGAGGTGCCGGCCGGGGGAGCGACCGCGGTGTCTCTCGTGCCCGAGCAGCCGCAGGCGAAGAACCTCATCGACGAGGAGCTGGCCGACTGGCTGGCGAAGGTCGAGCGCCCCGCCGTGCTCATGCAGCAGAGCGGCGCCGGGTTCGAGGTGGGTGTCGCCACACCCGACTCGTCGGTGCTGTTCCACTGGCAGCCCGGCGGTCGCGACTACTCGCTCTTCGAGCAGTGGCTCGCCTCCGACGCGCCCAAGGTGTTCTTCGATGCGAAGCAGCAGATCGCGGTCGCGGCCCGCGCCGGCGCTGCGATCGGCGGCATCGAGGGCGACCTGCTGCTCGCCTCGTGGCTGCTGCGCCCCCAGACTCCTGACAAGTCGATCTCCGAGGCCGTGTTCCGCTTCCTCGGCGAGCAGGTGCCCGAGGGCGACCCGAACCAGCTCGTTCCCGACGAGGGCTCCGTCGCCGACTCCGCGGCGCTCGCCTGGTACATCGCCCGCGCGCACGACTCGGCCGTCTCCCGTTTCGAGTCGCGCACGGCCGACATCTACCACGACATCGAGCTGCCGCTCGTGCCGGTGCTCGCGGCGCTCGAGCAACGGGGCGTGCAGATCGACCTGCCGCTGCTCGAGGCGCACAACGCCGAGCTGACCACGCGCGTGGCCGATCTGCAGCAGCAGGCCTTCGACGCGATCGGCCGCGAGGTCAACCTCTCGTCTCCGAAACAGCTGCAGGAGGTGCTCTTCGAGCAACTCGACATGCCGAAGACCCGCAAGACGAAGAGCGGGTACACGACCGACGCGGCAGCGCTCGCCGATCTGCGCGTCAAGAACCCGCACCCCTTCCTCGATGCGCTGCTCGCGCACCGCGACGCGAACAAGCTGCGGCAGATGGTCGAGACGCTCATCAAGGCGGTGCAGGACGACGGGCGGATCCGCACGACGTTCGTGCAGACGGGCTCGAGCACGGGCCGCCTCGCCTCCACCGACCCCAACCTGCAGAACATTCCGGTGCGTTCGGAGGAGGGCCGCCGCATTCGCGAGGGCTTCATCTACGCCCCCGAGTACGAGGCGCTGATGACGGCCGACTACTCGCAGATCGAGATGCGCATCATGGCGCACCTCTCGGGAGACGAGGGGCTGATCGAGGCCTTCCGGCAGGGCGAGGATCTGCACCGCTTCGTGGGCGGTCGCATCTTCGGGGTGCCGCCCGAGGAGGTGACGAGCGAGATGCGCTCGAAGGTGAAGGCCATGTCGTACGGCCTCGCCTACGGCCTCTCGGCATTCGGCCTCTCGAAGCAGTTGAACATCTCGGCCGCCGAGGCCCGCCAGCTCATGGAAGACTATTTCGAGCGGTTCGGCGGGGTGCGCGACTACCTGCGCTCCGTGGTCGATCAGGCCAAGCGCGACACCTTCACCGAGACGATCTTCGGGCGGCGGCGGCCGTTCCCCGATCTCGCGAGCCCCAACCGCATCCTGCGCGAGAATGCCGAGCGCGCGGCACTCAACGCCCCGATCCAGGGTTCGGCGGCCGACATCATCAAGCGCGCCATGATCCAGGTCGAGCAGCGCATGCTCGCCGCGGGCATGCGGTCGCGCATGCTGCTGCAGATCCACGACGAGCTCATGTTCGAGGTCGCCGAGGGCGAGTGGGACGCCCTCGAGGAGATCGTGCGCGCCGAGATGGCGGGCGCCGCCGAACTCTCAGTGCCGCTCGAGGTGCAGGTGGGGCGCGGAGCGAACTGGAACGCGGCCGCACACTAGGCGCCGCGCCGGCGCCGCGGGTCGATTCGGCCCCGACTTCCGCGTGATTCCGCGACTGGCCGAACGGTCGAGTCGCAGAATCACGCGTTTCGGCGCGGTCGGGCCGCAGCGGCTGATTGGATCGGGACCATGGAAATCACGAAACAGGACTTCGGGCGATTCGTCACGGAGCGGCGCCGCGCCGGCGGCCTCACCCAGCGTCAGCTCGCCGAGCGGCTGCACGTCACGGAGTCGGCCGTGTCCAAGTGGGAGCGCGGCCTCTCCTATCCCGACATCACCCTGGTGCAGGCGATCGCGGCCGAGCTCGGGGTCAGCGGGCAGGAGCTGATCAGCGCGAGCGAGGATCGCGAGGGGCGCGCCGACAAGCGCGATGCCCGCAGCTACCGCGGGTGGCGCAGCGCGATCCTCTGGACGACGCTGCTCTCGTGGACCGCCGCGATCCTCGCCTGCTTCATCGTCAACCTCTCGGTGCAGCACACGCTCAGCTGGTTCTGGGTCGTGCTGCCGGCCGTCGGCATCGCGTTCTGCCTGACCACACTCCCGCTGCTGCCCGTGCCCGGACCCGGCTGGCTGGCGCTCGGGGGCTCGACCGCCTGCCTCATGGCCCTGCTGCTCGTGGTGTGGCTGCAGTTCTCGACCGGGTCGTGGCTCGTCATCGCGGTCTCGGCGGTGGTGTTCGCGCTGCTGTTCGTCTTCACACCGATCTGGCTGACGGTGCTGCATCTGCCCGGCGGGCTGCGGCGGCACCGCACGCTGCTCGTCCTCGTCATCGAGACCGCAGCGCTGCTGCTCTTCCTGCTGATCGTGTTCGTCGCGATCGGGCGGGCCGAGCTGTGGTTGTGGCCCGCACTGCCGATCGCGGCGATCGGCGCGGCGCCGATCTGGGTCTCGGCTCTCGCAATCCGCTACCTGCCGCTGCCGGGGCTCGCGGTGGCCGCCCTCGTGACGGCGTTTCTCGGATGCTGCGCGCTGGTGATGGATCGCGCGGTCGCGGCTGTGCTCGGGCAGCCCGACGAGTGGGCGCTCGATCTCGGGTCCTGGAACGCCGAGACGATCGAGACGAACATCCAGTTCCTCATCTTCCTTGCGGCGCTCGCGGTCGCGTTGCTGCTCGGGGTCTCCGCACTCGCCCGGGCGGCCTCGGGCCCGACCCGCAAGGCTCCAGCGGCGGTGTGAGACCCGGCGCGGGAGCCCGCCGCGACGGCCGCGAAACGCGGGCGGCTCTGCACTTGATCCCGGGCGTGTCCTCGGGATAAGATCGAGTGTCACTTTTCTGTGGCGACTCAACCATGTCCACGTGTGGGAGCGACTCGCGGATCTGAGCGATCCGACCGCGTCCGTGCGACCACCTGATTCCATGTCCATTCTGGAGACCAATTTCATGACGAACGCAACGACCGAGAGCAAGCAGGTCGCAGTTAACGACATCGGCTCAGCCGACGACTTCCTTGCAGCGGTCGAATCGACCCTGAAGTTCTTCAACGACGGCGACCTCATCGAGGGCACCGTGGTGAAGATCGACCGCGACGAGGTGCTCCTCGACGTCGGTTACAAGACCGAGGGTGTCATCCCCTCGCGCGAGCTGTCCATCAAGCACGACGTGAACCCCGATGAGGTCGTTCAGGTCGGCGATCCCGTAGAGGCGCTCGTGCTCCAGAAGGAGGACAAGGAAGGTCGCCTCATCCTGTCCAAGAAGCGTGCTCAGTACGAGCGCGCCTGGGGCGATGTGGAGAAGATCAAGGAGAACGAGGGCGTTGTCACCGGCACCGTCATCGAGGTCGTCAAGGGCGGCCTGATCGTCGACATCGGGCTGCGCGGCTTCCTCCCCGCCTCGCTCATCGAGCTGCGCCGCGTGCGCGACCTGACCCCCTACCTGGGTCAGGAGATCGAGGCCAAGATCCTCGAACTCGACAAGAACCGCAACAACGTGGTGCTGTCGCGTCGCGCGCTCCTCGAGGAGACGCAGTCGGCGACCCGCTCCTCGTTCCTCGCGGAGCTCAAGCCCGGCCAGGTGCGCAAGGGCGTCATCTCGTCGATCGTCAACTTCGGCGCGTTCGTCGACCTGGGCGGCGTGGACGGCCTCGTGCACGTCTCCGAGCTGTCCTGGAAGCACATCGAGCACGCCTCCGACGTGGTCGAGGTCGGCCAGGAGGTCACCGTCGAGGTGCTCTCCGTCGAGCTGGATCGCGAGCGCGTCTCGCTCTCGCTGAAGGCCACCCAGGAGGACCCGTGGCAGGTCTTCGCCCGCACGCACGCGATCGGCCAGATCGCCCCGGGCGTCGTCACCAAGCTTGTGCCCTTCGGCGCGTTCGTGCGCGTCGCGGACGGCATCGAGGGCCTCGTGCACATCTCGGAGCTGTCGGGTCAGCACGTCGAGCTCGCCGAGCAGGTCGTGCAGGCGGGCCAGGAGGTCTTCGTCAAGATCATCGATATCGATCTCGACCGTCGCCGCATCTCGCTCAGCCTCAAGCAGGCCAACGAGGGCGTCGATCCCGAGGGCACCGAGTTCGACCCGGCGCTGTACGGCATGACCACCGAGTACGACGAGAACGGCGAGTACAAGTACCCCGAGGGCTTCGATCCCGAGACCCAGGAGTGGAAGGAAGGCTTCGAGTCGCAGCGCGAGAAGTGGGAGCAGGAGTACGCTGCTGCCCAGGAGCGCTGGGAGGCTCACAAGAAGCAGGTCGCCGCTTCGCTCGTCGAGGCCGCCGCGGCTCCCGCCGCCGACGCCCCCTCGTCGAGCTTCTCGAGCGATTCGTCGTCGGCCGGCGCACTGGCCGACGACGCCGCTCTCGCCGCGCTGAAGGCTCAGCTCGAGGGCAACTGAGATTCGTCGGCCGAGCGTTCAGCTCGGCGGTGAGTTCGCGAAGGCCCGGCCCCTGTTCGGGGGCCGGGCCTTCGGCGTATCGGGATCCGGACCGCGGCTCGGGCGAAGCGCTCGCGCCGCGCTTGCCGCTTCGTCGGTGGGCTCGGGCGCCCCCGCGCTGCGCGAGCAGCCCCCGCGCTGCGGGAGAGTCGAGAACTGCTCGGGATCGGGCAGGGGAGCGCAGTTCTCTCCCACTCGCCGGGGACCGATCGGGCGGAGTCGCCGCTCAGACCGGGGGCGATGTCTCGCCTGCCGCCGCCCGCTGCTCCCGGCGCCGCAGCTGAGCGCGCCGCAGTCTGCGAACCAGCACCACGACGACCACGATGAGCAGTACGAGCGCGAGCACCGGCACCACGACTGCGAGTAGGGTGAGCACGAGCGCACCGATGTCCTCGAAGAAACTCGACACCGCCGCGCCGGCCCCGCCGGTCAGCGCATTGAGCACCGGTCGCGCGATCGCCTTCAGCAGGTGCGGTACGAGCGCGACGAGCACGCCCAGCACGAACGGCCAGAACTCGGCCGAGGTGACGAAGGCCGCGGGATCGGCGACGGCGACCGTCTCGCTCGACGACCCAGCGGCGAAGACCATGCCGCCCGAAGCCGGGCGCACCACGGTCTGCAGCACGTCGTTGGCCGTGTCGAGCACGGGGAACTTGTCGACCAGCACCTCGACGACGAGCAGCACGCCCAGGACGCCGAGACTCCACCCGTTCTCGAGCCACGCCCACCCCGACGGCAGCTGCACGATGTCGGTGAACCGCGAGAGCAGCCCGAGCCCGAGCAGTGGGATGTAGGCGTTCAGCCCCGCCGACGCCGCGAGCGTGATGCCGGTGATGAGTTCGAGCATGCCGCCAGCATAACCGGGCGGGCCGCTCCGCTGCCGGTATCGTGAACCCCATGAAACTGATCGCGCTGACGGGCGGCATCGCCTCGGGCAAGTCGACGATCGGCCGGCGCCTCGCCGAACTGGGCGCGGTGCGCATCGACGCGGATCAGCTGGCCCGGGAGGCGGTGGCGCCCGGATCGCCCGGGCTCGAGCGCGTGGCCGAACGCTTCGGCGAGGGGGTGCTCGGAGCGCAGGGCGAGCTGAACCGCGCGGCGCTGGGCGGCATCGTCTTCGGCGATCCCGAGGCGCTCGCCGCGCTCAACGGCATCGTGCACCCAGAGGTGCGTCGCATCGCCGACGAGCGGATCGCAGCGGCCGAGGCCGATGACCCCGAGGCCGTGGTCGTGTACGAGATCCCGCTGCTCGTCGAGACGGGCGCGGTACGAGATTCCGACTGGGATCTCGTGCTCGTCGCCGACGCCCCCGCCGCTCAGCGCATCGCGCGCATGGTTGAGCTGCGGGGCATGAGCGAGGCCGACGCCCGCGCCCGCATCGCGCACCAGGCCAGTGACGAGGATCGGCGGGCGGTCGCCGACCGCATCATCGACACCTCGGGCAGCGAGGCCGAAACCCTCGCGCAGGTCGACGCGCTGTGGAGCGATCTGCACTCGGGATGAGCGCCTGCGCGCCCGACGCACCGCGGTCTCGGGGCGGCTATGCGCGAGCGAACTCGGCCAGCCAGTCGAGCCGCAGCTGCGCGATGAACGCGAGCAGCACGTAGCAGAACACCACGATCACCCAGGTCCACGAGTAGAGCCGCGTGAAAACGTTCCGCGTAGCCGCGGTCGTGGGCACGTCGCCCGAGGCGTAGGGGCGGAACGCGGTGACCCACCACAGCGGGATCATCACGGTCCAGACGACCATGCACCAGGGGCAGAGGGTACCGAGCACGAACACGCTCTGCGAGAACAGCCAGCAGATGAAGACGAAGCCGCCGAGCAGTCCCAGCTGGTACACCCGCCAGAACCAGGGCGAGAAGCGCGCGCCCGCCAGAAGGGCGACGCCCACCGCGATGGGCGCGATGAAGGCCGAGACGCCGATGATGGTGTTGCTGAAGCCGAACAGCGACCCCTGCCACGAGCCCATGTTCGGGCCGCAGGTGACGAGCACGCTCACGGCGCAGTTCGGCACGTAGTCGGGGTTCGCGAGCGTCTTCATGTACTCGGTGAGCAGTTCGAACGACGCGAACCAGCCGATCGCCCCGGCGACGATCGAGAAGACGGCGAAGGCGAGTGGGCGCTGGGAGACGCGGGGCTCGGGGCTCATGGGGCGATCTTATCCGGATGCGCCTGAAAGACGCGGGTCGCGCGGCGAACCTCGTGCTCAGCCGACTCCGTGACATAATGGAGTGCGGTGCGAGATGCCGAGAAGGCGTATCGCACGCACAGTCTTTTGACTGCCGAGAGGCGGTCACCGGTCGAAGACCGACCGAGCGCGAGTGCGCGGCATTCGCGGAGAACAGGATTTGCGGATCACACCGCACGAGTAGGGTTTCCGGCGAGAACGAGATTCTCCCTGGGTAGAGGAGACACCAGGAATGGTGAACAGCACAACAGAAGACCACCGCGAAGAGCCTGCGGGCGACGAGCTCGCGCAGACCGCAGAGACGACGCCGAGCGGCAACGGGGTTGCCGCGGCCGAGCAGCCCGCCCTCGCCGATACGGCCGATGGTGCATCGGGTGAGGCGCCTTCGGCTGAGGCCGCCTCCGCTGAAGCCGCCCCTGCGCCGGAGCAGAACGCTTCGGAGTCGAGCGGCGACGGTTTCGACGGCGCCGTCGCTGCGCCCGCCGAGGGCGATCCCGAGCAGCCGAAGAAGCCCGAAGCGCCGAAGCTGCTGCTGCCGCTCGCCGAGATGACGCCCGAGGAGCGCTTCCGCGCGACCACGAGGCTGATCTTCCTCGCCCCCGACGTGCCCCCGGTGCAGCCGCGCCCCCGCCGCGTCGACTGGCGCCAGAGCGACTCCTTTCACGGCCAGGTCGAGCCTCGCCAGGGCGAGCTCAGCCAGCTCGATGAGCTGCTCGATCAGCGGTTCCAGCGTGACGACGAGCCCGCGGACCGCGAGAACGGCTCGGGATCGCGCCGCACGCGCCGCCGCTCCGGCGGATCGGATCCGGACCGATCCGACGACGAACCGCGCCGCCGCGAGCGCCAGGCCCCCGTGATCACCGAGCCGCAGAAGGTGAAGGGATCCACCCGGCTCGAGGCGAAGAAGCAGCGGCGCCGCGACGGACGCGACGCCGGCCGTCGGCGCATGGTCATCACCGAGTCCGAGTTCCTCGCGCGCCGCGAGGCGGTGGACCGCGAGATGATCGTGCGCACCACCGCGGACCGCGTGCAGATCGGCGTGCTCGAGGACAAGGTGCTCGTCGAGCACTACGTGGCGCGCTCGAGCGAATCGTCGCTCATCGGCAACGTCTACCTGGGCCGCGTGCAGAACGTGCTGCCGAGCATGG
The DNA here is from genome assembly GCF_000349545.1 of Leucobacter sp. UCD-THU. Lineage (NCBI taxonomy): Bacteria > Bacillati > Actinomycetota > Actinomycetes > Micrococcales > Microbacteriaceae > Leucobacter > Leucobacter sp. UCD-THU. Next base: position 95,371 of record NZ_KB714603.1, read on the forward strand.
AGGCGGCGTTCGTCGACATCGGACGCGGCCGCAACGCGGTGCTCTACTCGGGCGAGGTCGACTGGTCGGAGTTCGAGGGAGGCAACACGGCCCGCCGCATCGAGAACGCCCTCAAGCCCGGCGATCAGGTGCTCGTGCAGGTCACGAAGGACCCGGTCGGCCACAAGGGCGCTCGCCTCACGAGCCAGATCTCCCTGCCCGGACGCTTCCTGGTCTACGTGCCGGGCGGCGCGATGAACGGCATCTCCCGCAAGCTTCCCGACACCGAGCGCGCGCGCCTCAAGAAGATCCTCAAGGAGGTGCTGCCGAGCGGCGCCGGAGTGATCGTTCGCACCGCCGCGGAGGGCGCCAGCGAGGATCAGCTCACGCACGACGTGCAGCGGCTCACCCGCCAGTGGGAGTCCATCCAGAAGCGCGTCGAGAAGGGCGGCGGCCCCGTGCTGCTGCACTCCGAGCCAGACATGCTCATCAAGATCGTGCGCGACGTCTTCAACGAGGACTTCCACCGGCTGCGCATCGCGGGCGACGACACCTACGAGACGATCGAGCGCTACCTCTCGCAGGTGGCCCCGGATCTGCTGCAGCGCGTCGAGCGCTACGAGGGCGAACGCGACATCTTCGACGAGTACCGGGTCAGCGAGCAGATCGCGAAGGCGCTCGACCGCAAGGTCTGGCTGCCCTCCGGCGGTTCGCTCGTGATCGACCGCACCGAGGCCATGACCGTGGTCGACGTGAACACCGGCAAGTTCGTGGGATCGGGCGGCAACCTCGAGGAGACCGTCACCAAGAACAACCTCGAGGCCGCCGAGGAGATCGTCCGGCAGCTGCGGCTGCGCGACATCGGCGGCATCATCGTGGTCGACTTCATCGACATGGTGCTCGAATCGAACCGGGATCTCGTGCTGCGCCGCTTGGTCGAGTGCCTCAGCCGCGACCGCACCAAGCACCAGGTCGCGGAGGTCACCTCCCTCGGCCTCGTGCAGATGACCCGCAAGAAGCTGGGCCTCGGCCTGCTCGAGTCGTTCAGCGAGCCCTGCGAGGTCTGCGCCGGCCGCGGCGTCATCGTGCATCACGAGCCCGTGACGAAGCACCGCAGCGAGGGATCCTCGCGCGGCTCGAAGCGCGGCAAGGGATCGCAGTCGCAGTCGCAGCAGCACCAGCACGACAGCAAGAGCCAGGCCCACGCCATCACCGACGGCGCGAAGAACATGCTCGCGCAGGTGGCGGCCTCGACCATCCAGGGCTCCAAGCCCGAGGAGCGCTCGGAGGGCCACGGCCCCGAGCCGCGCGACTCCCGCGACAGTCGTGGCGGATCGAGCTCCCGCGACGAGAAGGTGAGCGGCAAGGTCTCCTCGCGCCCCTCGCGCGAACCCGCCGCGACGCGCGGCCGCGCGCCGGAACCCCAGGCGCCGGTGAGCGGCACGCTGCTCGACTCGGTGCTCGACGCGCTGCCCGAGGCTCCGAGTGCTGGCACCGGCCGCGCACGCAGCCGGCGCGTCTCGACCGCCCCGCTGCGGGGCGGCGCCGAACGGCCGGCGACCGCGACGAGCGACGACGATGCGAAGTCGGCTCAGCAGGCGCTCGCGGAGGCGCTCGACGCCACCGCGCGCCGCAAGGACGCCGGGCAGGAGTGACACGCGGAGCGGCCTATTTGACCGCATCCGGTAGTTCACGATATTATTGAGCGTTGGTGTCACCCCGTGGGTGAAGGCACCTCAGACTTCGAAGGCGGCACGGCTGCGCTTCGACACGAGAAGAAGATCCTCAAGAAAAGGGTGACAAGTGGTTTACGCAGTAGTGCGCACAAGCGGCCGTCAGGAGAAGGTCGAGGTCGGCTCGATCATCACGGTGAATCGTGTGGCGGGCGACGCCAAGGGCAAGCTTCAGCTTCCCGCGGTGCTCCTCGTTGATGGCGACAAGGTGACGACCGACGCCGCGGCTCTCGCCAAGGTCAAGGTGACCGCCGAGGTGCTCAACGACCTCCGCGGTCCGAAGATCGTCATCCAGCGCTACAAGAACAAGACCGGTTACAAGAGCCGCCAGGGTCACCGTCAGGATCTGACCCGCATCAAGGTCACCGGCATCAAGTAACCGCCTCGGCAACACTGAAGGAGTAGAGACTCATGGCACATAAGAAGGGCGCAAGCTCGACCCGCAACGGTCGCGACTCGAACCCCCAGTACCTCGGCGTGAAGCGCTTCGGCGGCCAGCAGGTCGGCGCGGGCGAGATCCTCGTGCGCCAGCGCGGCACCAAGTTCCACCCCGGTGCGAACGTCGGCCGCGGCGGCGACGACACGCTGTTCGCACTGGCGGCCGGTGAGGTCGAGTTCGGTGTGAAGGGCGGCCGCAAGGTCGTCAACATCGTGGCTGCTGCCTAGTTTCAGGCAATCAACGGCGAGGCGGGCTTCGGCTCGCCTTTTGCCGTATCTAGCGAGGGAATTTCGAACATGGTGACGTTCGTCGATCGGGTGCAGGTGCACCTTCAGGCCGGTCGCGGCGGCAACGGCTGCGTGTCGGTGCGGCGCGAGAAGTTCAAGCCGCTGGCGGGGCCCGACGGCGGCGCCGGCGGGCACGGCGGAGACGTCGTGATCCTCGCCGACCCCCAGGTCACCACCCTGCTCGACTACCACCGCCGACCCCATCGCACCGCCGAGAACGGCGGCTACGGCGCGGGCGACTACCGTGCGGGCACGAACGGCGCGGAGCTGGTGCTGTCGGTGCCGGTGGGCACGGTGGTGAAGGACGAGGCGGGGGAGACCCTCATCGACCTCACCGAGCCCGGCACCCGCTTCATCGCCGCGAAGGGCGGCCTCGGCGGGCTCGGCAACCATGCGCTCGCGAGCGCGAAGCGCAAGGCTCCCGGTTTCGCGCTGCTCGGCACCGAAGGCTGGAGCGGCACGCTCACCCTCGAACTCAAGACCATCGCCGACGTGGCGTTCGTGGGATACCCCTCGGCGGGCAAGTCGAGCCTCATCGCCGCCATGAGCGCGGCGAAGCCGAAGATCGCCGACTACCCGTTCACCACGCTGCACCCCAACCTGGGCGTCGTGCAGGTCGCAGACCACCGCTACACGGTCGCAGACGTCCCCGGCCTCATCGAGGGCGCCAGCGAGGGCAAGGGTCTCGGCCTCGACTTCCTGCGCCACGTCGAGCGCTGCAGCGCACTGCTGCACGTGCTCGACTGCGCCACCCTCGAGCCGGGTCGCGACCCCCTCTCCGACCTCGAGGTGATCCGCGGCGAACTCGCGGCGTACCCCGTCCCCGAGGGGCAGGTGCCGCTGCTCGACCGCCCGCAGATCGTGGCCCTCAACAAGATCGACGTGCCCGAGGCGCGCGAGCTCGCCGACTTCGTGCGACCCGAACTCGAAGCCCAGGGCTACCGCGTGTTCGAGATCTCCACGGTCTCGCACGAAGGGCTGCGCGAACTGAGCTTCGCGCTCGCCGAACTCGTCGAGCAGGCCAGGGAGCGCGAGCTCGCCGAAGCAGACCACCAGCCTCGCATCGTGCTGCAGCCGAAGGCCGTCGACGACGGCGGCTTCCGCGTCGTGCCCGAGGGCGGCAGCTACGGCACCATCTACCGCATCCTCGGCGCGAAGCCCGAGCGCTGGGTCGAGCAGACCGACTTCACCAACGACGAGGCCGTCGGCTATCTCGCCGACCGCCTGCAGAAGCTCGGCATCGAGGACGCGCTCGTGAAGGCGGGTGCGACCGCCGGCTCCACCGTGGTGATCGGACCCGGCTCCGGTGTGGTCTTCGACTGGGAGCCGACGATCACGAGCGCCGCCGAGGTGCAGATGGGCTCGCGCGGCACCGACCTGCGCGTCGACCAGAACGGCCGTCGCACCAACAAGGAGCGCCGCACCGAGTACCACGACCTGATGGACGCGAAGGCCGAGGCCCGCGCCGAGCTCGAGCGCGAGCGCGAGGCCGGCATGTGGGAGAGCGAGTCGTGAGCTCGCGACAGCCGAACGCGGGGGAGAGCCTGCTGAACGCTCGCCGCGTGGTGGTGAAGGTCGGGTCGTCGTCGGTCAGCGGCGACAACGCGGGCCAGATCCCGCACCTCGTCTCCTGCCTGGCGCGCCTCTACGCGGCCGGAGCGCAGGTGATCCTCGTCTCCAGCGGCGCCATCGCGACCGGGGTGCCGTTCCTGCGCCTCGACGAGCGCCCCGATGACCTCGCCACCCAGCAGGCGGCGGCGGCGGTGGGGCAGAACATCCTCGTGAACCGCTATCAGCGCGCGCTCAGCGCCCACGAGATCATCGCGGGCCAGGTGCTGCTCACCGCGCACGACATGGAGAACCCGACGCACCGCGGCAACGCGCGGCGCTCGATCGAGCGGCTGCTGCAGCTCGGCATCCTGCCGATCATCAACGAGAACGACACGGTCGCCACCCACGAGATCCGCTTCGGCGACAACGACCGGCTCGCGGCCCTCGTCGCACGGCTCATGGGCGCCGACCGGCTCGTGCTGCTCTCGGACGTCGACGCGCTCTACACCGCCCCGCCGATGATGGCCGGGGCCGAGCGCATCGAGTTCGTGCCCTACGGCGACCCACTGGACGGCATCGAGATCGGCGAGGCGCAGTCGGGCTGGGGCACTGGCGGCGCGGCGACGAAGGTGCAGGCGGCGCGCCTCGCGGCCGACGCCGGCACCGCGGTGCTGCTCACCGAGACGAAGCTGCTCTCGGCGGTGCTCGATGGCGAGCCGCACGGCACCGCCTTCGAGGCCAGGAGCCCCGACGAATCGCTAGGCTAGAGCCATGACCCAGGCTGATCCCTTCCTCGTCAAGCTCGACCGTGCCCGCACCGCCTCCAAGCGGCTCGCGACCGTCACCACCACGCAGAAGAACGCCGCGCTCGAAGCGATCGCGGTCGAACTCGAGAACGGCGTCGACGAGGTGGTCGAGGCGAACGCGAAGGATCTGCAGCGCGGCGCCGAGAACGGCATCGGCGAGGGCCTGCTCGACCGTCTGCGGCTCGACGCGGAGCGCCTGCGCGGCCTGGCCGCGGCGGTGCGCGACGTGATCGCGCTGCCAGATCCCGTCGGGCAGGTCGTGCGGGGGAGCACGCTCGGCAACGGCATCGCGATCAGCCAGGTGCGCGTGCCGTTCGGTGTGGTCGGGGCCATCTACGAGGCCCGCCCCAACGTGACCGTCGACATCGCCGCCCTCGCGCTCAAGAGCGGCAACGGCGCGGTGCTGCGCGGCGGCAGCGCCGCCGAGCACTCCAACCGCGTGCTCGTCTCGCTGATCCAGCGCGCCGTCACCCGAGCCGGTCTCGACGGCGAGGCCGTGCAGACGATCGACGAGTTCGGTCGCGAGGGCGCCGCCCGTCTGATGCGTGCCCGCGGCTACATCGACGTGCTGATCCCGCGAGGCAGCGCCGGCCTCATCTCGACCGTCGTCAACGAGTCGACGGTGCCCGTCATCGAGACGGGATCGGGCATCGTGCACGTCTACGTCGACGGGAGCGCCGACGAGGAGATGGCGGTCTCGGTCGTCAAGAACGCGAAGACGCACCGTCCGAGCGTGTGCAACGCGGCCGAGACGCTGCTCGTGCATCGGGACGCCGCCGAGCGGCTGCTGCCCCGGCTCGCGAACGAGCTCATCGGCGCCGGCGTCGAACTGAGCGGCGACGATGCGGCGCGCGCGGCCGCAGACGGCGTGCTCGCCGCCGACGACGAGACCTGGGCCACCGAGCACCACGCCCTCGAGATGGGCGTCAAGGTGGTCGAGTCGCTCGACGAGGCGCTGGCCCACATCGAGCGCTACTCGACGCGGCACACCGAGGCCATCGTCACCCAGGACTACGCGAACGCCGAGCGCTTCCTCGCCGAGGTCGACTCGGCCGTGGTGATGGTGAACGCCTCCACGAGGTTCACCGACGGCGGCGAGTTCGGCTTCGGCGCCGAGGTGGGGATCTCGACCCAGAAGCTGCACGCGCGCGGGCCGATGGGGCTGCCCGAACTCACGAGCACCAAGTGGCTCGTGCGGGGCGCCGGTCAGATTCGCTGATCAAACCCGATACACTGGGTGTCAACTTCGTTATCCGTCATGAATGCAGGGGTCTCAATGTCACTTGTCGCCACGATCGCCGTCGCCGCCGAAGAGGGGCACCACATCGTCAACGAGCTGCCGTTCCCGGCCCCCGTCTTCGGTGTCATCGCCTTCGTCGCCTTCACCGCGCTCGCGCTGGTGACCTTCTCGTTCCGTGACGTCGCCAACCGCCACGCCGAGAAGGCTGAGGCCTACGCGCGCGAGCACGGCGCCGCTCAGCACCACTGAGGAGCCGGCACTCCGTGGCAGCACGACGCCGCATCGGAGTGATGGGCGGCACCTTCGATCCGATCCATCACGGGCACCTGGTCGCGGCGAGCGAGGTCGCCCAGAGCTTCGACCTCGACGAGGTCATCTTCGTTCCGACGGGGCGACCCTGGCAGAAGCAGCACGTCTCACCCAGCGAGCACCGCTACTTGATGACGGTCATCGCCACCGCGTCGAACCCTCGGTTCACGGTCAGCCGCGTCGACGTGGACCGTGCGGGCCCCACCTACACGGTCGACACGCTCCGCGACCTGCGCGCCCAGTACCCCGATGACGAGCTCTTCTTCATCTCGGGCGCCGATGCGGTCGAGCAGATCCTCGGGTGGAAGGACATCGACCGCCTGTGGGAGCTCGCCCACTTCATCGCCGTGTCGCGGCCCGGGCATGAGCTCTCGCTTTCTGGTTTGTCAGGTGAGCACGTAAGCTTGTTGGAAGTCCCCGCGCTGGCGATCTCGTCTACGGATTGCCGGGCGCGGGTGGCCAGGGGGTACCCGGTGTGGTACCTGGTGCCAGACGGTGTAGTGCAATACATCGCGAAGCACGGTTTATACACCGAGGAAGCGACAGAGAATGAGTGAGCAGGACGAACAGCGACCGCTGACCCGCCGTGAGCGGCGGCTGCGGGAGATGGAGGAGACCGGCGCGCTGGATCTCTCCGAGATCTCGGAAGCGACGGCTGCGCCGAAGCCCGCGAGCGCTCCGCAGCCCGAGGGCGAGGTCGAGATCTCGCCCTACCGTGAAGACGGCACGCCGCGCAGTCGACGCGAGATGCGCGAGCTGCGGGAGCAGGCCCTGGCGGAGCGCGCTGCGCGTGCGCAGAGCGAGAGCGATCCCGGCGCCGCGGCGGTCGCCGAGCAGCCGGCAGGTGCCGAAGGGGCCGCCGTCAACGCCGACGACGTCCGTCCTTCCGTCGCCGAGCAGCCGGCGCAGCCGACCGCGCCCGCTGAGCCTGCTCCGATCGACGAACCCGCAGCGCAGAGGAAGCCCGCCCCGGTCGGCGAGCGGCGCGAAGACGGCGCTCCGGAGGCAGCGGAGACCCCGGCCGAGCCGGTGCCCGCCCCGATCCCCGCGGTGCGCCCCGCGCCCTCCGCCGAGCCGACCTCGTCACCGGCAGAGCCGACGTCGTCCCCGGCCGAGGAGATCGAGGCCGCCCCCGTAGTCGAGGGCCCGGCCGACGACGACGTGCCCGAGACCGTCGAGGCCGAGATCGTCTCCGAGCAGCTCGGCCAGGATCCGGCGCCCGCCGAAGAGACCGGCGCGCTCGACTTCGACACGCTGATCGCACCGCCGACCGAGCCCTTCACTGTGGCCGAGCTGCAGGACGCCGAGGCGGGCACCCCCGACGATGCGGAGGACGAGGACGACGCCCACGCCGAGGCGGAGGCCCCGGCCGAGATCGTAGACGAAGCCGAGGCAGAGTCCGCCCCGGCCCCGAAGCCCAAGCGCCGGTTCCCCTGGCAGCGCAAGGCCGCCGCCGAAGAGACTCCAGCAGACGAGGCCCCGGTCGAGGCGCCCGCGGAGGAGTCGCTCACGCACGAGGCTCCGGCCGAGGCAGCCGCTGCCGATCCCGAGCCGGGCGTCGATGGTGCGCCGCCGGCGGAGGCTCAGGCCCCGGTACCGGAGGAGCCCGTCGAGGCGAATATCTTTTCGAAGGCGTTTTTGTTTTGTATG